>NZ_OY781106.1:2400000-2747354 GCF_963676475.1 uncultured Celeribacter sp. | reverse complement strand
GACGAGGCGATGGAAATGATCCGCAAAGCCGCCGAGGCGCGGCCGCAGGATGGTTATATCACCGACAGCCTCGCCTGGGGCCTCTACCGTCTGCGCCGCTATGAAGAGGCCATCGAACCGATGGAGCGGGCGGTCGAATTGATGCCGGTCGATCCGGTCATCAATGACCATTTGGGCGATGTCTATTGGGCCGTGGGCCGGGATCGCGAGGCGCGGTTCCAATGGCAACGCGCCCTGTCGTTTGAGCCGGAAGAAGATGAGGCGGATCGCATCCGTCGCAAGCTCAACGTCGGGCTGGACCGGGTTCTGATCGAAGAGGGCGAAGAGCCGACGCGCATGGGGTCGGATGGATAAATGACGGTCAAGGTATTTGCGCCCGCCAAGATCAACCTGACGCTTCACGTCACGGGCCAGCGCGACGATGGCTATCATCTGTTGGACAGTCTGGTGGCCTTTGTCGATCTTGGCGATCAGGTGACGGCGACGCCCGCCGCCACGTCGTCTCTGTCCGTCACCGGGCCCTTTACCGAGGGTGTGCCGACGGATGAAACAAACCTCGTGATGCGCGCCGCAGAGTTGGCGGGAACTCCGATGGAGATGGTGCTCGACAAACGCCTGCCGCCTGCCTCCGGGATCGGCGGGGGGTCTAGCGACGCAGCGGCCACATTGCGCGCGGCGGCGCGTCTGGGGGCGGAGCCGGTCACTGCGGAGCGGGCCCTGTCCTTGGGGGCCGATGTGCCCGTGTGCCTGGCAACCAAGCCCGTGCGGATGCGCGGAATCGGCGATGAACTGACGCCCGTGGCCATGCCCGCATTGCACATGGTTTTGGTCAATCCGCGCGTTGAGGTGTCGACGCCGGAGGTGTTCAAGGCTTTGTCAAGCAAGGATAATATGGAGATGCCGGATCTCTTGCCTGACTGGCCCGACAGCCTGTCTTTCATTGATTGGCTCGGCACACAGCGCAACGATCTGGAACGCCCGGCGGTGAAACTTGCGCCAGACGTGGCGGCGGCCCTCACGGCCTTGGCTTTGGCACCCGGTGCGCAGATGGTGCGGATGTCGGGCTCTGGCGCCACCTGTTTTGCCCTGTTCGAGGATCGTTACAAGGCGGATGCCGCGGCGCTGCAACTGGCCGAGGGCAACCCGTGGTGGTGGATCAAATCCGCCAGCACAATGCCCGGCTGAAACGCGCTTACAGCGCGATGCCCGGCTGAAACGCGTTTACAGCACGATGCCTTGCTGAGACGCGTTTACAGCACGGCTTTTGACACACCCTGATAGGCGGCACTGACAAGTGTCTGGGCTTTGTCCTCGCTCTGCGCCTGAGCGTAAATGCGGAACTCAGGTGCATTGCCGGAGGGGCGCAGATGCAGCACGTCGCCACTGTCGAAATCGACCCGAAGCCCGTCGGTGAGATCGGTGGAGGCGATTGTACCGAAGGGGGCGAAAAAGGCCGCGCGTTTGGCATTGTCCGAGATCAGACCATCCAGAAAGACCTTCGCCTTGTCGCGGTCAATCTCCTGCACGCGGTCGGCGGCGGTGAAGCAGGGCGGCAGGGCGGCGACCCTGTCGGACAGGCTCTGCCCGGCCTCTTTTGCGGCCAGGAGCGCGGCGAGGATCGGCAGGATGCAGTCGCGGGTCGGCAGCGGTGAAAGCGCGGCCCTGAGAGACGCCTCGAAGCCCAGAAGAAAGCCGCCGTTGGCCTCGAACCCAACGACTTCTGGATGTTTGGCCTCATTCATGCCCGCGATGACAAAGGGTGAACCGATCTTGGTCAGGATCACTTCGTCGAACTCCGGCAGGCGACGTACCATGTCGTTGGAGGACACCGGCGTGACGACGGATTTCGCGCCGAGAACCTGCGCGCTTAACACGCCGAGAATGTCGCCGGGAATGACCTTGCCGGTCTCATCGGTGAGCATCGGCCTGTCGGCATCGCCATCGGTAGAGGCAATGGCGTCAAGGTGGTTGTCCTGACACCACGCACGCAGTTTCTCGCGGGTCTCGGGATCGACGGCTTCGGTGTCGACGGGGATGAACCTGTCTGAATGGGCGAGGGGGACAACCTGGGCGCCGAGGCCCGTGAATATCGCCTCCATCGTGTCCCGGGCCACAGAAGAATGACGGTATACACCGATTTTGAGCCCTTCGAGCGCGCCCTTGCCAAAGGCGTCGATGTAACGCGCGATATAGAGCGTTTCGGCCTCTGGCGCCGCGCGATAGCTGCCGCTCGCCACGCCTTGATAGCGGGTCTTGCTTGCATAGGCCGCGTTGATCGCCGCCTCGTCCGATTTCGACACTTCGCCATCCGCAAGGTAGAATTTCAAGCCGTTGCGGTCTGCGGGGATGTGGCTTCCGGTCACCATGATCGCGGGGGCTTTTGCCGTCATGGAGGACAGCGCCAAAGCGGGCGTGCCAAGCGCGCCGCAGTCGATGACATCCACGCCCGCGCTCTGCGCCGTGTCGCAAATGGTCTTGGCAATGCGCGGTGAAGAAGGGCGCAAATCCTGACCGACATAAAGCAGGTCAGATTTCACGGTACTCAAAAACGCATGAACATAATCCGCAACGAGGTCATCCGTCAGCTCGGTGACAAGTCCGCGCAGACCGCTGGTGCCGAATTTGGGAGCCATCTTGCTTATCCCTTCGCGCCTTGCCCGCGGGAGTAGACATCCTCGTAGCGGATGATGTCGTCTTCGCCCACGTAAGACCCTGTTTGCACCTCGATCAAGACCATCGGCACTTTTCCGGGGTTCTCCATCCGGTGAACCGCGCCCAGCGGGATGTAGACGGATTGGTTCTCGGTCACCAATTGCACTTCGTCATCGACGGTGACTTGCGCGGTGCCCTCGACCACGATCCAATGTTCGGAGCGGTGGAAATGGCTTTGCAGGCTCAGTGCTGCGCCGGGGTGGACGTGGATGCGTTTGACCTGAAAGCGGCTGCCGACCACGAGGCTTTCGAACCAGCCCCAAGGGCGGTGGTCTTTCGGGAAATGCGTGGCCTGATCCGCGCCTTTGGCCTTGAGCGCGGTAACGGCTTTTTTGACGTCCTGCGCGCGGGACATATCCGCCACCAGAACCGCGTCATTCATCGCGATGGCCATGATGTTGTCGAGACCGATGCCAACCACTTCGAGGCGATCACTGTCGGAGCGAATAAGGCTGTCTTTACAGTCGATGGCGGTTGCGTCGCCGGTGGTCACGACGCCGTTTTCATCGGGGCCCGCTTCGCGCCAGACCGCGTCCCAGCCGCCGAGATCGGACCAGCCGCCGTTAAAGGGCACAACGGCGAGGTTGTCGGCCTTTTCCATCACGGCGTAGTCGAGGGAAATGTCTTCGGCCTTGGCCCAGGCCTCCTGGGCGAGGCGCAAGAAGCCGAGGTCGACCTGAGCCGCGTCCACGGCTTCTGTGACCGGGGCGATCAGACTGGGGGCATGTTTCGTGAAAGCGGTGATGATGTCCTTCGCCTTGAACAGGAAAATCCCGGCATTCCAGAGGAAAGTTCCCGCCGCGAGCATCTCTTCGGCGTGAGCCGTATCAGGTTTTTCCACGAATTGTTTCAAATCGACGGCGGAGCCTGAGGCGTCTGGCTGAGCATTGAGTTCAAGATAGCCGTAGCCGGTCTCGGCCCGTGTCGGTGTGATGCCGAAGGTGACAAGTTTGCCTGCCTCGACTGCGATCAGCCCCTTTTCGATGGCGGCATGGAAGGCGGCAACATCCGGTACGACATGGTCTGAGGGGGCAACCAACATGATCGCGTTCGGATCCTTGTCGGCGAGATAGAGAGCGGCTGCAAAAATCGCGGGCGCTGTGTTGCGGCCTTCGGGTTCGATCAGGATGGCGCCGGGGTCGATGCCGATGGCCGAGAGCTGTTCGGTCACGATGAACCGAAAATCCGACCCCGTGAGCACAGTCGGAGCGGCGAAATCGAGCGTTCCGCTGGTTCCGCTCAACCGCTTGGCCGAGGCCTGAAACAGCGTTTGTTCATCGACGAGTGGGACAAACTGTTTTGGATAACTCTTGCGCGAAAGCGGCCAAAGCCGTGTTCCAGAGCCGCCGCACAAAATAACCGGGGTAATCAATGACATTCGTTAAGTTCCCTGATCTGTCGCAATCGCGCTCGTGTCTTTGATAGATGTGTAACCCGTGTGAAGTCTAGCGCAAGCTTCGTCTCTGTGCGGGGGTACATCTATGAAAGGCAATGGAATTTCTTCACGGACGTTGCCGTGGTCTCAGGGCAGGACCACAGGAGATCATGCCTGAGGGACGTTGCTGCTTAATTTATACGCGCGACCACATAATCGGCAATGTCTGACAACATCTCGACGATCTCACCCTCGGGCAGGGCCTTGAGTGCCTCTTTGGCTTTGGCCGACCATGCGAGCGCCACGTCACGCGTGTCTTCGAGCGCATTGTGACGGTTCAAGAGCGCAATCGCATGGTCGAGATCGCCCTCTTCCTGTTTGCCCTTTTCGATCGTTCGCACCCAAAAGGCACGTTCTTCATCGTCGCCTTTGGCAATCGCCTTGATCAGCGGCAGGGTCAGTTTGCGTTCGCGGAAATCGTCGCCGATGTTCTTGCCGGTCTGCTCGGAGCCCCAGTAATCCAACAGGTCGTCGACGATCTGAAAGGAAATCCCAAGCGCGTCGCCATAGTCGAAAAGTGCTTTGACCATCGTCTCGTCAGCCTCGGCCAGAACGCCACCCACTTCGGTCGCCGCCGAAAACAGCGCCGCCGTTTTGCCGCGCACGACTTGCAGGTAGATGTTTTCATCCGTCTTCAAATCCTGCGCTGCGGTGAGCTGAAGCACCTCGCCCTCGGCAATCGTGGCCGAGGCATTGGACAGGATTTGCAGAACGCGCATGTTGTCCGCGTCTGTCATCAACTGGAACGCGCGGGCGAAAAGGTAATCGCCGACCAGAACCGAAGATTTGTTGTCCCACAACAGGTTGGCGGTCGGGCGACCGCGTCGCTGGGCACTTTCATCGACCACGTCGTCATGCAACAGCGTCGCGGTATGGATGAACTCGACAGTCGCGGCGAGATGCACGTGATAGGGACCGTCATAACCACAGGCCTTGGCCGCCGCCAGCGTCAGCATCGGACGCAGGCGTTTGCCGCCCGCCTCGATCAAATGCGCGGTCACTTCGGGAATACGCGGCGCGTGTTTCGAGGACATCCGGTCGCGGATCAGCGCATTGACGGCGTCGAGTTCCGACGCCAATGCATGCGCCAGTCTTTCATGCGGCTTTACGACGGCTTTCTCCAAACCCACTTTTTCCAGCCCCATGTTTGATCTCCTCGGTTTTCCCCGGCTCGACAAAGCTCGTGGCCTGTCGTTAAATCAACGTGATGAAACAGCTTCTTCGCACAACCGACCCGACCCAGATCGTCTATGCCAAAGCCCTTCTTTCCGGGGAGGATATAGACTGCTTTGAAATGGACGTCCATATGAGCGTCCTTGAGGGCAGCATCGGTATTTTGCCGCGCCGTCTCATGGTGCGCGACGATGACCTCGCTCAGGCGCGGCGTATCCTCAAGGACAATGATTTCGAATTGGAAGACGTGTGAGCGCAACCTCCGATCTGAGCCGTGACGCTTTTCTCGGGGGGCGGCTCAATATTTTCCAACCCGTCAAAGGGTATCGTGCCGGGGTCGATCCCGTGCTTTTGGCGGCGGCCACGCCCGCGCGCACGGGTGAAAGCGTTCTGGAATTGGGCTGTGGGGCCGGGGTCGCGTCTCTGTGTTTGCAGGCGCGCGTTGAAAATCTGCACCTGACCGGGGTCGAGCTTCAACCCTTCTATGCCGATCTCGCGCGCCGAAATGCCGAAGAAAACCGTGCCGATCTCACTGTTTTCACGTCAGATTTACGACATTTGCCGCTGGACTTGCGCGCCCGGAGCTTCGATCACGTCATCGCCAACCCGCCCTATTATGAACGCAGCCGCTCGACGGCGGCCGAGGATGCCGGGCGTGATCTGGCTTTGGCCGGAGAGACGCCCCTGTCGGATTGGGTCGATGTGGCCGCGCGGCGTCTCAAGCCGAAGGGCTATCTGACGATGATCCAGAAAGCGGATCGTTTGCCGGAGCTCCTCTGCGCGATGGCTGGACGATTGGGCTCGATCCGGGTGCGTCCGATCCAGCCCCGTGTCGGGCGTGTCGCCGAGTTGGTTCTGATTCAGGCGCGCAAGGGCGGTCGCGCGGCCTTTGTCCTCGAACCCGCGCTTTTGATGCACAAAGGCCTGCGTCATGAACACGATGGCGAGAGCTATGCTGACGATGTGTTAACGATTTTGCGAGATGGCGCCTCCTTGCCGTGGTCGGGTTAAGGTTTTGGCAATATTTCGCATGCGACCCTCACTGGGTCACATTGTTCCAAAAACAAGCCGTGACACGACTCAAATTCTATGGTGCACTTGTTACATAGCTTTTACAAAGCTGTACCTTAACAGAGAGGAGAAGACATGAGCTTGACGTCCCACATCGAGGAACTGAAGAAAAAGCACCAATCCCTCTCGGAGGCCGTTGAACACGCCCAGCGTTCGCCTGGTTCCGATGGCCTTCGGATCGCCGATCTGAAGAAGCAAAAACTCCGTATCAAAGAAGAAATCGCGCGCCTGTCTACAACCTGAGGCGCTTTATCACCGGGACTGGCGGCTTTGATATGCGGCCAGCCCTGCGCCCGCTGTGATCAAAAGGGCTGAGACAATCAAGGTGGCGCGGGGTTCTGCGATCTTCGCGCCGACCAACACAAGTGTGGACAGCAATGGCGCGGCATAGGATGCGGTGCCCAAAAGCTGAATATTTCCGCGCTTGACCCCAATATCCCAGACATAAAACGCGGCGCCGACGGGCCCAAGACCAAGCGCGATCATGCTCAGCCATCCCAATTGGGTCGAGGGCCAGACTGTGTCCTCCAGCGCTAGATGCGCGATCAGGGACAGCACGGCTGTGGCGAGGCAATAGACCGTGACCACCATGCTCGACACCGCTTGAAACCGGCGCGAGATCACCGAATAGCTCGACCAGGTCAGAGCGCCGGCCGCTGCAAGCAGGTAGCCCAGCGTATAGTCCCCGGCAAAAGAGGCACCTTTGGCGACGATGAGCGCGGCGCCCAGAAACGAGACGGCTGCCCCCAAGAGATGCAGCGGGCGCAGGTGCTCCCCCGGCAAGAGGCCCGAAAACAGCACGATCAGCAAAGGCCAGAGATAGGCGATCAGCCCGGCTTCGGCAGGGGGCGCGGCTTTGAGGGCCGAGAAATAGAGGAAGTGGTAGCCAAAAAGTCCCACGGTGCCAAAGGCATAGACAGACAGCGGCACATTACGCAACTCATGCCAGCGTTTGCTGACGGTGGTCCAAATGACCCCGATTGCGCCGCCGATGGCAAAACACACCGCATTGAGTTGTAGGGCGGGGATTTCGTGTGCGCCCACGGTGAAGAGCGCCAAAAGCGCCCAAAGCAGGACGGCGATAAATCCGATGGCTGTGGCGGTGGTGTTCGTCATGCCGGCGATTAAGGCGGATTTTTTCGGGAGAGCAATAAAAAAGGGGCCGCACTCATGCAGCCCCAATCGCTTATGGCTTTTGCAGTCCCGATCAGGTCAGATACTGACCGCCATTCGCCGTGATGGTTGAGCCGGTGATAAAACCGGCCTCGTCCGAGGCGAGGAACACAACGCAGCGCGCGATGTCTTCTGGCTCGCCCAAACGACCGACGGGGATGGTCGAAATGATCGACTCGCGCACTTTTTCCGGCACGGCCATGACCATTTCGGTCGCGATATAGCCCGGGCAGATCACATTCACGGTGATGCCAGCGCGCGCGCCTTCTTGCGCCAGTGCTTTGGTGAAACCGATGTCACCGGCTTTCGCGGCGGAGTAGTTGGCCTGACCGAATTGGCCTTTTTGGCCATTGATCGAACTGATGTTGATCACGCGGCCAAACTTGCGTTCGCGCATGCCGGGCCAGAGCGGGTGGGTCATGTTGAACACGCCCGACAGGTTGGTGTCCATGACCTCCTGCCACTGTTCGCGGCTCATTTTGTGGAACGGCGCGTCGCGGGTGATGCCCGCGTTGTTCACGAGGACGTCGACCGGCCCAAGGTCTGCTTCGACCTTGGCGATGCCTTCGGCGCAGGCGTCATAGTCGGCGACGGACCATTTATAGGTCTTGATGCCGGTTTCCTCGGTGAATTTCGCGGCTGCTTCGTCATTGCCGGCATAGGTCGCGGCCACGGCGTAGCCAGCCTCTTTCAAGGCCATGGAAATGGCTGCGCCAATCCCGCGTGATCCTCCGGTCACAAGAGCGACTCTCGACATGATATCCTCCTTATCACTGATCTCTCGGAAATCTTGTTATCCAAAATATTTATCGTTCGCAATAATATTGCTTATGCAAATGCAGAATATTTTCAATCCATCATTCGGATTTGTCTAACAAGCGGAGATGAAGGGGCCGTGACAGCCCCTTCTTTCATTGGGTCAATCGCGCTCGAGGCAGACAGCAACACCCATGCCGCCGCCGATGCAGAGCGTGGCGAGGCCCTTCTTGGCGTCGCGGCGCTGCATTTCAAAGAGCAGCGTGTTGAGGATACGTGCCCCGGAGGCCCCGATTGGGTGACCGATGGCAATGGCGCCGCCATTGACGTTCACGATGGCCGGGTCCCAACCCATGTCTTTGTTGACGGCGCAGGCCTGAGCCGCGAAAGCTTCGTTGGCCTCGACGAGATCCAGGTCCTCGGCTTTCCAACCGGCTTTCTCGAGCGCCTTGCGGGAGGCAAAGATCGGTCCGACCCCCATGATCGACGGGTCCAGGCCGGCGGTGGCGTAGGATGCGATGCGGGCCAGCGGTTTGATGCCACGTTTCTCGGCGTTCTCAGCCGACATCAAAAGCGCACCGGCGGCGCCATCGTTGATGCCGGAGGCGTTGCCAGCCGTGACTGAGCCTTCGCGATCAAAGGCGGGGCGCAGTTTCTGCATGTTCTCAATCGTGGCGCCGTGGCGGATGTATTCGTCTTGGTCGACGGTGGTTTCGCCCTTGCGGGTTTTCACGGTGAAGGGCGTGATCTCATTCGCGAATTTGCCAGCTTTCTGGGCAGCTTCGGCTTTGTTCTGCGAAGCCAGCGCGAATTCATCCTGCATTTCGCGGGAAATCTGCCATTGGCTGGCGACGTTTTCGGCGGTGATTCCCATGTGATAACCGTTGAAGGCGTCCCACAGGCCATCCTTGATCATCGAATCGATGAACTTCATGTCGCCCATCTTGTGGCCAGCACGCAGGTTGGCGACATGGGGGGAAAGCGACATATTTTCCTGACCACCGGCGCAGACAATCTCTGCGTCACCCAGCATGATGTGTTGTGCGGCGAGCGCGATGGTGCGCAGGCCGGAGCCACAGACCTGGTTGATGCTCCACGCGGCCGATTCCTGCGGCAGGCCGGCGTTGATATGGGCTTGACGGGCCGGGTTTTGGCCTTGGCCTGCGGTCAAAACCTGACCGAGGATGGTCTCGGACACTTCCCCTTTTTCGATGCCTGCACGCTCCACAAGCGCTTCAAGGACGCAGGCGCCAAGCTCATGGGCCGGGGTATTGGCAAAGGAACCGGAAAAACTTCCGACGGCTGTCCGTGCTGCGGATGCGATAACGACGTTGGTCATGGTGACACTCTCTCTCCCGTTGTTTCGAGGGGAGATTGCCCAAAGGGCGTGAAATTTGCAACAAAGTTGCTCAGCTCCCCGACTTAGGTCTATGCTGCGTGCGCAGCGTAATCAACCTTCATCAAGGGGTAGAGGCGCTTTGTCGCCGTTTTCACGGCCTTATGTTAACCGGCTTTGCACTGTTCGTCACGATTGCGCCAAACGGGGTCGATCGTCGCCGCACCTAAATAGTGACCCTGCATACAATCTATGCCGATCTCGGTCAGATATTCTGCATCCGCAGAGTTTTCGACGAATTCCGCGACCGTATACATATCGAAATGTTTCGCGACAGAGATCAGAGCCTGAGTCAGCACTTGGTTGTCTGGATTCGAGGCAATGCCGCGGATGAATTCGCCGTCGATTTTCACGATATCGAAATAGAATTCCTTGAGATAGCGGAAGGCCGTGTAGCCCGCGCCGAAGTCATCCAGAGCAAAGGAGATTCCCATGGCTTGCAGTTCGGACATGAAGACGGACACAATATCCGGCATCACCATGGCTGAGCTTTCGGTGATTTCGAGAATAAGCCGCTCCGCGATGGTGGGCCCTTTCGCCAAACCTGTTGCAAGTGTCTCTTTCCATCGCGGGTAGCCGATGGAACGCGCGGACATGTTGATCGCCAGCCTCAGGTCCGGATGTTCGTAGAGGGCGCGCAGGCCGAGTTCGAGCGCAAGGCAGTCGAGTTGTCGGCCTGTTTCGGTGGTTTCCGCAACTTCGATGAACTCGCGGGCGGGAATCACCCGTCCGGTTTTATCGAGCACGCGGACAAGGCCCTCGTAAAACGCGGGTCGGTCAGGGCGCAAGATCTGGACGATGGGTTGGTAGGCCAGCATCACCTGCTTTTTTCGCAAAGCTTCCTGGACCATGTCCATGGTGTTCCGATCCCGGCTCGCAATCGCTGCGGACAGCGGGCTTCCCAAATCGTTATGGTCGTAGAAAGAGTCGTTCATCCCGTCACCTTGTATCGCATTCCCATTGCAGAATTGAATTTGGAGGGTTTGGGATAACGGCGAGTAAATTGCCGAATTTGATGAAAAATTTCGTAAATAGCTTATAAATTGCCTAAAGCCTTGAGATGCATGGCACTTTGCGCCTGAAAGCGGAAATCAACGGAAAATGAGATAGATTTGCATAGAATTTTCGGTTCAATTTGCCGCACCAAGACGCCTGTTCTGTCGGAGGAAGGTGCGGCTTTTTGAGAAATCTGGCGTGATATCGTCGGGCTTAACCAGATCGAAAGCAACCTTTGGTTCTCTGTGGCAAACAGGACAACGGGATCTGACATGTCGCTCCAATATTCCACGACGAGCTTTGCCGCACAAAATGACGAAGCTCCCTTCAAGATAGAAGAACTCTTCTTTTCGCGCACGGATGATCGCGGGGTGATCGCGGCTGGCAATGAGGTTTTTCGACGGGTTTCCGAGTATTCCTGGGAGGAACTCGTGGGCGCGCCGCATAAAGTCATACGCCATCCGGATATGCCCAAGGGTGTATTTTACATCCTCTGGGAACGAATCAAAAAGGGGCTGGCCACCGGGGCCTACGTCAAAAACCGGTCCAAGGATGGGCGGTATTATTGGGTTTTCGCCATTGTTTCTCCGATTGAAGGGGGCTTTGTGTCCGTGCGGCTCAAGCCGACGTCAAAAGTGTTCGAAAGCGCCAAGGCTGCCTATGCCGAGTTTTTGAAATACGAAGAGACAGAGGGGGTTACCCCAGAGCAAAGTGCCGCAGCTATCCGGGCCAAATTGCGTGAACTCGGATTTCCGACATACGGAGCGTTCAGTTCCTATTCGATTGCGCAGGAAATGCATGCGCGGGATAAGGCGTTGGCACGGTCTGAGGATGGGCGTTTGCAGAGTCTCAAGGATCTGTTGCCGACGCTCAAATCTTTGGACGAGCAGCAAAAGTCACTTTTTGAATCTTTTGCGAAAATCAGAGGAATTCCATCGAATATGCGAATCGTCGCGTCGCGATTGGAACCGGCCGGTGGGCCGATTTCAGCGATTTCGCAGAATTATCGACTCATGTCAGATGAGGTGACGAACCACTTGGGCGGGTTTCGGGTTGAAAACGGTAGCAAAAGCCTGGCTGAATCCGTGATGGTTCGTGTGTATCAGGGGCTTTTCATGATGGCGGCTTCTCGTCTTCAGCGAGAGGTTAAAACCGTCGCCTCGGAGGCTTTGTCCCGCGGCGTGGAAAAAGAAGGTTTCCATCATGAAGTGGACGTCCTGACCAAGCTGTTGGAGGAGTACACGCTCGAAGCGGGAAATGTTTTGATGTCCGTTTTCAATGATGTGACCGCCTTGACACGTTCCGCCAAGGACTTGCGGCAGCTGGTGACCGGGCTGGATTCGATCCGTGTGCTTTGTCGCGTGGAGGCAGGACGCCTTGGGGCGCAGTCGGCCGCGCTGACGCCGGTCATCGACCAACTCGACACATTTCATGTCGAAATCGACAAGACTTTGGAACAGATTCTGGAGCTTGCCGATAGGATCAAAACATTGGTCGAGGCGGCCATGCCGCGCAGTTTCAACGGTACTCTGCAGTATCAAGCGGCTATGGCGTATCGATAACATATGTCATGATCGCTTGAGCGGAAGGGGAAAACCACTCCGCATCACCGGTCATGCGCGCGATCTCCTTGCCTTCGGGAGAAATCAGGATCGAAACGGGCAGGCCCAAAACCCCCATCTCACGCGCCATGGCGCCTTTGGCGTCGACGCGCAGGGGGAGGGTCTTGATTTCCGCCTTCTCAAAAAAACTTTTCAGGGCCGGGACGGGATTGTGACCTGTGGCGATCGGCAAGACGGTCAGGCCTCGCTCGCCAAATTCCGCAGACAGCGCATCCAGCGCGGGCATTTCCTTGCGACAGGGGGCGCACCAGGTGGCCCAAAAGTTCAAAAGCACATACTGCCCCTGATAGTCCGCAAGCGTTTCTTCATTGCCGTCGAGGTCCGCAAAAGGCAGGGCGCTGACCTCTTTCGGCGCCGAATGGAATCCTAATTTCTGCATGCTGCCTTCGCGCAGAGCCATCGCTGCGTCGAGGTCGAGCGCGGTGGCAGGAATTGCACCCAGGCTCAGGGCCGTATAAAGGGTTGCGACAATCAGCTTTTTCAACATGCGGGACACGTCCATGACCGATAAGAAATCAAACGCGATGTGGGGCGGCCGGTTCGCTGCCGGACCTGACGCCATCATGGAAGCCATCAACGCCTCCATTGATTTCGACAAACGGCTGGCCTCCCAGGATATCGCAGGCTCACGCGCCCATGCGGCAATGCTCGCCAAACAGGGCATTCTTACCGATACCGATGCCGAGGCCATTCGGGAAGGCCTGCTCACGGTATTGTCAGAGATCGAGGCGGGCGAGTTCACCTTTTCCACCGCACTCGAAGACATCCACATGAATGTCGAAGCGCGCCTCAAAGAGATCATCGGCGAGGCCGCCGGGCGTCTGCACACGGCACGCTCGCGCAACGATCAGGTGGCCACCGATTTCAAACTCTGGACACGTGACCAATTCGACGCCGCGATTTCCGGCATCGAGGCCCTGATCCGTGCCCTGATCGTTCAGGCCGAGGCCGGTGCCGATTGGGTCATGCCGGGCTTCACCCACCTGCAAACGGCGCAACCGGTGACCTGGGGCCACCACATGATGGCCTATGTCGAGATGCTGGGCCGCGACCTGTCGCGCTTCAAAGACGCCCGAACCCGGATGAACGAAAGCCCGCTGGGGTCCGCCGCGCTCGCAGGCACCGGCTTCCCGATTGACCGCCACATGACGGCAGAGGCGCTGGGCTTTGATCGTCCGACGGCGAACTCTCTCGATGCCGTGGCGGACCGCGATTTTGCGCTCGAGTTCCTGTCCTGTGCTTCGATCTGCGCCATGCACCTGTCGCGCTTTGCCGAAGAGCTGGTGATCTGGTCCTCCGCCCAGTTCCGCTTTGTGACGCTCTCGGATCGCTTCTCCACCGGCTCGTCCATCATGCCGCAAAAGAAAAACCCCGATGCCGCGGAGCTGATCCGCGCCAAGATCGGGCGCATCTTTGGCGCCAATGTCGCGCTGATGACGGTGATGAAGGGGCTTCCGCTCGCCTACTCCAAGGACATGCAGGAAGACAAAGAGCAAGTCTTCGATGCCGCCGACAACCTGATGCTGGCGCTCGCTGCGATGACCGGCATGGTGTCTGACATGACCGCCAATATCGACAACCTGCGGGCAGCCGCCGCCTCAGGGTTCTCCACCGCGACCGATCTTGCAGATTGGCTGGTGCGTGAGGCGGGGCTGCCGTTCCGCGATGCGCACCACGTCACCGGCGCGCTTGTCGCCATGGCGGAGAAAAAAGGCGTCGATCTGCCGGATTTGAGCATTGATGAGATGAAATCCGTTCACGACGCCATCACAACAGGCGTTTACAACGTCTTGACGGTTGAAAACTCTGTCGCTTCTCGCACAAGCTACGGGGGAACCGCGCCCGCTCAGGTGCGCGCGCAGGTCAAGCGTTGGAAAGAGGTGCTTGGATGAAACGTGTTGTGATGTTGCTGATGTTGACAGGTCTGGCCGCCTGCGGTGTGGATGGTGAGCCGGTGAAGCCGGATGTTGGCATGTCGACCACCGTGGGGGTGAATTCCCGTGGTGGCTCCTACACGGACACCTCCATCAATATCCATTTTCCGGCCAATTAATTCCTGCGCCGCACGCGCTTATCGAAAGACTTCCCCATGGATCACTTCCTCTACAAGAACGGCGTGCTGCACGCCGAAGATGTACCGGTGTCGGAAATTGCGGCGCAGGTTGGCACGCCGTTTTATGTCTATTCCATGGCCACGCTGACCCGGCATTTCACCCTCTTCGACGAGGCGCTGTCAGGGATGAATCACCTCGTGTGTTTCGCGATGAAGTCAAACTCGAATCTCGCCGTTCTAAAACTCATGGGCGAGCTGGGCGCAGGCATCGACGTGGTCTCCATCGGCGAATATCTCAAGGCGAAAGCGGCGGGGCTTCCGGGCGAGCGAATCGTGTTTTCGGGCGTCGGCAAGACACGCTCCGAGATGCGTCAGGCTTTGGAAGGCGGCATTCGTCAGTTCAACGTCGAAAGCGAACCGGAGCTTGAGGCTCTGAATGAGGTCGCTATGGCGCTGGGTGTCAAAGCCCCCATCGCGCTCCGCATCAACCCGGATGTCGACGCCAAGACCCATGCGAAAATCGCCACCGGCAAATCCGAGAATAAATTCGGCATTCCGATTGCCGCGGCCCGCGAGGTTTACGCCCGCGCCGCCAAGATGGATGGCATCGACGTGGTCGGCATCGACGTGCATATCGGCTCGCAATTGACACAGCTTGAGCCTTTTGAGCAGGCCTTCACCAAGGTCGCCGAACTGACCGAGACGCTGCGCGCCGATGGCCACAACATTCGCCGTCTCGATCTGGGCGGCGGGCTTGGCATTCCCTACGAACGCTCCAACGAAGCGCCGCCGCTGCCCGTTGAGTACGGCGAGATGATCCAGCGCACTGTTGGACATCTGGGTTGCGAGATCGAGATTGAGCCGGGGCGTCTGATCTCCGGCAACGCGGGGATTCTTGTGTCCTCCGTCATCTATCTCAAACATGGCGAGGGTCGTGATTTCCTGATCGTTGACGCGGCGATGAACGACCTCGTGCGCCCCTCGATGTATGACGCCTATCACGACATCATTCCGGTTGTTGAACCCGAAGCCGCCGCGGAACAGGCGCCGATCGACATCGTCGGTCCGGTCTGTGAGACGGGCGACACCTTTGCCAAGGCGCGCAACATGCCGGTACTGGGGGAGGACGATCTGGTCGCTTTTCGGTCCGCCGGGGCTTATGGCGCAGTGATGGCGTCGGAATATAATTCCCGTCCGCTCATTCCGGAGGTTCTGGTGAAAGGCGATCAATTCGCTGTCATCCGGCCGCGTCCGAGCTATGACGAGATGATAAATCGCGATAGCATCCCTGTGTGGCTCTGACGCCTGCGCGGTTCAGCGCGGGTGTTTCGAACGAAAACTGAACCGCCGAATCGAGATGTATGGAACCTGACCGCGACCCAGCTCGACACCTGACGGAGACGCTCGACCGCCCGCTCGCGCGGCGCGTGTCCACTGCGCTGCGTGCGACGGGTGCCGGGCTCGTTGTGGAGCGTCTGGCGCAGGCTTTCTGGCCGGCTTTTTCCCTCGTGGTTTTCGCGGTTGGCCTTGCCATGTTGGGCGTTCAGGACGCGCTTCCGCTTTGGGCGCTCTGGGCCGTGCTCGCTGTCTTTGGTCTTGCGCTCATCTTGTCTCTTGTCTTCGCATTGCGTCGTGTGCGGCTCCCGGCACAGGGAGAGGCCATGGCGCGCGTCGATGCGCAGCTGCCGGGGCGACCGTTGCAGGCGCTTTCCGATCACGCGCTTGTCGGCGCCGGTGATGCAGCCTCTGAGGCGATCTGGACCGCCCACCGCAACCGCATGATCCAGAGGCTGGCGCCGATCCGGGCCGTCGCCCCGACGCTCAACCTTGCGCCGCGCGATCCGTTTGCGCTCAGGCTCATCGCCCTGACGACCTTGGGCATGGGGCTTGTGTTTGGCTCGTTTGAGCGGATGGGGTCTGTGACCGATCTGGGTGATGCTGGGTCTGAGGTCGCGATGGGGCCGATTTGGGAAGGCTGGGTGCGCCCGCCTGCCTATTCCGGCAAGCCGACGCTTTATCTTGGCGACCTTGATCCCAATTTCGAGGTGCCGAAAGGCGCTGACGTGACCCTGCGGTTCTATGGCGAAGACGGCGTCTTGACCCTGCGTGAAACCGTCTCTGGCGATGCGCCTGCGGATCGCCCGGATTTTCAGATCGAACAGCCCGGCGAGATCGAGATCGACGGCCCCACTGGGCGGCTTTGGGGTGTGGCGTTGCAGCCGGATACGCCCCCCGTGGCCGAACTCACTGGTCCGATGACACGCGCCCCTTCGGGCGAAGCCCGACAGGAGTTTCGCCTCACCGACGACTTCGGCATCAGCCGCGCTATCCTGACAATCACCCGCGATCTCGACGCAACCGCAAGGCAATATGGCTATGTCCTGCCGCCCGAACCGCGCGAGGAAATTTCGGTGCCGGTCATGTTGCCGCAAACCGGGGATCGCCGCGAGATCGAGGGGCTGATCGCGGAAAACCTCGCCCAGCATCCTTTCGCGGGGCTGCCCGTGCACCTGTCGCTGAGCGCTTGGGACGAGGCGGGTCAGGAAAGCACGGCGGCTCTCGCGGAGAGCGTCCTGCCGACGCGGCGCTTCTTTGATCCGCTGGCGGCGGCGATCGTGGATCAGCGCCGCGAGCTGTTGTGGAACCGCGAAAATGCGGCACGTGCGGCGCAGGTGCTGCGCGCGGTCTCGGTCAACCCGAGCGAAATGTTTGACGAGATGACCAGCTACATCCGCCTGCGCGAGGTGATCGGTCAGATCGAAGGGCGCGATGGGCTTTTGAGCGACGCGCAGGTCGAGGAGATCGCCGCGACGCTTTGGGACATCGCGCTCGATTTGGAAGATGGCGAGCTGAAAGAGGCGCTGGCCCGGTTGCAACGTGCGCAGGAGCGTCTGAGGCAAGCGATGCACGACGGCGCCACGCCCGAAGAGATCGAAGAGTTGATGCAGGAATTGCGCGAGGCGACTCGCGATTACATGCAGCAACTGGCCGAACAGCAGGGCCCCCAAGATGACGGCACGGATATGCCGGATCAGGGGCAGGACCAAGGCCAACAGATCACCCAGGATCAGTTGCAAGAGTTGATGGACCGCATTCAGGAGCTGATGGAGCAGGGCCGCATGGCCGAGGCGCAGCAGCTCATGGATATGTTGGCCGAAATGCTGGAGAACATGCGGGTGACGCAGGGCCAGGGGCAGGGCGGCCAAGGCAATCAGGGTATGCAAGGCCTGCAAGACACGCTGCGCGATCAACAGGAGCTGAACGACGACACCTTCTCCGATCTTCAGGACCAGTTCGGGGAGAACCAGCCCGGTCAGAATGATCAGAGCCAAGACGGTCAGTCCGAAGAGGAGCGTGGCTCCGAAGGGCAAGGTCAGAACCAAGGTCAAAATCAAGGCGAAGGGGCTGGTGGCGATCAACGCTCCTTGTCCGAACGCCAACAGGCGCTGCGCGATGCACTACGTCAACAACGCCGCAATCTTCCCGGTGGTCAGGGGGGCGGCGAAGAGAGCCTTGGCGGTGCGCTAGATCGTGCGGATCGCGCCATGGAAGAGGCCGAGCGGGCGCTGCGCGAGGGCGATCTCTCCGGCGCGCTCGACGGTCAGGCCGAGGCGATGGAGGCGCTGCGTGAAGGCATGCGTCAGCTCGGTGAACAGCAGGCGCAGCAGCAACAAGATCAAGAGGGTCAAGACGGCCAAGGCAGCGCGGGCGGCGAGCCGCAGGGCCGCGATCCCTTGGGGCGCAGACCCGGTGACACGGGGCGTTTTGGGTCCGACGATGAATTCTACGAAGGCGAGGATGTCTATCGTCGCGCCGAGGAGCTTTTGGACGAAATCCGTCGCCGCACCGAGGATCGCGAGCGCACAGCGGAAGGGCGCGATTACCTCAACCGCCTGCTCGATCAGTTCTAAAGCGTTTGATTAAGTGCCGCTGATCTGGCCCAAGAGCGCAGTCAAACGCGCGCTGGCACCAGAGAGAAGCTGATCCAGCCAGCCGCGAAAATCATTCGCCACGGACACATAGGCGTCCATCGCGCCCGCAAGCGCCGGGACTTTCGCAGCGATCACAGGTGCGAGAATATAGAGCAGGACAAGGATTGCCGCCGCGAGCACCAGCGTCAGAAACGCGCCGCGAAACCCGGAGCGTTCGGCGCGGGTTCGGCGGGTGTCCTCATCCGGGACGCTGCCGTCCTCATCACGCTCGGACGCGGCGCTGAGCGTCGAATTGATTTCCTCGATGTCGGGCAAAAGATCGCGACGTTTGCCACTGGCGGCCGCCACGCCCCCCGCGACGATACCGGAGTCCGCCGGGTCCAGGCCTCGCAGGCGTGCCATGCGATCGCGCAGGCTTTTCCTGGCGGCATCTTGTGCCGGTTCTTCCAAGCCGAGATCGGGTTGGGTCTCAAGTGTTGCGCCGTCGCTATGGCGCATGGACTGATCGAATTCGACCTCGGCACGCAGGATGTCGCGCACGCTGTCTTTAAGCGTAGAGCCAGAGTGTGACGTTGTTTCGGGCGCATCGTCTTCGGCGTCGATGACGGTGGGCTCAGAGAGATCTTCGGGGACAAGCTCCGTCTCATCTGACATATCTGGCGCAAAAGACGTCTGGGGGGCGGGCTCTTCTTCAGGCACATCATCCGACATAATGTCCTGAACGGCTTCGCGTTCCGGCTCGGGGGATGTTTCGAAATCCGGGACCGCAGGCTCAGCCTCAGGACTGTCTTCGCCAGCTTCCCCTTCTTCGGGGACTTCATAGCCCAGCTCATCGGCCAGATCGTTGTCCATATGTGCAGGCTTTTGAAACCAGGTGTGGCCGCAGTTTGAACATTGCACGTCACGACCCGTGTCAGGTATGACACGTGCATCGACCTCGTATTGAGCTCCGCAATTGTGACAAATTAACCGCATATTTTCCCCTGCCACATGGTTTCTGCGCACGTCAGCAGCGCTGTTTTTCGGAATTCTTAACGTTCGAGCGCAGATTGTCCATGTTTTTGCGACAGTTGCATTGAAAGGTTTTGACCGGTGAGGCAAAACTGTCGCGAAGAAGCGACGCGCGAAAATGCGGGTTGGGTTCGCAGAGGTGACATGTGATCGAGTTTCATGAAGCAGGCTACGGCTACGGTGGGCGAGAGCTTTTGACGGAAATGTCTCTGACGCTGGCGCCGGGGTCGTTTCATTTCCTGACGGGGCCGTCGGGTGCCGGGAAAACCACCTTTCTCAAACTGTGTTACCGCGAGCTTCAGGCCACGGCCGGACGCGTGTCGATCTTTGGCGAGGACACGCGCCAGATGGAACGCGACGAGGTGGCCGAGTTGCGGCGTCGGATCGGGGTTGTCCATCAGGATTGCCAGTTTCTTGATCATTTGAGCGTGGTCGAAAACGTCGCGCTTCCGCTGTCCGTGTCAGGCCGGGATCGCGATGATCAGGATTTGGACGACCTGTTGAACTGGGTCGGTCTGTCGGATCAGGCCAAGGCGCGTCCGCCCGAATTGTCCGGCGGCGAACGTCAACGTGCAGCGCTTGCGCGCGCCGTGATCATGTCGCCGGAGATCATCTTGGCGGATGAACCCACCGGCAACGTAGATTGGGAAATGTCGCTGCGGTTGTTGCAATTGTTGATTGAACTCAATCGCATGGGCAAGACCGTGGTGATCGCCACTCATGATCTGCATCTCATTCGTCAGGCCAAGGCACAGGTCGCGGCCCGCGTGTTGCGGATTTCCAATCGCCGCATTCAACAATCGGGGGCGGATCTGTGAAAACCATTCTCTTGCCCTTTCTGAATTTTACCGAAACGACCTCGGGTCGCGTGGTGCCGCCTTCCGGTTTTACGGCGCAACTCACCGTGATCACGGCGGCGGCCATGGCCTTTCTTGCGGTTTTCGCGCTGGCCTTGTCCATGGCGACGGGGCGTCTGGCGGATCGCTGGGGCACGGAGCTGGCGCGCGGGTCTACTGTGCGCATTTCTGCCCCCGCCGATCAGATCGAGACTCAAACCGCCGCAGCGCTCAAAGTTTTGGAGACCACGCCCGGTGTCCGTGAGGCGCGCCTTCTGTCTGCCGAGGAAGAGACCGCGCTTTTGGAGCCCTGGTTCGGTCCCGATCTGCCGCTCGACACGCTACCCTTGCCGGTGCTGATTGATGTGCGGGAAAGCTCCGATGGCTTCGACGCCGAAGGGCTGCGCTTGCGTTTGGCGGGCGAAGCCCCCGGTGCCGTGCTCGACGATCATTCTCGCTGGCGCCGTCCCCTTGTGCGGGCCGCTGAACGGCTGCGGCTTTTGGGGGTGATTTCGCTTGTGTTGATCGCGGGCGTCACCGGGGGAATGATCACGTTGGCTGCCAATGCCGCTCTTGCCGCCACGGCGCAGGTGATCCGCACCCTGCGTCTCGTCGGCGCCACGGATCGCTTTATCGCCAGCGCCTTTGTACGTCGCTTCACCTTCCGAGGGTTTTCCGGCGCCGTGATTGGCACCTTCTTCGGGATGATCGCCATCGCGATTTTGCCAAGCGCCGAGGATGCGGGCGGCTTCCTGACGGGGCTCGGATTTTCTGGGATGCAATGGCTCTGGCCTCTGTTGATCCCCGTTCTGGCCGCGCTCGTGGCCTTTGTGGCCACGCGGGTGGCTGCGACCCAAACTCTAAGAAGGCTGATGTGATGCCCTATCCGATCCAGTGGATTTTGTCTCTGATCTTCGTGATCCAGATGTATCTGGCGATGGTCGTTCTGGCGATTATCTTTACGCCTCTGGCCCTCCTCAAGCGCGACTATGCCTATCTGGCCTGCCGCACCTATTGCCACTGGGTGCGCCTTTCCGCGCGTTTTCTCGTGGGCCTCAAATCCGAAATCCGGGGCGACGTGCCCACCGACGAGGTGCTGATCGGCGCGAAACACCAGAGCTTTTTCGACATCATCCTGATCGTCTCGGCGGTGCCGCGTCCGAAATTCATCATGAAAAAGCAACTCGTCTGGACCCCCATCGTGGGCTATTACGCCAAGCGCATCGGCTGCGTTGCCGTGGATCGTGGTAAACGTGGTCAGGCGATCAAAAAGATGATCGCGGACGTGAAATCAGGCGCCTCTTTGCCCGGTCAGCTGATCATTTTCCCGCAGGGCACCCGTGTCGCGGCGGGCGCGCATCTGCCGTATAAAATCGGCACCGGCGTGCTCTATGAACAGACCGGACAGCCGCTTGTGCCTGCTGCCACCAATGTGGGCGTGTTCTGGCCGCGCCATGGCATCTATCGCAAACCGGGCCTTGCTGTGGTGGAATTCCTGCCGCGGATCGAAGCGGGGCGCGAGATGAAAGAGGTGATGGTGGAGCTGGAGACCACCGTTGAAAGCGCCTCGGATCGGTTGATGTCCGAGGCGGGCTTTGAGGTTTCGGTCAAAACGTCATAGATCAGTGATCTTGTCGGGCTAAATGGAGGTCATGATGAAACCTGTCACAGATATCTCCGAGCTTGAAGCCCTTTACGGCACACCGGGCCCTGCCGCTACCGACAAGATCGCACGCCGCATGACGCCGGAGTTTCGTGTCTGGCTCGAACGCTGCCGCTTTTGCATCCTCTCCACCGTCGGTCCCGAGGGCACGGACGCCACACCGCGCGGCGACAAGGACCCGGTGCTGCGCGAATTGGACCCCGGCACGCTCGTGCTGCCCGACTGGATGGGCAACAATCGCATCGACAGTCTGCGCAACATCGTCCGCGACCCGCGCGCCTCTCTCATGCTCTTTGTGTCCGGCTCGAACAATGTGGTGCGGATCAACGGGCGCGCTTTCGTGACGCTGGACGACGATCTGCGCCAGTCCTTTGAAGTGAATGGCAAACATCCCCGCTCCGTTATCGTGTTTGAGATCAAGGAGATCTACACCCAATGCGCCCGCGCCCTGATGCGCGCCGGGCTTTGGGACGGGCGCGACGACAGCGAAGGCTTGCCCAGCGTCGGACAAATCCTTGCGGCCCTGACAGAGGGGCGCGTCGGTGGCAAAGCCTATGACGAGGAATGGCCTGCGCGCGCCGCAAAAAGCATGTGGTAAAAAAAGGCCGCGCAATTGCACGGCCTCTTCATTGCAGATCAAATACTCAAAAATGAGGCTTACGCAGCCAGACCCTTCGACCCCATCTCAAGGAACTTCTTGCGACGGTCCTTGAGGATGGTATCCGGCTTTTTCTTTTGCAGCGGGGCGAGCATGGCTTCGATGGCCTTGCCGACAGCGGCAATCGTCGCCTCACGGTCGCGTTGTGCGCCGCCCAGCGGTTCGGGGATGATCTGGTCGATCACGCCGAGTTTCTGCAAATCCTGCGCGGTCAGGCGCAGCGCTTCGGCGGCCTCGCGCATTTTCTCGGCGTCTTTCCAGAGGATCGAGGCACAGCCTTCAGGAGAAATCACCGAGTAGACCGAATGTTCGAGCATCGCGAGCTTGTTGGAGGAGGCAAACGCCACAGCGCCACCAGAGCCGCCCTCGCCAATAATCACAGAGATCATCGGCACTTTCAGTTTCAGGCATTTCGCGGTGGATTGCGCGATGGCCTCCGACTGACCACGCTCTTCCGCGCCCTTGCCCGGATAGGCGCCGGGGGTGTCTACAAGTGCAATCACAGGCAGGCCAAAACGATCTGCCAAATCCATCAAGCGGATGGCTTTTCGATAGCCCTCAGGCCGCGCCATGCCGAAATTGCGCTCGATACGGGATTTGGTGTCATGGCCTTTTTCCTGACCGATCACCACGACAGGCTGGTCGCCAAAGCGTGCCAGACCGCCCATGACAGCGTGATCATCGGCAAAATTCCGGTCGCCGGCCAGCGGCGTATATTCGGTGAACAGCGCCTCGATATAGTCCTTGCAATGCGGACGATCCGGGTGGCGCGCGACCTGGCATTTGCGCCAGGGCGTCAGGCCCTTGTAGAGATCCTTGAGCATATCCGCGGCTTTCTTGTCCAAAGCGGCGGCTTCTTTTTCGACATCCATCTCTTCGCTGCTGCGGGCCAGTGCGCGCAATTCTTCGGCTTTGCCCTCAATCTCGGCCAAGGGTTTTTCGAATTCGAGATAGTGAGTCATGCGGACCTCCGAATGGTTTCGATCCCGTATATGGCTATTTTCGCGCGCGGGTGCAACTCAGCAAGATTTGTGATCTGCTGAAACGGTATCTCTCCCGCCAAGGACATGTTGAAAGGAAACGGCAAAAATGGTGCGGCACGCTTATGAAGATCGGCTCTTGCGGGTTTTGGACTATGTCTATGCCCATCTCGATGGCGATCTTTCGCTCGACACTTTGGCGGATGTCGCGGCCTTGTCGCGGTTTCATTTCCATCGGGTGTTTTCGGCGATGACCGGCGAGACGGTGGCGGGGTTCATCCGGCGGGTGCGGCTTTACAAGGCCTCGCATCTTCTGGTGCGCGGCGAAGATGAGATCGAGTGCATCGCGCAGCTTTGCGGCTATCCTAATCCGCGCAGTTTCGCCCGTGCTTTTCAGGATGCCTTTGGACTGACGCCCACCGCCTTTCGGGCGCGCGGCGTCGAGATGCCGCCTCTGCGGCTCACGGAAAAAGGAGATTACGTTATGTATGAGATCACGATCGACGACCGGGCACCTGCCCCTTTCGCGGGTGTTGCCCATAAGGGCGATTATATGGAGATCGGACAGGCGTTCGAAGTGGCCGCCAAAACCGCCCTGTCGCGGGGGATGGGGCCGGTGCTTGGGCCGATGGTCGGGGTGTATTTTTCCAATCCCGGCGAGGTGCCGGTTGAGGAGATGCAAAGCATGGCGGGGTTCATCCTGACGGGGGACGCGAGGCTTGAGCCGCCGCTCGAACCCTTTGCACTCAGTGGCGGGCGTTATGCGGTATTGCGTCATGTCGGGCCCTATACGGGGCTGCGTCAGGCCTATGATTACCTCTACGGCAAATGGTTGCCGGAAAGTGGCGAAGAACCGCGCGACGGCCCACCGTTCGAGATTTACGAGAACACGCCGATGGACACCGCGCCAGAGGATTTGGTGACGCTGATCTGCGCCCCGATCCGCTAAAAGAAACGCCCCGACGCCTGTGCCTCGGGGCGTTCTCACCTCAACGACCGTGCCTCCCCGCACGGACGGAGGGGATTAGCTGTTTGCAATCAACTCGGACTGGGCCACGATGACTTCGGCCTGTTTGATCGACGCAATATCCACCAGTCGGCCTTTGTACACGGTGGCGCCTTCGCCATTCGCCTTGGCCTGTTCCATGGCGGCAAGGATTTCGCGGGCTTCGGTGACGGCCTCCTCGGACGGCGTAAACACCTCATTGGCCAGCGCGATCTGTTTCGGGTGGATCGCCCATTTGCCAACCATGCCGAGCGTCGCGGATCGGCGGGCCTGTGCCCTGTAGCCTTCGTCGTCGGAGAAATCGCCAAAGGGACCATCGACCGGAAGCACGCCGTGCGTCCGACAGGCGGCGACGATGGCGGCCTGCGCCCAATGCCACGGGTCGGAGTAATGCCGGGTGTCGCCGTGCAGCATGTAGTAATTCTCCTGCGTGCCGCCGATGCCGGTGGTTTGCATGCCCATCGAGGCCGCGAAATCCGCCGCCCCAAGGCTCATGGCGACGAGACGCGGAGAGCTCGCTGCGATCTCTTCGACATGGGCGATGCCGGCGGCGGATTCGATGATAACCTCGAAATTGATCTTTTTCGTGCGGCCCTTGGCGCGCTCGATGGCGGTGACCAGCGCGTCGACCGCATAGATGTCTTCGGCGCAGCCCACCTTCGGGATCATGATCTGATCGAGCCGCTCACCGGCCTGTTCCAAGAGGTCCACGACATCGCGATACCAATAGGGCGTGTCGAGCGAGTTGATGCGGACGGCGAGGGTTTTTTTGCCCCAATCAATCGTGTTGATCGCCTCGATGATATTGGCGCGGGCCACGTCCTTGTCGGAGGGCGCCACGGAATCTTCGAGGTCGAGGTTGATCACATCCGCCGCAGAAGCCGCCATTTTCGGGAAGAGTTTCGTGTTCGATCCTGGGCCGAACAGCTGGCAGCGGTTCGGGCGATCCACGGGGGTGGGTTGGAGTCGGAAGGACATTGGTGCTCCTCTCGCAATGATATTTCCAAAATGTCGAATGTATTGTTATTATCTTGCGCAATCTGTGGCAAGGAGGTTTTTGCGCCTGCGGCATATCCCGTCTCTTTCCGAAAAATAAAGTTTTCAAACTGCCTATTTCCTAAACAATGAAATTCATGTCCCGGTTTATGCATGAATTTTGGGATATTCTCCCATTCTGTCAGTCGCTCTGATACAAAATCCGAAGCACCTTGCATCGAATCTCGGTCACTCTGGGACAAACGCAACCGGAGTGCTGCACCATGATCGAAACACCGTATCTTCTTTTCCTCGGCGACGCCCCTGACCAATTGGCTGCGAAAGTGGCGCAAGGGATCAAGGATTGGCGTCCTGAATTCGCCCTCGGCCAGTTCCGCATGGAAGGCTGCAAGGCCGATATGAAACTGCCGGATATGGACCTGAAGGCCGCGAAAGCCGCAGGGGCCAAGACTTTGGTCATCGGTGTCGCCAACCGCGGTGGCGTGATCAGCCCGGCGTGGAAAAAGGTTCTGATCGACGCGCTCGAAGAGGGGTTCGACATTGCCTCCGGCCTGCACAACCTTCTGCGCGACGAAGAAGACCTTGTGGCCGTGGCCAAGACCTTTGGTCGCACGCTGCATGACGTGCGCATCCCGTCAGTGAAATATCCGATCGCCAATGGTGTGAAGCGCAGCGGCAAACGCTGTCTCGCGGTCGGTACCGATTGTTCCGTGGGCAAGATGTACACGGCTCTGGCGATGGACAAATCCATGCGCGAAAAGGGCATGAAGTCGACCTTCCGCGCCACCGGCCAGACCGGCATTCTGATCACCGGCGATGGCGTGCCGCTCGATGCCGTGATCGCGGATTTCATGGCGGGCTCCATCGAATATCTGACGCCGGACAACGATGCGGATCACTGGGACCTGATCGAAGGGCAGGGCAGCCTGTTCCATGTGTCCTATTCGGGTGTGACCATGGCCTTGGTGCATGGCGGTCAGCCGGATGCGCTGATCCTCTGCCATGAGCCGACCCGCGAGCATATGCGCGGCCTGCCGGGGTTCTCCTTGCCGTCGCTTGAGGCGCTGCGCGATACCGCGCTGACCCTCGCGAAAGTGGCGAACCCGGACTGTCAGGTGGTCGGCATCTCCATCAACACCCAGCACCTGTCCGAGGAGGAAGCGCTCGCGTACCTTGCCAAGGTCGAGAAAGAGATGGGCCTGCCCACCGTCGATCCGTTCCGTCAGGGTGCGGACCGTCTGGCCGATGCTTTGGCGGCACTCTAAGATTGGGGGGCGTCTTCGGGCGCCCTTTTCATGAAACGGACCAAATTCAGGACATCCCATGCCCAAACTGACCGTCGCCGCAGAGAGTTTTCGTCTCGCCGAAGTGTTCACCATCTCGCGCGGATCGCGCACGGAGGCCAAGGTGATCACGGTGCGCGCCACGGAGGGCGATCAGACCGGCTGGGGCGAATGCGTGCCCTATGCGCGCTATGGTGAGAGCCTTGAGAGTGTCGCCGCCGAGATCGAAGGCCTGCCCGAAGACATCACGCTGGCGACTTTGCAAGAAGCGCTGTCTGCCGGCGCCGCGCGCAATGCCGTCGATTGTGCGCTTTGGGATTTGGAGGCGTCCAAGGCCGGCAAACGCGTCTGGGAGATGCTCGACCTGCCTGCGCCGATCCCGATGATCACGGCTTACACGCTGTCGCTGGCCTCTCCCGAGGAGATGGAGCGTTCGGCGGCCAAACACGCGCATCGGCCGCTGTTGAAGATCAAACTCGGCACGCCCGACGACATGGCACGTCTGGAGGCCGTGCGTCGCGGCGCGCCGACATCGAAGATTATCGTGGATGCGAATGAGGGTTGGACTGCGGAGGTCTATGCAGATCTCGCGCCGCATCTGGTGCGGCTTGGCGTGCAGCTTGTGGAACAACCCTTGCCCGCGGGGCAGGACGACATGTTGGCGGAGATTGAGAGACCCCTTCCGGTCTGCGCCGATGAATCCTGTCACGACCGGGCGAGCCTGCCGGATCTCAAGGGCAAATATGATGTGATCAACATCAAGCTCGACAAGACCGGCGGGCTCACCGAGGCTTTGGAACTGCGCAAGGCGGCCCGCGCCGAGGGCTATGGCATCATGGTCGGCTGTATGGTCGGCACCTCTTTGGCGATGGCGCCTGCAACCATTGTGGCACAGGGCGCCCGCGTGGTGGACCTTGACGGGCCATTGCTTTTGGCAGAAGACCGACCTGAACCTTTGCACTATGACGCAGAGGGCGTTCACCCGCCTCTGCGCGCGCTTTGGGGCTGATAAGCTAAAGACCTGTATCTCAAGGAGACCATCATGACCCGCACCGTTTACGTGAACGGCGACTACCTGCCGGAAACCGAGGCAAAAATTTCCATTTTCGACCGCGGGTTCCTGATGGCGGACGCGGTTTATGAGGTGACGTCTGTCCTGAATGGCAAGCTCATCGACTTTCAGGGCCACGTCGCCCGTCTTCAGCGGTCCTTGGCCGAACTCGACATGGTGTCGCCGGTGACGATGGACGAGCTGTTGGAGATCCATCACCAGCTGATCGAGAAAAACGACCTCGAAGAGGGCGGGATTTACCTTCAGGTGACCCGTGGTGCGGGCGCCGACCGCGATTTCGTCTGGCCGGACCCCGAAGAGGTGAAAGGCGGCATCGTGCTCTTTACCTTTGCCAAGAAAATCACCGCGAACAAGAACCTCGATGAAGGCATCAAAGTGATCTCCGTCGAGGACCTGCGTTGGGGCCGTCGCGACATCAAGACGACGCAGCTTCTCTGGCCGTCCTATGCCAAGATGCAGGCCAAGAAAGCCGGTGCAACCGACGCCTGGTTCGTTGAGGATGGCTATGTGACCGAGGGCTATGCCAACAACGTCTATATCGTCAAAGACGGCGTGATCATCACCCGCGAGCTGTCCAACGACATCCTGCACGGCATCACCCGCGCCGCGATCCTCAAGTTCGCGCAAGAAGCCCAGATGCAGATCGAGGAACGCCCCTTCACCATCGAGGAGGCCCAGAATGCGGATGAGGCTTTCGCAACCTCGGCCACGGGCTTTACCCAGCCGGTCGTGGAGATCGACGGCGTGACGGTCGGCACCGGCAAGCCGGGTCCGGTGTCCACGCGTCTGCGTGAGATTTACATCGACGAGATGCCGAAAACGGCGCTTTGATTTCGCGATATATTGAAACGAAAAAGCCCGCCAAATTGGTGGGCTTTTTTAGTTTTGGTCGTGCGAATTAAAGCGTTTCCCATTAAATCTGAGTCACAGATTTAGTGTGAAGCGCTCACAGCGTTTTTAGTTTTCCCTGTTTCAGATAAAAAGAAAAACGCTTTAGAGACAGGCGTAGATGATCCCTGACAAATCACCGGGCAAATCATTAAGGCTGAGGTTTTGCAAGACGGCAACGTCAACGTCGTTATATGTCACCAAAACGCCCTCTGCAGTGTCCTGAAATTCAAATTCGGAGCCATCCAACCCGGTTGTGGTGCCGTAGACATCCACGACCAGCACATCTTCGGACGGATCAAAATCCGTGACGATCACGCGTTCTTGCTCCAGGTCGAGATGCTCGTGAACCCAGATTTGGTCCGCACCCTCGCCCCCGGTCACGGTGTCGCCATTGTCGACCAGAAGAACATCATTCCCGTCGCCACCATCCACGGTGTCGCGAGAATCTTCCGGTTCGTCAGGAAGCCCGACTTCCTCTTCGGAGAAGCCCTCTTCCGCGTCGACGGCAAACATGGCGAAGTCAACGGCGCTTATTTCGTCGTCCCCTTCATCGCCATAGAGCTTATTTGCGCCGGACATATCGAAGATGGCGTCATCCCCTTCGCCGCCGTGTACTGTGTCGTCGCCGCCTTGAGCGTAAATTTTACCGGGCACGACAAGGCCATGGGAATTTGTACCGTAGCGATCATTCTCAGAACCCATGAAAACGGTATCATCGCCCCAGCCACCCTCGACGACATCATATCCCTGTCCACCGTAAATGGTGTCATCTCCACCATTGCCGTTGATGGTGTCGCTCCAGCCTCCGCCATCAATGATGTCATTGCCGGTGCCACCGCTCAGCGTATCCCTTCCGGCTTCGCCATAAAGGTAATCATTGCCGCCGCCGCCATTGATGATGTCGTGCGTGTCCGTGCCAAGAATGACCTCGTCGCTGTCGTCGCCGGTGAATTCTTCGCCTTCTGTGACCTCGGAAAGGGGGATGTCTGACGGGGGCGGCGGGGGCGTGTTGTTGACCTCATCATCGTCGCGGTCATCATCATCATCGTCGTCAAACGCCTCATAGATGGCAAAACCGGCGAGAGCAGGGAGAAGAAGCAATGCAAGCCACATAATGGACCTCGGAAATGAATTAATATCTGATTAAGAAATGGCTTATGGCCGGGCCGCATAAGAGTCAATGAAAACGGGAGATTGACGCGGTTTCCGCAACAGTCGAGGTTAAGCCCTTTTGACTGTTGCGAAAAACATATGGCGTTTTGCGCCTTTTGTGGCGCAAATATAGGCCCTTAGGTGTTCGGGTCTTTCCTGACATTCTCGGCAAAGGCTTTCTCAAACGCGGCCTGTTGTTCGGGAGAGGCCTCGGTCTGGCTTTGCGTTTTCCAATCTTCATAGGGCATGCCGTAATACAGCGCGCGTGCCTCGTCTTTCGACATCTCGACGCCGCGCTCGCCTGCGGCCTCTTGCACCCAGCGCGACAGGCAATTGCGGCAGAACCCGGCGAGGTTCATCATGTCGATGTTCTGCACATCGGGGCGTTTGGTCATGAGGTGATCGCGTAGCGTGCGAAAGGCCGCCGCTTCGATTTCCACCATGGTTTTCTCGTCAATCTCTGGCATCTCTTAACCTCTCACGCGTTTGGCATAGGCGGGCGCATTCATGTCGCGCACATCGACGGACAGGCTGCCGACCGTCGGCATGATCCCGTCCATCGCCTTCAGGACAATATCCGACAGCCGCGCCTTTGTCTCGTCATCGCGGCCCGTCAAAAGATAGAGCGTGGCATGGGCGAAGGTGTCCGGCTCGGTGCCGATTTTGAAATAGGGCTGGGGACGTGCGCGGGTTTTGAGTGCGGGGGCGTTGACTTCCACGTCGAGAATAAGCGCGTCGAAGACGGCTTCACAGAGCGCTTGGATGTCGTGGCTTCGCTCAAGGCCTTCGGAAAAGTCGATGACAACATGGGGCATGGTTATAATCCGGTTTTATTTAGGGTGTCGGTGAGAATCGGGGACAAAAGCGCGGCCCAATGGGCCTGGCCTTCGGGCGTTTCAATGAGATCGGAGCGCAGTTCGATCAAAAGGTTCAGCCGTCCGTGGTGCAGCGCGTGGCGGTCGATGGCATCGCCCGGCAGGTGGCCGTCATAGGGTTCGTTGTCGCCGATGACCAAACGTTCGCCGATCTTGTCGGCCTCTGCGTGCAAGACCTCAGAGGCTTCGAGGGCTTTGATGAAGGGGGCGGTGAAGCGTTTGTCATAGGCCGAGAGAATGCCGATCTGCCATGGGCGGCGCGGGCGGTTCTTGAGCTGCGGTGTGAAGCTATGGATGGCGCAGATCACCACATCGTCACGCGCGGCACAAAGCGCCTCATAGGCGTCATGATAGGGGCGATGAAACAGAGCAAGACGCCGCTCGACCTCGGCCGCATCGGCATGGCGATTGCGCGGAATGATCGTGCCGTCATAGAGCTTCATGACCAAGGTCGGATCATCTTCGCCCCGGTTCGGGTCGATCACGAGGCGGGAGAAATCCGTGTGGATCATCGGGCTGTCGAGCAAACGCGCCAATTCCCGGCTCACGCCATGTGCGCCGATGTCATAGGCGATATGACGCGCCATGTCGTCCGCGCCAATGCCAAGATCGGGGCCGATCTCCCTTGGTACACGATTGGTCGCATGGTCGCAGGTCACAAGCCAACGCCCACTTCGGTTTTCACCCTGAACATGATAAGGAGGAGATAAGGTCATTTTTGCGTCACCTTTCGCTTTCATATCTCCATTAAGCGGTTTCTTGGCGGTGTGCCAGTTGTCATGCGCTAACATATGCTGCATAGAGAAAATGGCCCGCGAAAATGAAGCGATGGAAAGAAAAGGACTTTTGGCAGACATGAGACGCCTTCGGAACGTAAAAATTGTGGCCACGCTGGGCCCCTCCTCCAATGATTACGACACCATCCGCGCGCTGTCAGAAGCCGGCGCGGATGTGTTTCGTCTGAACATGAGCCACGGCGACCACGAGGAAATCCGTGCCCGTCATGCGATCATCCGCAAAATCGAAACCGATCTCGGGCGCCCGATTGCTATTCTGGCGGATTTGCAGGGGCCGAAGCTGCGAGTCGGCAAATTCGGCTCCGGCGCGCATGATCTCGAAGAGGGCGACAAATTCCGCCTCGATCTCGACGATGCACCGGGCGATAGCAATCGGGTGCAATTGCCGCATGCTGAAATTTTTGCCGCCCTGAAGCCCGGCTCCTCGCTTCTGGTCAATGACGGCAAAATCCGCCTCAAGGTCGAGGACTGCGGTTCGGATTATGCCAACTGCGTGGTCACTGTCGGCGGCACGATTTCCGACCGCAAAGGCGTGAACGTGCCCGACGTGGTGCTGCCGCTCGCCGCTTTGTCGCCGAAGGACCGCAAAGATCTCGAATTCGTCTGCGAGCTTGGCGTGGATTGGGTGGCTTTGTCCTTTGTGCAGCGCCCCGAGGATATGCTGGAAGCCAAGGATCTGGTGAAAGGCCGCGCCTCCGTTTTGGCGAAGATCGAAAAACCTTCCGCCGTCGAAGCCTTCGAAGACATCCTTGCCGTGTCCGACGGCATCATGGTGGCCCGTGGCGATCTGGGCGTTGAATTGCCGGTGCAGGCCGTGCCGCCGATCCAGAAACGCCTGACGCGCCGCTGCCGCGCGGTGGCGAAGCCGGTGATCGTCGCGACCCAGATGTTGGAAAGCATGATCGAAAGCCCGATGCCGACCCGCGCCGAGGTCTCCGATGTGGCAACCGCTATCTACGAGGGCGCCGATGCGATCATGCTCTCGGCGGAATCCGCGGCGGGCAATTACCCGATTGAGGCCGTGACCACGATGAATAACGTTGCCGTGTCGGTCGAAAGCGATCCGGTCTACCGCGACGTGCTTGACGCCTCGCGCGCCGGGATCAAGCGCAACACCACCGCCGACGCCATCGTCTCGGCGGCGCGTGAGATCGCGGAAACCACCGATGTCAAAGCCGTGGTTTGCTATTCCGAGAGCGGCACGACTGCCGCTTTGACGGCCCGCGAACGTCCGCATGTGCCGATCATCGCCATGACGTCGCGCCGGGGCACCGCGCGCAAGCTCTGCCTCTATTGGGGCATGCATTGCGTGATGACGGGCGAAGTGGAGCGGTTCAAAATGGCCGTGGTCAATGCGGCGCGTGCCGCGCGCACCTCGGGCTTTGCGACAGAGGCCGACAAGATCGTCGTGGTGGCGGGCATTCCGTTCAACCATGCGGGCTCGACCAACATCCTGCGCGTGGCGCCTTGCGAAGAACGGCTGATCTTCAACACCGACCCGGAATAACGACGACGTGGCTACGGATTTCCTTCTTGTGTTGGGCGCGGCGCTTATTGTGTTGGCCGTGCCCAACGCCATCAAAGCCTATTCGGAGGCACGCTCCCCGAGGTTGGCGACAGGGATGGTCTTGGTCGGCGGCGTGGTGTTCGTCTCGGCCCTCGTGTTGCACCCGGAAGGCTACTGCTTCGAGGACATCCCGGAGGCGGTCTTGCATGTTATCTCGCGAAGCCGGGCTTTTTTCCACGCGTGAGCGCCTCAAGGCTTGCCAAATGGTCCTATCGGCTGTAATGGCAGCCGCTCATGGGGCGCGTCCGGCGATATGGCATGCCGAGTCGCGCGATCAACCATCGAACCAAAGGAGATGGAAATGCCTAAGATGAAGACGAAGTCGAGCGCCAAAAAGCGCTTTAAAATGACCGCCACTGGCAAGGTCAAAGCAGGTCAGGCCGGCAAACGCCACGGCATGATCAAACGCACCACGAAATTTATCCGTGACGCACGTGGCACGACCACGCTCTCCGCACCCGATGCGAAGATCGTGAAGTCCTACATGCCCTACAACCGCTAATTAGGGAGAGAGACACATGTCCCGCACCAAAGGTGGTACCGTTACCCACGCCCGTCACAAAAAAGTTCTGAAGGCCGCCAAAGGTTACTACGGCGCCCGTTCCCGGAACTTCCGCACCGCGACCCAGGCCGTCGACAAGGCGAACCAATACGCGACACGCGACCGTAAAGCCCGCAAGCGCAATTTCCGCGCTCTGTGGATCCAGCGTATCAACGCTGCCGTGCGTTCGCATGACGAAGCGCTGACCTACTCCAAATTCATCAACGGCCTCGCACTGGCTGGCATCGAAGTGGACCGTAAAGTCCTCGCCGATCTCGCCATCCACGAGCCGGATGCGTTTGGTGCCATCGTCGATAAGGCGAAGGCCGCGCTCGCGTAAGCTCCCCTGACCTTTTGAATGGTCGCAATGTCCGAGTCGAAAATCGGGACCGATTTTCTCGCCATTGCTTAGATGGGAACGAACATTTTTGAAGCCGCGGACCTCATAGGGTCTCGCGGCTTCTTGTCTTTTGGGTCTCTCGTGGTATCGAGGCGGGGACCAATGAATACGAGGGGTTCAGATGATTGATCTGAAGAACAAATACCTCACCGCCATTCTCGCGGCCGGGGACGAGGCGACGCTGGAAGACATCCGTCTTCAGGCGGTCGGCAAAAAAGGCGAAGTGGCGCTCAAAATGCGCGAGCTGGGCAAGATGAGCCCGGAAGAGCGTCAGGTCATGGGGCCGAAACTCAACGCTTTGAAGGACGAGATCAACTCCGCGCTGGCCGCCAAAAAGGTTGCGCTGGAAGACGCCGCATTGGACGCGCGTCTGGCCGAGGAATGGCTCGACGTGACGCTTCCGGGCCGTCAGCGTCCGCAAGGGACCATTCACCCGATCTCGCGTGTGTCTGAGGAAATCTACGCCATTTTCGCCGATCTCGGCTTTGCCGTCGCCGAAGGCCCGCAGATCGAGGATGACTGGCACAATTTCGACGCGCTCAACATCGCGCCGAACCACCCGGCGCGCCAAGAGCATGACACCTTCTACATGCACCGCGCCGAGGATGACGCGCGTGCGCCGAACGTGCTGCGCACCCACACTTCGCCGGTGCAAATCCGGGGCATGATCGAACAAGGCGCGCCGATCCGCATCATCGCGCCGGGCCGTGTGTACCGGTCTGACTACGACCAGACCCACACGCCGATGTTCCACCAGGTCGAAGGCATGGCCATCGACCGCGACATCTCCATGGCGAACCTGAAATGGGTGCTCGAAGAGTTCTACACCGCGTTTTTCGGCACCAAGGTCAAAACCCGCTTCCGCGCCTCGCACTTCCCCTTCACGGAACCCTCCGCCGAGGTGGACGTGCAGTGCAAATGGGAAAACGGCACCGTGACCGTGGGTGAAGGCGACGACTGGCTCGAAGTCCTGGGCTCCGGCATGATGCACCCCAAAGTCCTGACCGCGGGCGGCATCGACACCAAAGTTTGGCAAGGCTTTGCCTTCGGCATGGGGATCGACCGTTTGGCGATGCTGAAATACGGCATCCCCGATTTGCGGGCGTTCTTTGACTCTGACCTGCGCTGGCTGCGGCACTATGGGTTTAGTGCTCTGGGCACGCCGACGCTGGCGGGGGGAATTCACGGGTGAAGCGTGATTTCGAGCGGATTCGTGAACTACTGATGGAAAGCGAGAAATCTAGCGATAGATTTTTTGAAATCGATGCAAACGTAGATGATTTCGATCGCTATCAAATAAGCCTGATGGAGCAAGCAGGTCTGGTTAAAATATTGGACCCCAATCGTCCCCCAAATCCGACTGCCGTTAATTATGGGTTGGCTCGAATGCTAAGATGCAAAAGTTATGAGGTGACATGGCAAGGCCATGATTACCTTGATGCAATCCGTTCAGACACCGTTTGGAACAAAACCAAGGAAGGTGCCGCCAAAGTTGGGGGTATGACGCTTGGTATGATGAAGGATTTGGCCATTGCTTATGTCAAACAAGAGGCGGTCGAAAAGCTGGGTATAAAGCTCTAGACTTTCGCGGGGTGTCAGCCCCGCGTCACGCCCGACCCGCCCCATGGGCGGGCGTGAACGCCCACCCCGGGTCACGCGCGACGCTAAGAACATAGAACTGAGGTTACAAAATGACCGACCAAAACGACAACATGGAAGATCTCCAAGTCACCTATCCGGGGGCGGGGACGTTTCTGTTGGGCGCGACCAAGGGTCGGGTGGAGCATCTCAATAAATTGGTCGCGGCCAAACAGAAAACCGCCACCTGTCTGCCGTGGTCCGAGTTCGAGAATGACCAAGACGCTCTACCGCAAGCGGGGCGTTGTGACATCATCGCCAATTGGGACGGTACGCCTGCCATGGTCGTGCGCACTGTGAGCGTCGATAAGGTCAAATTCCGCCATGTGACGCCGCAAATGGCCATGGCTGAGGGCGAAGACAAAGACATCGAGGCGTGGCGCAAACGCACCGCCAAGGCATTCGGCACCAAAGGCGTGTTGGACCGCGACACGATGTTGGTGTTTGAAACCTTTGAGCTGGTCGAAGATTTAGGCCTGCGCTGAGCGATAAGAGACGGATATGACCCTTTTCGATAACAGAAACCGCACCAAGAGCGAAGAGACCCATCGTGTCTATGCCGCCTATGAATTGGCGCATACGCTGGTGGATTTCGGCGCGGCGTTTTGTTTCATCATCGGGTCCGTGTTCTTTTTCTACGACAGTCTTGTACGGGCGGGGACATGGTTTTTCCTCATCGGTTCGATCCTGTTCGCCGCCAAACCGACATTGCGCCTGATGCGCGAAATCAAACTGCTCAAAATGGGGCGCATTGCTGCCCTTGCCGAGCGCGAAGAAACCTAGGGAGACCCCTAAGATGAAATTCACACTCTCCTGGCTCAAAGAGCATCTGGAAACCGAGGCCTCCCTCGATGACATCCTTTACGCGCTGACCGATCTCGGGCTTGAGGTCGAAGGCGTCGAGAACCCGCGCGATAAGCTTAAGGGGTTCAAACTCGTCAAAGTCAAAGAGGCCGAGAAACACCCGGACGCCGACAAGCTCAGGGTCTGTCAGGTCGAAACCGACGAGGGCATGACCCAGATCGTCTGTGGCGCGCCCAATGCCCGTGCGGGGATCACCGCCGTCTTGGCGAAACCGGGCATGTATATCCCCGGCCTCGACATTACGATTTCCGTCGGCAAAATCCGCGGCGTTGAGAGCCATGGTATGATGGCGTCTGAGCGCGAGCTGGAGCTGTCGGACGAGCACAACGGCATCATCGAGCTGGAAGACGGCGAGATCGGCATGGAGTTTGCCGACTGGCTGGCGAAACATCAGCCGTCGAAGGTCGATCCGGTCATCGAAATCGCGATCACGCCGAACCGACCTGACGCGTTGGGGGTCCATGGCATCGCGCGTGATTTGGCGGCGCGGGGGCTTGGTACGTTGAAGCCGCTCAAAGTCGAGACGGTCGAAGGCAAATTCCCGAACCCGATCTCGGTCGAGGTTACGGAGGCCGCGAAAGACGGCTGTCACGTCTTTGCCGGGCGTCTGATCAAAGGCGTGAAAAACGGTCCCTCGCCGAAATGGTTGCAGGATCGCCTGACCGCCATCGGTCTGCGCCCGATTTCCATTCTGGTCGATGTCACCAACTTCTTCACCTATGACCGCAACCGCCCGCTGCACGTCTTTGACGCGGCGACGGTGGAGGGCGGTCTGGTGATCGACCGCGCGAAAGGCGGCGAGGAGCTTTTGGCGCTCGATGAGAAGACCTACAAAATGCCCGAAGGCGCGATGTGCATCTTCTCCGGTGGCAAGGTCGAGAGCATCGGTGGCATCATGGGCGGCGAAGAGACCGGCTGTTCCGATGAGACCACGGATGTGTTTGTCGAGGCGGCGTTCTGGAACCATCTCGACATCGCCAAAGGTGGCCGCGCGCTTAAGATCAACTCGGACGCGCGTTACCGCAACGAGCGCGGCATCGACCCGGCCTACAACATGCAAGCTCTGGACGATGCGACCGCGATGATCCTCGAGCTTTGCGGTGGCGAAGCTTCTGAGGTTGTCGTCGCGGGCGAAGTGCCGGACGTGTCGCGGAGCTACAAACTCGACACCGACCGGGTGCAATCGCTCGTCGGTATGGACATTCCGGCGGAACGTCAGGTCGCGATTCTGGAGGCCTTGGGCTTCGTGATGGACGGCGACATGGCGCAAGTGCCGAGCTGGCGTCCCGACGTGCTGGGCGAGGCCGATCTGGTCGAAGAAGTCGCCCGTGTCGAAAGCCTGACGCATCTGGAGCCGAAGCCAATGAAACGCCCCTCCGGCGTGGCGAAGCAAATCCTGACGCCGATGCAGGTGCGCGAAAGTGCCTCCCGCCATCAGGCGGCGGGTCTCGGGTTCAACGAATGCGTGACCTACAGCTTCATCGACCAGAAATCCGCGGACCTCTTCGGCGGGGGCACCGATGCCGTGCGTCTGGAAAACCCGATTTCCTCCGAGATGAGCCATATGCGCCCGGACCTTTTGCCCGGTCTTCTGGCGGCGGCGACGCGCAATCAGGCGCGCGGTTTTGCCGACCTGAACCTGTTCGAATGCGGCCCTGCCTTCTTTGGTGGTGAGCCGGGTGAGCAGCGTGCGCAAATTTCCGGTCTGCGTGTGGGTGCGACGGGGGCGAAAGACGTGCATGGCGAACGCCGCAGCTACGATCTCTATGACGCGAAAGCCGATGCAGAGGCCGTTTTGGCGGCCATCGGCGCGCCCGCAAAGGCACAAATCCTGCGCGATACTTCGCCGTGGTTCCACCCGGGCCGCTCGGGGAAAATCTGCCTCGGTCCGAAAAAGGTTCTGGCCGAATTCGGCGAGCTGCACCCGAAGGTTCTCAAGGAGATGGGCGTCAAAGGCACCGCTGTGGCCTTTACCGTCTACCTCGAAGAGGCCCCGATGCCGCGTGGCAATAAAATCGCGCGGTCCGCGTTCTTCACCAATGACCTGCAAGCGGTTGAGCGCGACTTTGCCTTTGTCGTCGACAAGGACGTGCGCGCGCTCGATCTGGTCAACGCAGCCGGTGGCGCCGACAAGGCGCTGATTGAAGATGTGCGCATCTTTGACGAGTTCATCGGTGGCTCTTTGGGCGAGGACAAGAAGTCTCTGGCGATCACTGTGCGTATTCAGCCCACAGACGGGACGCTGAAGGAAAAAGACCTAGACGCGCTGTCGCAAAAGATCATCGCCAAGGTCGAAAAAGCCACCGGCGGGACCTTGCGCGGCTAAGCTTCAAAGCTTTTGAGATCAAAAAAACGGCGCCTTATTGGGCGCCGTTTTTCAATGGGATGATGATATAGGGCACGTCTCGTGTAACCTCCGGGTCTTCGAAACGGAAGGGCAGGGTGGCCATGCTCAGGGGGCCCAGTTCAGGCGCCTCCGGCATCAGATCGTGGGTCGCGAGTTTGCGTGTGATCTCTGCCGGATTGTCGATGCCGACGACGACAATGCGGTCCAGATCCTCGGGAATGGTGCCCCCCGGTTGAGCGGGCAAAGCGGTCCAAGACGGGCGCAGATATTTCAGATTGCCGGGATAGTAAAAGTTGAAACTGACCACGGCGGGCGGTTTGGCGCCTTCGGGCAGGTCCTGTTCGATGATCTCGGCCAGCGTTTCGATGTCGAGGGAATCGCTGCCGGCGCCCCTTAGACGTGTGTCTGCCATCGCGACGATGATCAAAAGAGCGAGGCAGGCAGAGTAGCGGAAGGCATTGCGCAAGAGGCGGGGGCTGAGTGTCGGGGCAACCCAAGTCATCAGACCAAAGGCCAGCGTGATCAGCAGGGGGATCAGCCAGCGGGCCTGAACATCGGTGACGCCGCAGCCAATCACGGGAAACGTAATGACGACGAGGCCGGTGAGGCCGGACCATAGCATCCAGCGCGAGAGCAGAGGGGCCGGGCCCAAGGCGAACATGCGCCGCCCGAAGGGCAGGCGCAGCACGATGAGGGTGAGCAAAAGCAGGATCAGACCGGCGAGAACCTCGGACAGCATGGTGGCCACGCCGATCAACGGAGGCGGCAAGCCATCGAAGGCAGAGGGCTTATACAATGTGCCACTGGTCGAGGCGGCCATCTCCGCATGGGTGACAATCCAGCCCATGGGCAAGGCGAGAATGGCGGCGGCGATGGCGGCCGTCACCATCAGGTCCCTGCGCCAGAACGCGCGCCGGAGGTCGGGGAAGCCCCCCGCCGTCAGAAGCAAAGGCAGGGGGAAGAGCCAGAAATTGTATTTCGTGATCCCGCCAAGTCCGAGCGCGATCCCGAGAAGGACGGCATGAGACAGCCTGTGCTCGCCTTTTTCTGCGGCCTCCAGGCGCCGTGCAAACACATTCATCGTCGCCGCGATCAGGGCCAGCATGGCGATGCTGTGAGACCCGGCGCGTTGCCCTTCCCAGGAGATATTCGGAAGCAGCAGCAGCGACAGCGTGACCAGAATAGCGACCCTGACAGGCAAAAGACGGCGAAACCCGTCGAATGTCAGAGCATATGTGGCGAAGAGCAGGATGTTTTTCGGAAGGGCGATGGCGAATGTGGTCGGGCCGAAAAGATCGAAGCTCAGGGCCTGCAACCAGTTGTAAAGCGGGGTCTGGGGGCCATAGCCGAGGCGATAGTCCTGAGCCAGAACGAACATCTCCGCCTCATCATTTTCGAACGTGCCTCCGAGCACTGTGCGCAACACGGTTTGCACGGCGAAATAGGTGAGGAGAATGAAGAGGAAGGCGTTGGAAGATACTTGGTCTTGGGCGGTTCGCATGGTCGCAATCGTCTCTTAGTTCGCCGTCCCGCGCAGCATATGCAGCAAAAGCATGCGGTCGCTATGATGGAAAGGAAGCTCAATCTTCTCCCCCTTATCATATTCGGCCTGTTGCGCCAGCGGCCAACCGACAGTGGCGGCCAGCTGTTTTAGTTCGGGATCGGAGGTCACAAGGCGACCGAGGAGGAGAATGTCTGTCGCGGCCTCCTCACGGGCGCTTGCGGGCAGATCGGGGTGAATGGTCCAATCCGGTCTGATCCGCGCCAGATTGCCACCGATGTAAAAATCCGCGACGATCAATGTGCCTTGCGGCAGGTCCATTCCCTCTATCTGCGTGACGAGCGGCATGAAATCGAGATCGCGCCGTGCGCCGGCCTTGTAGCGATCCATCGACAACCCGGTGAAAACCAGTGCTGCGAAAAGGCCCAGTGTGACGAGATAGCCGATGGTGGCGCCGTGCGAAAGGCGGGGCGTCAGCCAAAGAAACGCACCGATCACCAGAGGCAGAACCACGGGCAAAAGCCAACGCGGGGTGATATGGCCGACATCCGCCAGCCACACGACAATGCCTCCCGTGACGGCCAAAAAGAGAAAGCTGCGCAAAAACAGAGAAACGACCCAATTCGTTTCGACCCGGGTGGAAGATGTGCGGCTGGCAAGCCTAAGCGCCACCGCGACAAGCGCGGGCAGGATCGAGAGGATGGCAAGCCCCTCAAGATAGAGGGAAACACCTTTCGGAATGAGGTGATCCGCCTCCTGATCTATCGCAATTTTACCAACGGAAGACAGAGACAGATCGGGGTTGTTCATCATCCAAAGATAAGGCCCCGCCACGATCAAGACTGTAATGAGCGGCGCGATAAGGGCCTGAGGCGTCAACACCCTGCGTCGCGATTGGGGCAAGGTGAGAGAGGCCAGAAACAGCCCCGCAGGGATGGCCCAGAAATTGTATTTCGCGATGCCACCCAATCCCATGGCGAGGCCCAGCAGCGCCCAAGCCCGCCAATGTCCGGTCTTCAATGCCCAAAGCCAGGCCGCGATGCTGGCGGCAATGGTCGCAAGCAGCATATTGGAATGCGTCGTTGCACGTTGCGCTTCCCAGGCGATGTCGGGAATGAGAAACAGCGACAGGGCGCTCAGAGCCGCGATCCGGGCTGGCACAAAGGCCCGCAGGCCCAAGAACACGAACATATATGTGAGCCAAAGCAGCAGGTTCTTAAGCAAAGAGAGGGCGAAAAGCGTCTCTCCGAAGACCGCAAAAAGGGCCGTCTGCAACCAATTGTAAAGCGGCAATTGCGGCCCGTACCCCCAGCGCAAGCCGGGGGTCATCAGCAGCATTTCCGCCTCATCGGTTTCCAGCGCCCCACCGAGGATCATCCGCAAAGCCATCTGCGCGAGAAAATAAACTGTGACGATCAGGACAAATGCCACCGTGACGCGCTGTGTCGCGGATGCATTTGCCGAAGGGGCCGTTGGTAATCGTGTCATCGGTGCGCACTCACATAACTCTGCGCGTACCCAAATTTTTGTACGGGCATGGGTCTATCGCCTTACTCGGGACGCGGCGGAATGTTGATGGCCTTGGCCACCGCGGGGCGCGCATAGAACCGCTCGACATAGGCCGGTACGTTTTTAAGATCGTGATAGCCCACGACATCCTTCGCGCCATAGAATTCCAACGCGTTGAGCCAGGGCGCGATGGCCATATCGGCGATGGAATAGTCGCCCATGATCCAGTCGCGGCCCTCAAGGCGCTCTTCGAGCACATTCAAAAGCCGTTTGCTCTCGTTGATGTAGCGATCGCGCGCGGTGGGGTCTTCTATCTTGGCGCCTGCGAATTTGTAAAAGAACCCGAGTTGGCCGAACATCGGCCCGAGGCCGCCCATCTGGAACATCAGCCACTGGATCGTCTCATAGCGGGTCTTCGGGTCTTTCGAGAGGAATTTTCCGGTTTTCTCAGCGAGATAAATCAGGATCGCGCCGCTTTCGAACAGTTCGATCTGTGTCCCATCGGGACCGTCCGGGTCGATGATCGCGGGGATTTTGTTGTTCGGGTTGAGGGCGAGAAATTCGGGGCTTTTGACGTCGGCGTCCGCAAGCGTCACGAGGTGCGCCTCGTAGTCCAGCCCCATTTCCTCAAGCGCGGCGGAGACCTTTACGCCATTGGGCGTGGGATAAGAATAGAGTTGCAGCTTTTCCGGGGTTTGGGCGGGCCAGCGGGCGGTGATCGGGTGAGTGACGGTCTGAGGCATTTTGAACTCCTTGGGGGGCGGATGTGGCGTATATCTGGCCCCAAACTATTGCTTTTGCAGCGCAAAAAAACCGCTGCACATGTGCGTCAGTGTGCTATGCAATGTGCATGACCGTATCTCGCATGTGCGGCATCTTCTCTGAATAGTGTGGGGCACTGTAAAATGTTGAAAGAATTCAAGGCGTTTATCGCCAAGGGCAACGTCATGGACATGGCCGTCGGCATCATCGTCGGTGCGGCGTTTACGGCGATTGTCAAATCCATGGTTGCCGATCTGATCAACCCGATCATCGGCATTTTCACCGGCGGTCTCGATTTCACCAACCGTTTTGTCGTGATCTCCGGCGATGTGGCGCCGGGCACCTCTTTGGAAGCTGCACGCGAGGCGGGGGCGTCGATTTTTGCCTATGGCTCCTTCATCATGGCCGTGATCAACTTTCTGATCATCGCCTTCGTGGTCTTCATGCTGGTGCGCTACGTCAACAAGGTGAAAGCTTTGGCCGAGAAGCCGGAAGAGGTTGTGCCAGAGGTGCCGGCCGGCCCGTCCGAGCTTGATATCCTGATCGAGATCCGCGACTCGCTCAAAAAGTAAGTTGCATTGATGACGGAAACGAAAGGCCCGTTGGAGAGATCCAACGGGCCTTCTTGCTGGCGCCTTGCGGACACCAGCAACGGGGACACATCTATAGTACGCAGGCGAGTTCAGTTTCCGCGCCGCTTGTCGGAAAAAAATAAACGTGAAAGATTATGGCCGAAATGACCGTATCGCTGGGAGAAGTGCGCAACATGACCAAGCTCGACGACACAGATCGCCGCATTTTGCGCATTTTGCAGGTGAGAGGCCGGATTTCGAACGCTGATCTGGCGCAGGAGGCCAATGTGTCGAGCTCCGCCTGTCATCGCCGGGTGCAACGGTTGGAGGCCGAAGGGATCATCCGCGATTACGTCGCGCTTCTGGACCCGCGCCATCTCGATCGCCGGGCAACCGTCTTTGTCGAGGTGACCCTGACCAGCCAAGCAGACGATATTTTGGCCGCTTTCGAGAAAGCCGTGCGCAACATGCCCGACGTATTGGAATGTCATCTCATGGCGGGCAAGGCGGACTACATCCTCAAGGTCGTGGCCGCCGACACAGATCATTTCGCCGAAGTGCATCGCCAGCTCGTGCGCCTGCCGGGGGTTCAGACGATGCAGTCGTCTTTCGCCATGCGCACGGTGTTCAAGACCACGGCTCTGCCGGTTTGACCCCTGTCAGAATGGCTCACGCATCCGGGATTTGTCGAAGCGGGTTTGCCTATGGTAAGGCTAACACAAGCCGCGTTTGGGAGGAGGCGGTGAAAAATGCGCACAAGTCACGCTGATCACATCATTTCTGCCGTCGAATCAGACACGGTCGGGACGCGTCTGACCGCCAGTTGGCGACGCTCGATGAAGAAACACGGGCTTGATCCGACCCGCACGCCGCAACCAAAGCGATTCTCCGATCTCGAAATTCAGGAACGTCGCGCGCGGCTCGAAGGCTTCATGGATTTGGCCACGCCAAAGCTCGATCACCTGTTCCAGATGGTCGGTAACACGGGCTGTTCCGTGTTGATGACGGATCGCGACGGGGTCATTTTGGACCAGCGCTCGAAAGATGCCGACAGCGACACGTTTCAGGCCTGGGGCCTTTGGGCCGGGTTCGATTGGTCGGAACAATCTGAGGGCACCAACGGCATCGGCACCTGTATCGCCGAAGGGCGCAATCTCATCATCCATCGTGATGAGCATTTCATGAGCCGCAACACCGCGATGTCCTGTATGGATTCTCCGATTTTCGGACCCGATGGCGAATTGATCGCGGCGCTGGATGTGTCGTCCTGCCGCGCCGATCAGACCGAGGCCTATGCCCGGCTGATTTCAGGCGTCGTGGCGCAAACCGCGAAACAGATCGAATCGGAGGCCTTCCGTGCCGCCTTTCCCAAAGCCCGCATCATCGCGGGGCCAGAGGATCGCCCCGAGGGCGCTGTGCTTTTGGCCGTGGATCAGGACGATCTCGTGATCGGGGCGACGCGGGCGGCGCGTCGGGCCTATGGTTTGGGGCTTGGTACCGTGATCGACCCGCGCCCGGCCTCTGATATTTTGGGCCGCGACAGTTCCGTCTCCGCCCTCGAGCGCGCCGAACGCGCAGCACTTAAACGGGCCATTGCGCGCGCGGGCGGCAATATGTCTGCGGCGGCGCGCGAACTTGGGATCGGGCGCGCAACCCTCTATCGCCGGATGAAACGGCTCGGGATCGGCGAAAACGGCGAAAATTGACACGCACCTGTCTCAGAGGTGAGACATTGCTGCGCTGCGTCTACTAAAGTCGGGGGTGACCCGAGTTAAGTGAGCGGTCACCTTCGGATCATAGGCTGACGTGGAGGACGTTATGCCAACATTTGAGGAGGACCCTATGAACGTACAATCCGAAGCCAACGCGAAATACGCGTCGCCTTTCAAATCCCGCTATGACAACTTCATCGGCGGCAAGTTTACCCCGCCCGTCAATGGTCGCTATTTCGACAACACCACGCCGATCACCGGCGAAGCGGTGTGTGAAGTGGCGCGCTCTGATGCGGCTGACATCGAATTGGCGCTGGACGCCGCCCATGCTGCGAAAACCGCTTGGGGCCTGACCAGCGCGACGGAACGCTCCAACCTTTTGTTGAAAATCGCGGACCGTATCGAAGAGAATCTCGAAATCATCGCCACCGCTGAGACCTGGGACAACGGTAAACCGATTCGGGAAACCATGGCCGCCGACATTCCCTTGGCGGTTGACCATTTCCGCTACTTCTCCGGCGTGCTGCGCGGTCAGGAAGGCTCGATGTCCGAGATCGACGCGGACACCGTGGCCTATCACTACCACGAGCCGCTGGGCGTTGTGGGGCAGATCATTCCTTGGAACTTCTCCATCCTGATGGCGGCGTGGAAACTGGCGCCGGCTCTGGCCGCGGGCAACTGCATCGTGATGAAACCGGCGGAACAGACCCCGGCTGCAATCATGGTGATGATGGAACTCATCGCCGACCTGCTGCCCGATGGTGTGCTCAACATCGTCAACGGCTATGGCGCCGAAGTGGGGGCGCCGCTGGCCCGTTCACCGCGCATCGCGAAAATCGCCTTCACCGGCTCGACCGCAACCGGTCGCATGATCATGCAATACGCCACCGAAAACCTCATTCCGGTGACGCTTGAGCTTGGCGGCAAATCCCCGAACATCTTCTTCTCCGACGTGATGCGCGAAGACGATGCCTTCCTCGACAAGGCTGTCGAAGGTTTCGTGCTCTTCGCCTTCAACCAAGGCGAGGTCTGCACCTGCCCGAGCCGTGCGCTCATTCAGGAAGACATCTACGAAGAGTTCATCGAACGCTGTATCGCCCGCGTGAAAGCCATCAAACAGGGTGACCCGCGTGACATCGAAACCATGGTCGGCGCGCAGGCGAGCTCTGAGCAGCAGGAGAAAATCCTGTCCTACCTGACCATCGGTCGCGAAGAAGGCGCCGAAGTTCTCGTGGGCGGTGATGCGGCCCGCTTCAACGGCGAGCTTTCGGGCGGCTACTATGTCCAGCCGACGATCCTCAAAGGCCACAACAAAATGCGTGTGTTCCAAGAGGAAATCTTTGGCCCGGTTGTCTCCGTGACCACCTTTAAGGACGAAGAAGAAGCGCTCCATATCGCCAATGACACCATGTACGGCCTCGGCGCCGGTGTGTGGTCGCGCGATATGAACACCTGCTACCGCTTCGGGCGTCATATTCAGGCCGGTCGTGTTTGGGTGAACAACTACCACGCTTACCCGGCGCATGCGGCCTTCGGTGGCTACAAACAGTCGGGTGTGGGTCGTGAGAACCACAAGATGATGCTCGACCACTACCAGCAGACCAAGAACATGCTGGTGAGCTACAACCCGAACAAGCTGGGCTTCTTCTAAATCCAGCCTCCGCTAAGCCCAGTTCAGGGATTATCCTGACCGGGCTTATCCCGGGGCATATGCGCATACCTCCTCCCCCCTTGGGTGCGCATATGCCCCGCTTTTGAAAGTCGGACACAATGCCCCTCAACCGTGTGACGATCACAGACGCCGCCCGCAGCCTTCTCGACGAGATTGTCGCGGACCACGGCCCTGTGATGTTCGTGCAGTCGGGGGGCTGTTGTGATGGCTCCTCGCCGATGTGTTACAAAAACGGCGACTATATGATCGGCGCGCGTGACATCAAACTGGGCGAAGTCGCAGGCGCGCCGGTTTGGATTTCCGAAAGCCTGTTCGAGATTTGGCGCCACAGCCAGATGATCCTGGACGCAGGCCCCGGCCATGGCGCGGGATTTTCCCTGGATACCGGGCGGGGCACTTGCTTTCTGTCGCGCTCTCGGGTGTTTACGGATGAGGAATGGGCCGAGATCGAAGCCGCTGAGGCCTGACCGCCTCTTAATGCGCGCGCACTCCCTTGCATTAACCTTAACCTGATTAATCTTAATGTTCGGCGGGGGTCGCTTGTGATCTTTTCCGTGGTGAAAATACTCATTCCTACGCTTTGCTGAGCTGTTCCCAATGCGGCTTTCTGTAGACTCCCACGCCCAAACCCGCTAAACGGCGCTATCTTGCGCCTGTGTTTGGCGCCCATACGGATTTTCCCCTGATGCTGACGCCCCTTTCCGACGCGCTCGCCGAGCGCGGTTTTGACACACTTACCGACGTGCAAACCGCCGTCACCGCCCCCGAGCTTGCGGAGGCGGATCTTTTGGTGTCGGCCCAGACGGGGTCGGGCAAAACCGTGGGCTTTGGTCTCGCCATTGCGCCGACGCTTTTGGGTGATGCGGAGCGGTTCGATCATGCCGGAAGCCCGCTGGCTCTGGCCATCGCACCGACACGCGAATTGGCGATGCAGGTGGCCCGCGAGCTGGAGTGGCTTTACGGCAAAACCGGCGTGCGCATCTCGACCTGTATCGGCGGTATGGATGCCCGCACCGAACGCCGTAGCCTTGAGCGCGGCGCGCATATCGTGGTCGGCACGCCGGGCCGTTTGCGCGATCACATCACGCGCGGTGCGCTGGACCTCTCGGATATTCGCGCCATCGTGCTGGATGAAGCCGACGAGATGTTGGACTTGGGCTTCCGCGAGGATCTCGAATTCATGCTGGGCGAAGCGCCCGAGGACCGTCGCACGCTGTTGTTCTCGGCCACCGTGTCGAAATCCATCGCCGAAATTGCCAAGACCTATCAACGCGATGCCGTGCGTGTGACCACAATCAGCGAGCGCGAACAGCACAGCGACATCTCCTATCAGGTGATCCAATGTGCGCCGCGCGATTCCGAGCACGCGATCATCAACCTGCTGCGCTATCACGACAGCCAGACTTCCATCGTGTTTGCCAACACGCGTGCTGCCGTGGCGCGTCTGGCCGCGCGCTTCGCCAACCGTGGCTTTGCCGTCGTGAGCCTCTCGGGTGAGCTGTCGCAGGACGAGCGTAGCCACGCGTTGCAGGCGCTCCGCGATGGGCGTGCGCGTGTTTGTGTCGCCACCGACGTGGCCGCGCGCGGGATCGACCTGCCCAATCTGGAACTGGTGATCCACGCCGATCTGCCGACCAACACCGAAGGCCTGTTGCACCGCTCCGGTCGGACGGGTCGTGCCGGTCGCAAAGGCATCTCCGCGCTGATCGCGCCCGATAACGTTTCGAAAAAGGCGGCGCGCCTGTTGAAATGGGCAAAGATCGACGCGGAATGGAAATATGCGCCCACTGCCGAAGAAATCCTCGCCCTAGATGAAAGCCGTTTGATGGACGATCCGGCTTGGGCGGCGGAGCTGACGGAAGGTGAGCTGCAATTCGCCGAAAAACTCCACGACCGTTTCTCCCCGGAACAGATCGCGGTCGCTTGTCTGCGTCTCTATCGTGCGGGCCTGTCCGCACCTGAGGAGTTGAACGTCCACACCGCGAAACGCCCGCAAGACCCGCGCGCCGAGTTCGGCCCGTCGGCCTGGGTGTCGCTATCTGTCGGGCGTAACCAGCGCGCTGAGCCGCGCTGGCTTTTGCCGCTTTTGTGTCGGGCGGGCAATCTGGAGAAAGCCCAGATCGGCAAAATCCGCATGGAGGACGATGAGACCTTTGTGGAGCTGAAAGAGTCGGCTCTGACGGGCTTCATGGATCACCTCGGTCCCGATGCGTCGCTCGAAGACGAGATCACCGTGACGGCTCTGCCCGGCGCACCGGCCTTTGCACCGCGTCAAAGCCCTGCGGGGCGTCCCGGTAAAGGTGGGCCGAAGAAGCGCTTTGACAAACCGCGCGGGAATGTCTCTTCGCAGGAGTATCTCGAGGGGCAGGAGCGTCCGCAGCGGTCGTTCGACAAAAAGCCCGCCGCCAAGAAGCCCTATGAGAAAAAGCCACGCAAGGAACGCGACGATGCGGTTCATGCGCCCGCGAAGCCTGCGCGCAAACCACGTGTGGGCGGGGGCTCTGGAAGTGGCGCAGCTCCGGCTGGGACCGGTAAGCCCAAGGCCAAGTTCGAGAAGCCGAAATTCGATCGCTCCAAACCGGCAGGCAAGAAACCGCATCGCAAAGGCGGCAAGCCGCCCGCACGCGGGGGCGATGCCACGCCGCGCCGCAAGAACTGATCTGACAAAAGGCGGCGCCTGACGACGTCTCAATCTCTTAGAATGCTATCGCACAACCTGTCTCAGAACTGAGACAGGTTGTGCCTGTTTGCATGTGCCGCGACGTGGTCCTGCGCAGAAAAAGGATCACCATCTGTATCGCATAAACCGTCTTCCCTCCATGGGAATGGTGCAAATTTTCGCCGCAGATTTTGTGTAACCTGTGCTGTCGAATTTCTGGCCAATCCTGAGAGAAGGGGGGGCGGATGCGACGCAAGAAAGGATATGCAAAATGAAAGCAGCAGTTCTGACCGCCTTCAATGAACCCCTTGAAATCAAGGACGTTCCTGAGCCTGAGCTGACCGATGATGGAGCCATCGTGGAGGTGAAAGCCTGTGGCATCTGCCGCAGCGACTGGCATGGCTGGAAAGGCGAGTGGACCGGGTTTCTCGCGCCTTTGCCGATGATCGGCGGGCATGAGATGAGCGGTATCGTGAAGGCCGTGGGCAAGAACGTGCGCAAGGTCAAGGTGGGTGACCGGGTGGTCGTGCCCTTTACCTGTGGCGATGGCACCTGTCATCATTGTCTCGAAGGTCATTCCAACGTTTGCGACAATCAGACCATGCCGGGGTTCACCTACAATGGCGGCTTCGCGGAATATGCCCATGTGCCGGTCGCCGATTTCAACCTTATTCCGCTGCCGGAAGAGGTCGGGTTTGAACAGGCCGCTGGTATGGGCTGTCGTTTCATGACCGCCTATCACGGCGTGCTCAGCGTCGGTCAGGTCAAGCCCGGCGAATGGGTCGCGGTCTATGGCGCGGGCGGTGTCGGCCTGTCGGCGATTCAGATCGCGACGGCGGCGGGCGCCAATGTCATCGCCGTGGACATCGCGCAGGACAAGCTCGACTTCGCCACGCGCATGGGCGCGGTGCATGCGGTCAACAGCAAGGACACCGATCCGGTCGAGGCGATCAAGGAGATCACCCACGGCGGCGCACATGTCAGCATCGACGCGCTGGGGATCAATGCGACGCTTCAAAGCTCGCTCAAAAGCGTCCAGCGCAAGGGCCGCGCGGTGCAGATCGGTATGACTCCGATGGGCAAAGAGGGCGAAATTCCGATCACGGTGAACAGCATCATCGCGGATGAAGTCTCCTTCCTCGGCTCTTTCGGTATGCCGCGCAGCGAATTCCCCTACCTCTTGAGCCAGGTGGCGACGAAAAAACTGCAGCCAGGTGATCTTGTGACCGCGACGACCAACCTGTCGGGGATCATTGATGTCTATAACGATATGTCGAATTTCAATGTGAACGGGGTGACGGTGATCACCGATTTCACAAGCTGATCTGAGGCGTAGGTTTTGACGGAGCGGGCGCGGTGTCTCGCGCCCGTTTTCGTGTCGTGTATCCTTTCGGCAAAAGAAAACCTCCCGACAGAGGTCTGTCGGGAGGTCTATCTGTTCAATGTCCCAAAAGGACCGTTCGAAACGTCGAACTCGCCCTAATTAGAGCATGCCTTCGCGCTGAGCTTTTTTACGAGCCAGCTTGCGGGCACGGCGGACGGCCTCGGCCTTCTCGCGCGCTTTCTTCACGGACGGCTTCTCGAAATGTTGCTTGAGCTTCATTTCGCGGAAAACGCCTTCGCGTTGAAGTTTTTTCTTCAGAGCCCGGAGGGCCTGATCGACGTTGTTGTCACGAACGCTAACCTGCATGTGGTGTCACCACCTTCCTAAGTTAGATTTGCAAAAATTGCAGGAGCTGGCCGTATAGCAAAGTCATCCTAGCTTGTCTACTATGCCCGAGACTCTGAAGGAGGACAAAGACATGCCAACCACCGCTTATCCCGATCCGACCCGTGAAAAACTGCTCGATGCAGCGCTGATTCACGTGGTTTTTGACGGTTGGGGACCGGAAACCTTCACATCCGCCGTGGCTGATTCGGGGGTCTCCGAAGGCTTGGCCAAGGTCGCGGCCCCGCGTGGATCGGTCGATTTGGCAGCCGCCTATCACAAACGTGGCGACCGGGAGATGGTGGCGGCGCTCGAAGCGGCGGACCTCTCAGAAATGCGGTTTCGCGACCGGATTGCGCACGCGGTGTGGATCCGGCTGCAATCGGTGGATCGCGAAGTGGTGCGACGCGGCATGTCGCTTTTCTCCCTGCCGATCTACGCGGCTGAAGGGACAAAGCTGGTGTGGGAAACGGCGGATGCGATCTGGACTGCCTTGGGCGACAGTTCGAATGATGTGAATTGGTACACGAAACGCGCGACACTATCGGGTGTGTTCGCATCGACCGTGCTGTTTTGGCTGGGCGATGACAGCGAAGGATTCGTCGACACCAAGGCCTTTCTTGACCGTCGCATCGACGATGTGATGCAGATCGAGAAAGCCAAAGCCACAGTGCGGGGCAATAAGGCGCTGGCTGCGATGTTCGCGCTGCCCAATGCGGTCTTGTCGATGGTCAAGGCGCCTGCGGGTGTGGGCCGCGACGATGTGCCCGGTACGCAAAACGGAACGCAAAATGCCGGAGGGGCGTCTCAATGAGCTTGCCCGATATGATGCGTGCGGTCGAAATTTCCGAAGTGGGCGGGCCGGAGGTTCTCAAACCCTGCACGCGCCCTGTGCCGACACCCAAAGCCGACGAGATCGTGATCAAATTGGCCTATGCTGGCGTGAACCGGCCTGACGCGCTGCAACGTGCCGGGCTTTATAACCCGCCGCCCGGTGCATCGGACCTTCCGGGTCTCGAAGGCGCGGGGGAGGTTGTCGCCGTGGGGGCAGCAGTTAGCGACTGGCGCATTGGTGATCACGTTTGCGCGCTTTTGCCCGGCGGCGGCTACGCCGAATATGTCGCGACCCCTGCGGCGCATGCTTTGCCGGTGCCCAACGGCATGTCTTTGAAAGAGGCCGCCTGCCTGCCGGAGACGTTCTTTACCGTCTGGTCGAATGTCTTCATGCGGGGCGGCTTGCAGGCCGGAGAGCGGTTTCTGGTCCACGGTGGTTCGTCCGGCATCGGCACGACCGCGATCCAATTGGCGCGGGCCTTTGGCGCACGGGTGTTTGCCACTGCCGGCTCCGATGAGAAATGCAAAGCCTGCGCGGGGCTGGGTGCTGAGCGCGCGATCAACTACCGTGAAGAGGATTTCGTCGACGTCGTGAAATCCGAAGGCGGCATGAATCTTATCTTAGATATGGTCGGCGACAGCTATATCCCCCGCAATATCAAAGCGTTGGCGATGGAAGGCCGCTTGGTCAACATTGCTTTTCTGCAAGGCTCCAAGGCCGAAGTGAACTTCGCGCAGGTGATGATGAAGCGCCTGACGCTCACCGGCTCGACGCTGCGCCCGCAATCGGATGAGGCCAAGGCTAAAATCGCAGCGGCTCTCTTGGCCAAGGTTTGGCCGCTCATCGAGGCGGGGCAGGTCGGCCCGGTGATGGACAGCACCTATGCTTTGGAGGATGCCGCAAAAGCGCATGCGCATATGGAAAGCGGCGCGCATATCGGCAAGATCGTTCTCGAAATTTGAGTATTTAAAGCTGCGATGAAGGCAAAGGCTGTTTTCATTGCAGCCGAAATACTCAGTCTATGGCCTCAAAAAGCGCATCGTCCAGCGTGCAGTCCCGAATGACATCGGCGCCGCATTTTCGTGGCTCCAGATCGCGGGTCAGGCAGATGCGGACTTCTTGGATGCGCGAGGCTTTGCAGGTGACGGTGATTTCGTTGCGCTCAAGGCCGGGGTTGTCCTTGAGAAAGGCGTCTTCGACAACGGCAGCCGGGAGTTTGACGTCGTCCTTGAGATTGCGGAACGCCTCGGGCCGGGTTATGCGGTCAAAAGCTTCGCGGGACAGTGCGAGGAAATCTTGCGGGGACAGGCCGGAGCAGCGGCCGTGTTTCTTCCATTGATACCAGGCCGCGCCTGAGGTGCCCATGATGTCGGCCATGGCGGCGGTTTCGCGTTTCGACGGATCATGGGCGGTTGTGTTGCAATAAGACGGCCAGCCGCGCTCATATTGCGGCCAGAGACCGTGCAGCACCCATCCGAAGTCCTGATCGCATTGCGGCGAATTGCGCGCCTCGCCTTCGAGCGCACACCATGTCGGAGACCAGGACAGCGACAGCACGTAATAGTCGAAATCCCCCGCAGGCTCGCCGTCGGCGAAACCGGGCGCGGCAGTCAAAAGTCCAAGCCCCACAAGGGCACTCACGATGCGGTGACGCATTTTCTCTTTCCTCTTTTCTCGATCCGCACTATACAGCCGCCAAGTTCCCCGACAACGAGAACCGTCCCCAGCCGGGGAAAGCCCTTTGAGGCGACGGGAAAGGTGTATCCGGGGAGAGCCGCATTTTTAAGGAGTGTGACCCATGGCAAAACCGATTATGGCAAAGGCCACCGCTGTTTGGCTGGTCGACAATACCACGCTGAGCTTCAAACAGATCGCCGATTTCTGTGGTCTGCATGAGCTGGAAGTTCAGGGCATCGCCGACGGGGACGTCGCGGGCGGCGTGCGTGGGTTCGATCCGGTGTCGAACAACCAATTGACTGCCGAAGAGATCAAAACGGCGGAAGAAAACCCGATGCACCGGCTGAAGCTCAAATTCAACGCGGCCGCTCAGGGCGAAGAGAAACGTCGTGGCCCGCGCTACACGCCGCTGTCGAAACGTCAGGACCGTCCGAATTCGATCCTCTGGCTGGTGAAATTCCACCCGGAATTGTCTGACGGCCAGATTGCGAAACTCGTAGGCACCACCAAGCCGACGATCCAGTCGATCCGCGAACGCACCCACTGGAACATCGCCAACATGCAGCCGATCGACCCGGTGGCTCTGGGTCTGTGCAAACAGACAGAGCTGGATGCCGCCGTTCAGAAAGCTGCGAAAAACATCGCCGCCAATATGACGGATGACGAACGTCGCAAGCTTCTGTCCACCGAGGATTCGCTGACGGCGGATGCCGATGAGCCGAAAATGCCGACCGCGATTTCCGGGCTGGAAACCTTCTCCCTGTCGCAAGACGACGAGGATGAGCGCGACGAGAGCGTGCCGGATGCGGACAGCTTCTTCAACCTGCCGGATTCGGATGACGAGGACGACGACGCCTAAAAGGCGCCTCCTTTGGAAAAACAAAACCCGGAGCCTCGGCTTCGGGTTTTTTGTTATCAGATAAGGTTTTAGAGGCGTTTGCGGGCCGTGAGCGCGGCGGTGATTGTGCCATCGTCGAGGTAATCAAGCTCGCCCCCGACCGGCACGCCCTGAGCCAGAGAGCTGATCTCGCAGCGTCCTGATAGTTCGTCGGAAATGTAATGCGCCGTCGTCTGGCCATCGACGGTGGCGCCAAGCGCAAGGATCACCTCGCGCACCTGTTCATCGGCTACGCGCTGAACCAGCAGGGGAATGCGCAGCTCCTCCGGCCCGATGGCATCGAGCGCCGAGAGCGTCCCGCCCAGCACATGGTAGCGGCCTTTGAACACGCCCGCGCGTTCCATCGCCCAAAGATCGGAGACATCCTCAACAATACACAATTCGCCATTGGCGCGGCGCTCGTCCACGCAGATGTCACAGAGATCGCCGGTGCCAATATTGCCACAGCGCAGGCATTCGCGCGCGCTGTCCGCGACCTGTTGCATGGACTGCGCCAAGGGCTGCATCAGACGTCCGCGTTTCTGAATCAGGTGCAAAACGGCACGCCGCGCTGACCGGGGCCCAAGCCCCGGCAAACGCGCCATGAGATCAATCAGATCTTCGATATCCTGCCGTCCGCTCACCTTTTAGAACGGCATCTTGAAATCTGCCGGAAGGCCAAGGCCCTCGGTCAGGGATTTCATCTCGGTTTCGGATTTCTCGGCGGCTTTCGCCTGCGCATCCTTGATCGCGGCGAGGATCAGGTCCTCGACGACTTCTTTCTCATCGGGATGGAAAATCGACGGATCAATGTCCAGCGCCGTGAGTTTGCCCTTGGCGGTCGCCGTGGCTTTCACCAGACCCGCGCCGCTTTCGCCCACCACGGTCATGGTGTCGAGCTTTTCCTGAAGCTCGGCCATATCCTTTTGCATTTGCTGAGCTTTTTTCATCATCCCGGCCATATCGCCGAGGCCACCGAGGCCTTTCAACATCACGTTTCTCCTCAATCCATGCGGGCCGCGTTCACTCTTCGAACGGGTCCCATTCATCTTCGACTTCCTGAAGCGCCTCAGTGGCGGCCTCAGAGGCAATTTTTTCCGGGGTGCGAATATCGGAGATTTTCGCATCGGGGAAAAGTTCGAACACTTTCGCCACGATGGGCTGTTGCATCGCTTCGGCACGCAGCGCCATCTCTTCGGCGTGTTCGATCTCGTAGATCGTGCGGACGTCTTCGGGGGCCTCCGCGATGGTGATCATCCAACGCACGCCGGTCAGACGATGAAGTCGGTCGGCCAAGCGTGGCGCGAGGTCCTGCGCGGCTTTGCCCCAGGGTTGAAACTCGATCCGCCCCGGCGCGTAGCGCGCGATGCGCATGTTCTCTTTGGCTTCGATCAAAAGCGTGCCGGCGCGGTGTTCTTCGAGCAGCGCGACGACGCTCTCGAAACTTGTGAAGCGGGCAAGAGAGGCCTCGGGGGCCAAGGCCGTCGCGGTCGCGGCGCCGGACGACATGGTTGCTCCATGGACCGGGCCGCGTGGCGCTCCCTGTGCGCTTCCCTGCGCCTGTGTTGAGCCACCACCGGCAGGGGCACCACCGCCTGCCGGACCAGAGGGCGGCCGCGGCGGCGGGTTTTGTTCATTGAGTTTGCGCACCAGATCTTCCGGCATCGGCAGGTCGGCGACATGGGTCAGTCGGATGATCGCCATTTCTGACGCCATCATCGCGTTGGGCGCGGCGGAGACCTCTTCGATGGCTTTCAGCAGCATTTGCCACATACGCGACATCACCCGCATCGGCAGTTTCTCGGCCATCTCCAACCCGCGCGCGCGCTCGTCGGGGCCAATGGTGGGGTCTTCGGCGGCGGAGGGCGTGATCTTGATCACCGACACCCAATGGGTGATTTCCGCCAGATCGCGCAGCACGGCCAGAGGGTCGGCGCCATCGGCATATTGCCCGCCCAGTTCTTCGAGGGCGGCGGCGGCATCCCCGCGCATGATCATGTCGAAGAGATCGAGAACACGACCGCGGTCGGCGAGGCCCAGCATGGCGCGGACCTGATCGACGGTGGTTTCGCCAGCCCCGTGCGAAATCGCCTGATCCAAGAGAGACAGCGCATCGCGCACCGAGCCTTCGGCGGCGCGGGTGATCAGCGCCAGCGCGTCCTGCGCAACTTCGGAGCCCTCTTTTTCGGCAATCCCGGCGAGGTGATTCATCATCACCTCCGGCTCGATCCGGCGCAGATCGAACCGCTGGCAACGCGATAGCACCGTCACCGGAACTTTGCGAATCTCGGTCGTGGCAAAGATGAATTTGACGTGGGCGGGCGGCTCTTCGAGCGTCTTCAGGAGCGCGTTGAACGCACTCGTGGAGAGCATGTGCACCTCGTCGATGATGTAGATTTTATAGCGCGCAGAGGCCGCCCGGTAATGTACCGAATCGATGATCTCACGAATGTCGCCGACACCCGTGCGCGAGGCGGCGTCCATTTCCATCACGTCGACATGACGCCCCTCGGAGATTGCAACACAATGTTCGCAGGTGCCACAGGGGTCTGTTGTCGGCATGCCGGTGCCATCGGGGCCAATGCAGTTCATGCCCTTGGCGATGATCCGCGCCGTCGTGGTTTTGCCGGTGCCGCGAATGCCGGTCATGATAAACGCCTGCGCGATCCGGTCAGCGGCAAAGGCGTTTTTGAGCGTCCGCACCATGGCGTCCTGACCGATCAGATCGACAAAGGTTTCCGGGCGGTATTTGCGCGCCAGTACCTTGTAGCCGGTGGTGGTGTCGGTCATGCGAGGGCCCTTCCTATGTTCCGCTCTAAGGTAAGGGCGGGGACCTCTCCCCGCAACCTCATTTCAGAGTGGCTCACTCGCCACGTCGGGCCTTTTTCGCCTTCATGGTGGTTTTCACCATTTTGGAGAATTTCCGCCCCCGCTCGCGGGCTTCCGCGATGGTCTCGGAGTTGCGCGTATCCTCGTCCACCAACTTGCGCCAGCGTTCCAAGCGGTCCGGATCGAGATCTCCGGCCTCCACCGCGCGGCGCACGGCACAGCCCGGCTCGGTCTGGTGTTGGCAGTCGGAAAATTTGCACGCGGTGGCAAGATCGGTGATGTCCTCGAACAGGGTTGCGATGCCTTCAGACGCGTCATGCAGCGCCAGTTCCCGCATCCCCGGCGTGTCGATCAGCCAACCGCCTGCGTGCATCCGGTGCATCGAGCGTGCCGTCGTTGTGTGCCGCCCTTTGGCATCGTCCTCGCGGATGTCGCCGACCTCGATGTCTTCGCCAGTGAGGCCGCGCGCGATGGTGGATTTGCCCACACCAGACGAGCCGACGAGAGCAATGGTCTGCCCCGTGCCGCAATAGGTTTCAAGGCGCGCGATGTCGTCGGGCGATTTGGCGTTGATCAACAGGACTTCGGCGCCCTCGTAGAGGGCCTTGGCGCGGTCCTCATAGACCTCGACGGGCATGTCCTCGGGCTTGTCGGCCTTGGTGATGACGATCACCGGCGTGGCCTCTGCCTCAATCGCGATGGCGAGGTAGCGTTCGAGGCGCGCTTCGTTGAAATCGAGGTTGCAGGAGGTGGTGATGAACAGGGTGTCGATATTTGCGGCGATCAATTGGGCTTGGGCCGCGACGCCTGCGGCTTTGCGGGAGATCACCGTCTTGCGGTCCAACACGCGGATCAGGCGGGTGCCATCGGTGAGGGCGAAATCGCCGACGGCCATGTCGGTCGCAACGTGATCGCCGGTGAGCGCGATCTCGCGCCGCTCCAGCGTGGGTGTCAACGCCACGACGGAGCGGCGGCGCACCTCAGTGAGGCGCACGGGGGTGAGGGATTCGACTTCGGTGAGATCGAGCTGGCCGTTGAAAAATTGGGACCAGCCGAGGATAGTGAGATCAGATGTCATTGGTCTGCCTTGCAAAACGCGAAAGGGCTTCCGCGCCGGGCGGGCGGCGGAAGGGAACGGTTTCGGGCAGTCCGATGATGGGAGTAGGCCTTAAGCGGCTGCCCGAGGGGCGGTAGCGACAATCATCAAATTCCTCCTCGGCATGCAGTTAAGGTTCAGGTGAGAGGCTGGACAACGACCCAAGCGGGGCTCGTTACGGCTGCTTCCTTCCGGACCTGACCGGGTTGGCGAGGCGCTCGCCCGCGCCAACCTCTCACCGCGTTACATAGTCGTCATGCTCTGGATTCGCAAGAGGGCGGTTCAAGAGGACAGGCGGGTGCGTTCTTCGCGCAAAAGCCCCGCCAGACGGTGAAAGTCCGCGCTCCGCGCCGAGCTTTTGCGCCAGGCCAGAACGACTTCGCGCGGTTTGGTGCCGAAAAGCGGTGTCAGGTGGATGTCGGTGTTCCGCGTCACGCCTGCGTCAATCGCGAGCTGCGGCAAAAGCGTGATGCCAAGGCCTTCCTCCACCATGGCGACCAGAGTCGGCAGCGAAGTGGCGGCAAAGGTTTCATCCTGTTTCGCGTGGCTCTGCGGAAAGGCCGACAGCGCGTGACGTTGCAGACAGTGCCCGCGCTCCAAAAGCAAAAGTGTCTCATCATCCAAATCTGGCCCACCAATCGCACGATCGGACATCAGCCGGTGCCCGGGCGCCGTGGCGAGCTGGTAATCGTCTTCGAACAGGCTTTCCGTCTCCAGATCGCCGGTCTCGAACGGCAGCGCGATCAGGATCACATCGAGCCGCCCGGCGCGCAGTCCCGCGATCAGGTTTTGGGTCAATTCCTCGCGCATATAAAGTCGCAGATCGGGATAGTCCTGACGCAGCCGCGGCAAGAGGCGGGGAAAGAGAAACGGTCCGACCGTCGGAATGGTGCCGAGTTTCAAGGTGCCGCGCAACGTGCCGGATTGGCTTTGCGCCAGCTCCACCATGTCCTGCGCCTCGGCCAGCATCACGCGGGCGCGCGCCGCGATCTCTTCGCCCAGAGGAGTCATCAAAACGCTGCGCTTGGTGCGCTCGGCGATGGGCGCGCCGAGGATGTCTTCGAGCTCCTTGAGTCCGCTCGAAAGGGTCGATTGCGTGACGAAACAGGCCTCGGCGGCACGACCGAAATGCAGCTCGTCGGCAAGGGCGGTGAGGAAGCGAAGTTGACGCAGGGTGGGTAGAATCATTGATCGAATTTCTCAATTACTTTGATCTTTTTTATTCGTTTCAACAATGAATTCGCAAGGGCTATCTCTGTGTCATCGAAAGGGCGGCGACGCCTTGGAGCGAAAAACACCAATACAACAAAGGACAAAGATATGACCGATCACATCGAAACCATCACCGGCCCGCAACTGAACAAACCTGCCCCGGCGTTTGAGGCGCTGACCACCGATGGGGTGAAAACCCTCGACGACTACAAAGGCAAATGGCTGATCCTCTTCTCCCACCCGGCGGATTTCACGCCCGTCTGCACCACGGAATTCATCGGTTTTGCGAATAAGCAAGATGAGTTCAACGCCATGGGGGTGGAGCTCTTGGGTCTGTCCATCGACAGCCATTATTCTCACATCGCCTGGATGCTCAACATCAAGGAAAACTGGGGCGTCGAGATCAAATTCCCGATCATCGCCGACCTGTCGATGAAAGTGGCCAATGCTTATGGCATGATCCAGCCGGGGGCTTCGGACACGGCGGCGGTGCGGGCGACGTTTATCATCGACCCGAATGGCATCTTGCGCGCCATGGTCTATTACCCGATGAACGCGGGGCGGTCTGTGGATGAGATCCATCGCCTCGTGGTGGCGCTGCAAGCCGCCGATGAGAACAAATGCGCGATGCCGGAAAACTGGAAGCCGGGGGATGCGGTGATTGTGCCGACCCCGCCGACCGCCGCCGCCGCTCTGGAGAAACTCGCCGAGGCGCCTGAGGGGCAAAATGTCGTGGATTGGTACTTCGCGACGCGTCAGCTCTGATCCGAAAGGTCCACGCACAAAGTAAAAAGGGGGCGCTAAATTGGCGCCCTCTTTGATCATCCCTGTGGGCGTTCCGCCCATTATCCCTGTGGGCGTTCCGCCCAACCCGCAAAGATTTTTTCCAGTGCCACCACGATGTAGTAGAGCAGGATGCCAAGGAATGCCAAAGCGATCAGCACCGCGAACATCAGCGGGTAATCCGCGTTGATCTTGCCGCTGTCGAACAGGTGCCCAAGGCCCTTGCCATGCGGTTCGACGATCTCCATCAGGTTGGTGCCGATGAAGGCGAGCGTCACCGCGACCTTCAAGGCGCCAAAAAATTCCGGCAGGGTTTTCGGCAGGGCAATCTTCCAGAAAATCGTCCATTTTGACGCGCCGAGAGAGCGCAGAATGTCGCGATATTCCGGCTCCAAAGTCGACAGACCGATGGAGACCGCGACCGAGATCGGGAAGAAGGAAATCATGAAGGCAATCAGCACGGTGTTCAGATCATGCTGGCCAATGAGGATGAGGGCGATCACGGGGACAACGGTGGCTTTCGGAATGGCGTTAAAGCCCACCAAAAGCGGATAAAGCGCGTCACGCATGGTGCGCGAAAAGCCCATGATCATGCCGATCAAGGTGCCGAAGACGACGGCGACCAAAAGCCCGACGACGGTGCGCCAGAGGGTTTGCCAACCGTAAATCAGGAAGAGATTCCAATATTTTGTATAGGCCGGGATCAGATCGGAGGGGGAGGCCATTTTGTAGTTCGGCCACTGGTTCACCCAGACGATGAACTCCCAGAAGGCGAGGAATATGAGGATGGCGAGGGTCGGTGTGGCGATCTTGCGGAAGGTTTTCATTAGGCTGCCTCCTCGTCTTTTGCACGCCCTTGCGCGATCTCGATCTGGTGGCGCAGGCGGTGCAAAATCTCGGTCGCCTCGGGGGTGTAGATCACCTCAAGATCGGTGCGCCCGTCGAGTTTGACGTTCTCCACATGCTGCGTCGTGGCCGGCCGGCCCGAGAGCACGATGACCTCATCGGCGAGATAAACGCTTTCGCGCAGATCGTGGGTGATCAGCACGCCGGTGAACGGCTCCTCGGCTCGCAGCGCATGCATGGTTTGCCAGAGGTCTTCGCGGGTGAAGGCATCGAGCGCGCCGAAGGGTTCGTCCATGATCAACACGTCGGGCTTGTGCACGATGGCACGACACAAAGAGGCCCGCTGACGCATGCCGCCAGACAGCTCAGACGGACGCTTGTCCTCGAACCCCTCAAGGCCCACAAGCGCCAAAAGCTCGCGCCCACGTTCCTCTTTCTGTTTCTTCGTCATCTTGTTCGGCACAATCTCTAACGGCAGTAACACGTTCTGAAGGATCGTCCGCCATTCCAGCATCACAGGATTCTGAAACGCCATGCCGACGGTCGAGCGTGGGCTGGTCACCTTTTCGCCGTGCAGCCAGACCTCGCCCTGATCCGGCTTCATCAGCCCGGCGATAAGCCTCGTCAGCGTGGATTTGCCACAGCCCGAAGGCCCGACCACGGCGCAGAAATCGCCTTCGGGGACGGAAATATTGAGGTCGTCGAGAACGGGCAGGGGGCCGTTGTCGGTCTTGTAGGCGTGGGTCACACCTTTGATATCTATGAGATTTGCCATTTTGTCCGCTCTTTTGCCCGCATGAAAACGGGCGCGAGCCTTTTTGAGGTTCCGCGCCCGCCAAAGTCTTCGCGGTAGATTACTTCAGCATGCGCGCATCGGCGGCGGGCAGGTAATCCTCGGTGAAGTAAAGGCTCGCGTCGGGCTCTGCGTTGAACTCGTAGACCATTTTGAGCTGCTCCAAAGAGCCCTCAAAACGTTCCGCGTCGATCCCGCCCATGCCGTGTTCGGCGACGTAATCGGTGTATACATTGCCTTCGAGCGCCAATTCGAGGCGGCGTGTTTCCAGGTCCAGATCGGAAGCCGGGTTGTACTTGATCATATATTCGACCGAGGCCTTCGGATCGGCCATCGCGTCCTTCCAGCCCATTGTCACGGCAGAGACAAATCCTTTGACCGCATCCGGGTTCTCGGCGGCGAAATCCGTGTTCACGATCAACACGTTGCCGTAAAGGTTCACGCCGTAATCCGACATCATGATCGTCGAAATGTCATCTTCCGGCACGCCGAGGCGCACGAGGTTCAGGAAGGATGAAAAGTTGAAGCCGGTGACGGCGTCCACTTTGCCCTCGGCGAGCATCGGCTCACGGGTCGGGAAGCCGACCGGCTCGACGGTGATCTTGTCCATGTCGAGATCGTTCTCGGCGGCAAAGATCGGGAATTGCGCCCAGGCTCCATCCGGCGGCGGCGCACCCAGGATTTTGCCTTCGAGGTCTTTCGGGACTTCGATGCCCAGCGATTTACGGCCCACCACGGCAAAGGCCGGCGCGTCATAGATCATCATCATGCCGATGACCGGCGCGCCGGGGTTCTGGTCGAGGAATTTCACGAGGCTGTTGATGTCCGCCATGCCGACCGGAAACGCGCCGGTGGCGACCTTCGGAATGGCGTCGAGAGAGCCCTGACCTGCGGAGATTTCAACGCTCAGATCGGCGTCGGAAAAATAGCCTTTTTCCAGCGCGGTGAAATAGGGGGCTGCGGGGCCCTCGAATTTCCAGTCGAGCGCGAAAGGCATCGCGGTCTCGGCGTAGGCGGCACTTGCGGTCAGTGCGAAGGCGGCCATGGTGGTGATGGATTTATAGAACATTCATTTCCCCTGAAAAATCCTCTGTATCGTTCCGGCTCAGAATGGCGTGCTATTCGGGCGCCTGCGAGATTGAGGTTCACAATCATGTATACAACCTTAACGCCTGCGTAAAAAAATGGCGGAAAAATTTTATTTGCCCATTTGGTAAACAAAAAACGGCCACGTGATGTGGCCGCTTTGTCGATATGCGCTCAGGTCGGCCAATTCGGCTCAGAGCGTGATGCGGAATTGGGCGAATCCGTCTGTGCCTTCGCCCGCGTCCTCAATGGTCAGGCCTTTGAGATCAGAGAGATGCGTGCGTGCCGCAGGTCCGGTTTGGAACAATACGGTGGTGTCGCCCAGAGGCGCCAGCGACCAGTTGTTGTCAGCGGTCGGATTGACGGTGCCTTGTTCGACGATATAGCGCACGATGATGTCGCGGTTGGTGTCGGGGCCTTCGAAAATCACCGTGGACCCATCGGCGCCGGGGAAGGTGCCGCCACCGCCCGCGCGATAGTTGTTGGTGGCGACGATAAACTCCATGTCGTCGGACACGGGCGCGCCCTCGAAGGTCAGATTGACGATCCGCGAGGCCTCGGGGTTCAGCGGCTCGCCACTGGCCGTGAAGCGCGACGGTTGCGAGATGTCGATCTGATAGTCCACCCCGTCGATCACGTCGAAATTGTAGGAGGCAAAGTCGGGGTTCAGGAGAACCGCGTCCGTCGCGCCTTTCTCGACCTGATTGAACATGCCCGCAGAGCGTTCCAGCCAGCCTTTGAGTTGGGCGCCATTGATGCGCACAGCCCGAATGGTGTTCGGGTAAAGGTAGAGATCGGCGACGTTTTTGATCGCCACATCGCCCGGCGCCACATCGGTGTAATATTCAGGGCCACCACGACCGCCGGCCTTAAAGGGCGCGGCGGCGGAGAGGATCGGCAGGCCCTCGTGTTCCGTGCCTTTCATCATCTCGCCGATGTACCAAAGCTGGGCGTTGGAGACGATCTGCACCGAGGGATCATCGGCGACCAGCGCGAAATAGGAGTGCAGCGGAGCCGCAGTTTTGCCCACGGCGCGCCGCACATAGGCCAGCGTTTGGTCGTGGATGTCCTGCACGGAGGCCAGCACAGGCTCGACACTTTCGACGAGCGGCGTGATCGAGCGGTCTTCTTCGCGACGCGAGATCGGACGGGTCTCGACTTCGCTGGTCACCACGCGCCATGCGCCGCCTTCATATTCCAAAAGCAAATCCATGACGCCCAGGTGCGAGCCCCAATAGCCGCCCATCACGGCAGGTTTGCCGTGGATCAGACCCTTTTCACTGTCTACGGCGGCGTAGCCGTCATAGGTTGGCGAGGGGAAGACGAGGTGCGAGTGCCCGGTCAAAAGCGCATCCACCCCGTCGATTTCTGCCAGCGGCACGGAGGCGTTTTCCATGCCTACGGTGTGCTCGGCAGATCCAATTCCGGAATGGTTCAGCGCGATAATGAGGTCGGCGCCTTTTTCCTTCATCTCAGGCACATAGGCGCGGGCGGTCTCGACAATATCGCGGGCGTTCACGTTGCCTTCGAGGTTCTTGCGGTCCCACATCATGATCTGCGGCGGCACGAAGCCAATGAGACCGATCTTGATCTTATGCGTATCGCCCGCGCCGTCGGTGATCTCGCGGTCGAGGATCACATAGGGCGGCAAAAGCGTGACGTCGTCGCGGGGCGTGGCACCCATTTCCTTGACGACGTTGGCGGAAATCACCGGGTAATGCGCGCCCGCCAGCGCCTTCATCAGAAAGTCGATGCCGTAGTTGAATTCGTGGTTGCCCAAGGTCGAGGCGTCAAATCCCAGCGTGTTCATCGCGGTGATGACCGGGTGCATGTCACCCTCTTTCATCCCTCGCTCATAGGCGATGAAGTCGCCCATCGGATTGCCCTGCAAGAAATCGCCATTGTCCAAAAGCATTGCATTGGTTGCCTCATGACGGATGTCATTGATATGCGCGGCAGTGCGGGCGAGGCCCACCGTATCTACAGGCTTGTCGGCATAGTAGTCATAGGGAAACACATGGACGTGCAGGTCCGTGGTTTCCATGATCCGCAAATGCGCCTGGTTGGCGCTGGCGCGGGCCGAAAAGGGATGAAGAGCAATCAAAGCAGTTCCTGCGATTGTGCGGGACAGAAAACCCCGGCGATTTATGTGTTTTTTCAGACGGTTCATCTGGCTACTCCATGTCTTGAAACGGGCCTGGGTACAGGGTGATGCGACCATCTTTCCGCCACAAGACAAAGATGTGACGTTCACGAATTTACCAATACAAAAGAGGCAAGCAATCCATTTTGGGTTGCCATCTGGGTCAAGTGCGCAACTTTAAATTGCATTATTGTCTTTTGTCGCAAAATAGCAACAGGAAATCTGCGCCGCGGTTGCCGAGATGTCAGGGTGTCTTGGTTCGAACGGGCAACCGGGCGTAAGCCAATCACATGAAACAGGATTTGGTGCCGCTCGCGGGCGGAGAATTGAACAGGACCGCGCATTTGCGAGCCAAGGCCGATGTGATGCGCGGACAGGTGGACGCGCTCGTGATGCCGATCTGGCGCGGGCATGTGCCGACCGATGCGGCGGGCGCCTTGGCGCTGCTTGGCGCGGATGCATTTGCTTCGGCTGAGGCGCAGGAGCTTTTCCTCGGCCTTCTGCCCAACGGTCAGCCGGTTTTTGCTCGTGATGTCGGTGCCTTCGAGCCGCTGGTCTCCGACGAGGATACCTCGCCATGGTCGAGCGCAAGCGTGGAGTTCAAGGAACTGGACGGGCTGACATTTCGCGATCTGCGCGCGGTGATGACGACGCTGACGCCGCTTGAGGCGGAAATGGCGGGCACGGCGCGTGGACTGTTCGCATGGCATCGCAGCCACGGATTTTGTGCCGCTTGCGGGACCAAAACGGAGATGTCTCAGGCGGGTTGGCAAAGGGAATGCCCCGCTTGTGGGGTCTCGCATTTTCCGCGCACCGATCCGGTGGTGATCATGCTGGTGACCCGCGGCAATTCCGTCCTTTTGGGCCGCAATGAAAATTGGCCGGAGCGGATGTATTCCCTCTTGGCCGGCTTCGTCGAACCGGGCGAACCCATCGAAGCGGCGGTGCGGCGCGAGGTGTTCGAAGAGGCAGGCGTGCGTGTCGGCAAGGTCACCTATGTCACCAGCCAGCCCTGGCCCTTCCCGGCGTCCCTGATGTTGGGCTGTCGCGCGGAGGCGGAGAGCACGGAAATCATCATCGACCCGGTCGAGATCGAGGATGCGCGCTGGGTGCGGCGCGAAGAGCTGGCTCTGGCGATGGCCGGGCAACATCCAGAGATTGCGCCTGCAAGAAAAGGCGCCATCGCGCAGGTTCTGATGGCCAAGTGGCTTGCGGATGATTGGGAATAACGGAATAACCTATTTGCGGAAGGTAACAGGTGAGCAGGTATGAAATTCTCAACGCGTCAGGATATTGAAGCTCCGGCAGAATTCGTTTTCGAGCACATCACGGATTTCGATGGGCTGGAGCGTCAGGCCATGCGTCGCGGGATTGATGTCAAGCGCAAGGCCGCAACGCAGCCACGCGATGTTGGCGCTGGCTGGACATTGAAAGTGCCGTTTCGCGGGAAGTTGCGGGACCTTTTTGCCGAGATCGTCGAATTTGACGCGCCCAATATCATTGTGGCCACGGCCGTGTCGGGAGGGCTGAACATGGAGCTGAAGACGGAACTTGTCCCTCTGTCGCCGCAACGCACACGGGTGACCTTTGGCTATGATGTGCGCCCAAAGACGCTGTCGGCACGCATTCTGGTTCAGTCGGTGAAATTCGCCAAAGCGACCCTGCAAAAGCGGTTCGAAAAGCGCATCCAATCCTATTGTGAACACCTGTCGGAACAGTATCAGGGCGCGCCGAAACGCTAACCCTGTTTGCGCGTCTCAGGTTTCAGGTCTTAGGTCCGGCGCGGGTCGGCCGGGTAGACGCCCAGAATTTCCACCATTTCCGTGAAATAGCGTAGCTCATCGAGGGCCAGGCGCACGTTGTCGTCCTCCGGGTGGCCTTCGATGTCGGCGTAGAATTGCGTCGCGGTGAAGACGCCGTCGACCATATAGCTTTCCAGCTTTGTCATGTTGATGCCATTGGTCGCGAAACCGCCCATCGCTTTATAGAGCGCGGCGGGAATGTTGCGGACGCGGAACATGAAGGCGGTGACCATCTTGTCTGCGCGGCGTTCATAATTCGGCTCGCGGGCCATGATCAGGAACCGCGTGGTGTTGAGTTTATGGTCCTCAACGTGACGCGCGAGGACGTCGAGGCCGAAAATCTCACCGGCCAGCTCGGAGGCAAAGGCTCCAATCTCGGGGTTGCCCTCTTCGGTCACGGAGCGCGCGGCTGCGGCGTTGTCGGACCAGTTGACGGTCGTGAGGCCATGTTCGCGAATAAAGCCACGGGCCTGACCCAAAAGGACGGACATGGCACGGGCGGTCTTGATGTCGGAAATCTTTGTCCCTGGCAGGCCCAAGAGGTTCACATGCACCCGCACAAAGGTCTCGTCGATGATGTGCAGACCGGAATCGGGCAAAAGGTGATAGACGTCCTGCACCCGGCCATAGGTCGAATTCTCGACCGCGATCATGCCCAGATCGGCGGCGCCCGTGCGCACCGCTTCCATTGCATCCTCGAAAGTCGGGCAGGGGAAAGGGTCGTAATCTGGACGTGCTTCGGCACAGGCTTGATGCGAATAGGAGCCGGGTTCCCCCTGAAATGCGATGCGAACGGCCATATTTACCCCTTTTCCTGCGTTTGATCTGCGCTAACTTGTGCGGGTTTCGGTCTTATACCTTGAAATGAATCATGGGAAGCGGGTAGATATCGCCCGACGAACCTATAGGAACGGAACGCAATATGTTCAACACTATGACCCTTACCAAGATCGTGGGCGGCGTATGCGGCACATTCTTGATCTTCCTGCTCGGCAATTGGGCCGCAACTTCCATCTATGCCATGGATGCCACCGGACACGACGGTGAGCATGTCCAAGCCTATGTGATCGCCACGGGCGAAGACGACGCCGTGGAAGAAGAAGTGGTCGAAGTGAGCTTTGACGAACTTCTGGCCTCTGCCGATCCGGCCAAGGGCGAGAAAGTCTTTGGCAAATGCAAAGCCTGTCACAAGGTTGACGGCTCGAACGGCACGGGGCCGCACCTCGATGGCGTGTTCGGGCGTGAGCTGGCGTCCGTTGGCGACTTTTCCTACTCCGACGCGATGGCCTCGCATGGCGGTGCCTGGACCCCGGAACTGCTGAACGCCTATCTGGAAAGCCCGAAAGACGAGATTCCGGGCAACAAGATGTCCTTTGCCGGTCTGAAAAAGATCGAAGACCGCGCCAATATCGTGGCCTATCTTCAGTCGATTTCCGGCTAAGTCCGTTTCATCCGCCCGTACGCGGAAAACGAGAGACCCCACAAAGACTCTCCACATAAAACCCCTACTGGCCGCACCGGTGGGGGTTTTGTTTTGGGCAGAGCTTGGGGGCGGCGCACCCGATCACGCAAATTCGAGCGCATGTAACTTGCATCCCGGCGCTTTGGCACATTACCGTCAATCGCAAGACATCCCATAATTTTCCCGGAGACCCGACTATGATCCAACGCCCCTTCGCCCGCGTCTTTCCTGTCATGGCAACGCTTGGCCTTTTGTCGGGGGGGGTGGGCGAAGGCGCTTGGGCGCAGGATGCGGACACCATCACCTCGACCTGGTATTCCGACTGGGACGAGGCGAAATACGATGCCCCCTTCGATCATCTCGATTACGTCAACCCGGAGGCCCCGAAAGGCGGCGAGATCATCCTTGGCACCGTGGGCACATTCGACAGTCTGAACCCCTTTTCCACACTGTCCGGCACGCCCGCGCTCCTGTCGTCTTCGATGTATGAGCGCCTGATGGTCGGGACCGCGGATGAGTATAAATCGGCCAGCTATTGTGTGCTTTGCGAGACCATCGAATATCCGGAGAGCAAGGATTGGGTGATTTTCCACCTGCGTGACGATGTGACCTTTTCCGACGGTTCACCGATGACCGCCGAGGATGTGGTCTACACCCACAATAAATTCATTGCCGAGGGCACGCCATCCTGGCGTGCGGGTGTGTCCGCGATGATCGAAAAGGTCGAGGCGCTTGATGAACACACCGTCAAGTTCACCTTTCAACCGGACATTCCGCGCAGCGGCTTGATCGGTCAGGCGGGCGCGACGCTGGTGATGAAAAAGGCGTGGTTCGAGGAAACCGGTCACCGTCTCGATGAGAAACGCTACGAGACCTCGCCGGGCACCGGGCCCTATATGCTGACCGCTTATGATCCGGGTCAGTGGGTCGAATACAGCCGCAATCCCGACTATTGGGGCGCGAAGCATCCGTTCAACGTTGGGCGTAACAACCTCGACACCATTCGTGTGACCTATTTCGGCGATACCATCGCGGCGTTCGAAGCCTTCAAAGCTGGTGACATCACCTTCCGTCAGGAATTTTCCTCCCTGGTCTGGGCGACGAATTACGATTTTCCGGCGCTTGAGAATGGCTGGGTGAAAAAGGAAACCCTGCACAATGGCAATATTCCCGGCGCGACCGGGTTCCTGTTCAACTTGCGGCGCGAGAAATTGCAGGACCGCAATGTGCGTTTGGCGCTAGGGCTGATGTACAACTTCACCTGGACCAACGAGACGCTGCAATACGGGTTGTTTTCCCAACGCGAAAGCTTTTGGCAAACGCCGGAGCTGATGGCGACCGGCCTGCCGGAGGGCAAGGAACTTGCCGTGCTCGAAGGCGTCAAAGACGATCTGCCCGAGGCGATCTTTACCGAGGAGGCGCTTTTGCCGCATAGCTCTGGCGACCGCTCTCTGGATCGCCGCAACATGCGTCAGGCCATGGCGCTTTTGGCCGAAGCCGGCTACACCCCCGGCGATGACGGCAAGATGCGCAATGCTTCGGGCGAGGTGCTGTCCCTTGAAATCCTGCATTACAGCCCGTCTTGGGATCGGCTCATCAAACCCTATGTCGAAAACCTGATCGCACTGGGCGTCGATGCCACCTACAACCGGATCGACCCGAACCAATATCAGGCGCGCAAGCAAAGCTTTGACTATGACATGATCTTCGACGGCTATTCCAATGGCTTCGAAGAGGGTGCCGGGTTCTTGCAAAAATACGGCTGCGAGGAAGTGGACGATATTTTCAACCCGGCGGGCTATTGCAACCCGGCGATTGAAACGATCGGCAAGGAAATCCTCAACGCCGAGACCTATGACGACATGGCGGCGATGGTCAAAGCCGCCGACCGGATCATGCGCTACGACTATTTTATCGTGCCCGCGCATATGAACGACAGCTATTGGGTCGCTTATTACGACATGTATGAGCACCCCGATGAGGACACGATGCCGCCGCTCGATCTGGGCTATCTGGATTTCTGGTGGGTGAATGCCGACCGCGAAGCGGAATTGCGCGCGGCAGGCGCATTGAAATAAAAAGCCGCGAGACGGCCAAGAGCAGAGATAACAATCCGGTAAGGACGCTTCATGGGAGCCTATATTCTACGGCGTGTGCTGTTGATCATTCCGACGCTGATCGGGATCATGGTGGTGAACTTCGCGCTGACGCAATTCGTGCCGGGCGGTCCGGTCGAACAGGTGCTCGCCAATTTGCAGGGCGAAGGCGACGTGTTCGAGACGATCACGGGCACCCAGTCGGATGCGGGCAGCGCGAATGCGACCGAAAACACCGCCTATCAAAGCGAATACGCTGGTGCGCGGGGCCTTCCGCCCGAGTTCATCGCCGATCTGGAGCGTCAATTCGGCCTCGATAAACCGCCCTTGGAGCGTTTCCTCACGATGATGTGGAACTACATGCGCTTCGATTTTGGGGAGAGCTATTTCAAATCCGAGGGTGTTTTGGATCTCGTCTGGGACAAGCTTCCGGTGTCGATTTCCTTGGGGCTTTGGGCGACCTTGATTTCCTATCTGGTTTCCATTCCTCTGGGCATCCGCAAGGCCGTGCGTGATGGGTCGAAGTTTGACACATGGACCTCAGGCATCATCATCGCCGCCTATGCGATCCCGAGCTTTCTTTTCGCGATTATGCTTTTGGTTCTGTTTGCGGGTGGGTCGTATTGGCAGATTTTCCCGCTGCGCGGCCTGACCTCGCCCGATTGGGATCAGATGTCCTTGCTGGGCAAGATCGGCGATTATTTCTGGCACATTGCCTTGCCGGTTCTGGCCTCTGTGATCTCGTCCTTCGCCACGCTCACGCTTTTGACCAAGAACTCCTTTCTCGATGAGATTCGCAAACAATATGTGGTCACCGCCAAGGCCAAGGGCCTGCCAGAATCCCGCGTCCTCTACGGCCATGTCTTCCGCAACGCGATGATGATCGTGATTGCGGGCTTTCCGGGGCTGTTTCTCGGTGTGTTTTTCGGCGGGTCGGTGATCATCGAGACGCTCTTCTCCCTCGATGGTTTGGGGCGTTTGGGCTATGAGGCCGCCTTGGCGCGCGACTATCCGGTGATCTTCGGCACTCTGTTCTTCTTTGGTCTCATCGGTCTGTTGATCGGCATCCTGTCGGATTTGATGTATGTCTTCGTCGACCCGCGCATTGATTTCGAGCGGAGGGACACATGAAGATGTCCGAACTCAATCGCCGTCGCTGGCGGAATTTCAAATCGAACCGCCGCGCGTATTGGTCGCTGATCATTTTCTCGATCCTCTTCGGCCTGTCGCTCTTTGCCGAGTTCCTCGCGAACGATAAGCCGATCCTCGTGCAATATCGCGGCGGCTATTACATGCCGATCTTCAAGTTCTACCCGGAAACCGAGTTCGGCGGCGATTTTCGCACGGAGGCCGTCTATCGCTATCCCGAGGTGCAATGCCTGATCGAGACCGGCGGCATGGTCGACTGTTTCGATGATCCCGAGGCCTATATTGAGGACGCCCAGGACGGCGTGGTCAATGGCGAAGAGATCGAGAAAGGCTGGATGATCTGGCCGCCCATTCGCTATTCCTACAACACGCAGGTCGAAGGACCGGGTGCCGCGCCCTCGCCGCCGACGCGCCAAAACTGGCTGGGCACGGATGACACCAAACGCGACGTGGTCGCCCGCGTGATCTACGGCTTCCGCCTGTCGATTTTCTTCACCCTCGTGGTGTCGCTGGCGTCCTCGCTCATCGGCGTCATTGCGGGCGCGATTCAGGGCTTTTTCGGCGGACGCACGGACCTCATATTCCAGCGCGTGTTGGAGATTTGGGGCGCGATGCCGGCGCTCTATGTGATCATCATCCTCTTTGCCATATTGGGACGAAGTTTCTGGCTTTTGGTCTTTGTCACCATTCTCTTCGGCTGGACCGCGCTTGTTGGCGTCGTTCGGGCCGAATTTCTGCGGGCGCGGAATTTCGAATATATCCGTGCGGCGCGGGCCCTAGGCGTTGGCAACTGGACGATCATGTTCCGCCATATGTTGCCCAATGCGATGGTGGCGACCTTGACCATGCTGCCCTTCATCGTGACCGGCAATATTGGCATGCTGGCCTCTCTCGACTTTCTGGGCTTTGGTCTGCCGTCGTCTGCGCCTTCTTTGGGCGAGCTGACGCTTCAGGCGAAACAGAACCTTCAGGCCCCCTGGCTCGCTTTCACCGCCTTTTTCACCTATGCCATCATGCTCTCGCTTCTGGTCTTCATTTTCGAAGGCGTGCGGGATGCGTTTGACCCGAGGAAGACCTTTCGATGAGCCTTTTGGAATATAAAGACCTGCGGGTCGGCTTTCGTCAGGACGGCCAAGTGGTCGAGGCCGTCAAAGGCGTGTCGTTCTCGGTGGAGAAGGGCGAAACCGTCGCTCTCGTGGGCGAATCCGGTTCCGGCAAATCGGTGACAGCGCTGTCTTGCGTGAACCTCTTGCCCGATACGGCTGTGACCAGTGGCTCGATCACCTATCAGGGGCAGGAGCTTGTCGGCGCCTCCGAGAAAGAGCTGCGCAAACTGCGCGGCAATGACATCAGCTTTATCTTTCAAGAGCCGATGACCTCGCTCAATCCGCTGCACACGCTGGAAAAACAGCTCTCCGAAGTGCTGTTGATCCATCACGGCATGACGGGTTTGGCGGCGCGGGAGCGTGTGATTGAGCTTTTGACACAGGTCGGTATCCACGAACCGGAAAGCCGTCTCAAGGATTACCCGCACCAATTGTCCGGCGGGCAGAGGCAGCGGATCATGATCGCCATGGCGCTGGCGAACCGGCCCGAATTGTTGATCGCGGACGAACCGACCACCGCGCTCGATGTGACGATTCAGGCGCAGATTCTCGAACTTCTGGCGGAGCTGAAACAGAGCCTCGGCATGTCGATGCTCTTCATCACCCACGACCTGAACATCGTGCGCAAATTCGCCGATCGGGTCTGTGTCATGAAGAATGGCGAGATCGTCGAGACCGGTGTGACGACTGAGATTTTCGACAATCCGCAACACCCCTACACGCAGATGCTTTTGGCCGCCGAGGCCGCGGGTCATCCCGATCCCGTGCCGGAAGGTTCGGAGGTGGTGGCCGAGACCAAAGACCTGCGCATCTGGTTCCCGATCCAGCGCGGTTTCCTGCGCAAGACGGTGGGCTATGTGAAGGCGGTGAATGCCGCGACGCTGTCGGTCCGTGCGGGCGAAACTGTGGGCATCGTCGGCGAATCCGGCTCCGGCAAAACAACGCTGGCGCTCGCCATGATGCGGCTGATTTCCTCGCAGGGGCCGGTGGTGGTTCTGGGACAGGACATTCAAGGATGGTCCAACCGCAAACTTCGCCCGCTGCGCGCCGATATGCAGATCGTGTTCCAAGACCCCTACGGTTCGCTGTCGCCCCGCATGACGGTGGAACAGATCATCGCCGAGGGTCTTGGTGTGCACCATGTCGAGGGCTATGCCTCCGTCGAGGCGGCGGTGATCGACATCATGCGCGAGGTGGGCCTCGATCCCGAGACCCGTCACCGCTATCCGCATGAGTTTTCCGGCGGTCAGCGTCAGCGCATCGCCATCGCCCGCGCGATGATCCTGCGCCCGCGTCTGGTGGTGCTGGATGAACCGACCTCTGCGCTCGACATGACGGTGCAGGTGCAGATCGTGGAGCTTTTGCGCAAGCTGCAGGTGAAACACAAACTGGCTTACCTGTTCATCTCGCACGACCTGCGCGTGGTGCGCGCGCTGTCGCATCAGGTTCTGGTGATGAAGCGTGGCGATGTGGTCGAGATGGGATCGGCAGAGGAGATTTTCGAGACGCCGAAAGAGGCCTATACAAAGGCGTTGGTCAGTGCTGCGCTTGATCTCAAGGTGGAAGAGGGCGCGGGCGTCTGAGATCGGCCCGCCCCCTTAAATATGCGCCCATCTCGGGGCGCTCTCTGAGGCATTAACCTTAATCTGATTAACCTTAATGCGGGGGAATGCTGCGCATCTTGGGATATAAAAAGGCGACCTCAAAGGGTCGCCTTTTTTCATGAACGGTGGGCCAGATTAGGGCTGGCCAGATTAGGGCTGGCCGAATTAAGACGGGCCAACCGTCGAACAGTCCGTGCCGCGGGCTTCAAGACGACGACAGGTCATCGCGGCCATGTCTTCGGTCATGCCCAGGAAATTCGCGTCAAAGCCACGATTGGTCCGAACCACTTTGCGCAGCGCGCCATCGAGCATTTCGATCTCTGTCAGAGCGGTTTTCAAAAGCTCCTTACGGGCGGCATATTCGGAATTATAGGTGCCGATGTTGATCCCCCAATAGCGGTTGCCGGAGGTGGAAATCCGCGTGACGATTTCGGGGGCGGCCTCCGGGGCCACGGTCGTGGCAACAGAGCCCTCCGGCATGAGTGCGGCAGCGGTCGGTTCGACAGAAGCAAGCTGGATGCGCTCTGGACGGGGCAGGGGGGAGATGCCGGGCGCACCCGGAGCGCTGATCGGAACGATGGCGGGCGTGGGTGCCTGTTGCGCACGGGCCGTTTCCGCCAAAAGCGTGCTAGCCTCATCGGCGGCGCTGGTCGCGGCGGCCAGAAGCGCGGCCTCTTCTTCAGCCTTGGTCAAGGCATTGAGCACATCGTCAGAGGCGGCGAGCAGCATTTGTTCTTCTTCAGGCGCAAGACCTTGCACCGGGCGGGGCAAGGGGCGCGGGCTCGACGTCATGGTGACATTCACGCGAATGATCTTGGAGGCCACGCGCGGATCATCCTGTGTGCCAGCGACCATGACCGCACCGCCGATCTTGCCCAGATAGGGCGGTCTGGCCGGTTTCGACACGGCCACACGGCTTGGCGCGCGTTTGAAACCCAGATCCATCAGCTCGGCCACTTTGGCGTTGCGCGACACGGTGGAGCGTCCGCCGAACACGGTCGTGATGATGCGCTCATTGCCACGATGCGCCGAGGCGACGAGGTTGAACCCCGCAGCCGAGGTGTAGCCCGTTTTGATCCCGTCCGCGCCTGCGTAGGAGTTCAGAAAACGCGTGTTGGTGTGGTTCACGGTGCGCACGCCGGCATCGGCGGTCTGGCGTGAGAAAATGTTGTAATATTCTGGGAAATCATAAAACAAATGACGCCCCAGAACGGTCATGTCACGGGCGGTCGACAGGTGACCGGCCTCCGTCAGACCATGCGCGTTCTTGAACGTCGTGCGCGACATGCCAAGTTGTTTGGCGGTGCGGTTCATACGACGGGCGAAAGCGGCCTCGGAGCCTTCGATGGCCTCGCCGATGGCGGTGGCGGCATCGTTGGCGGATTTCACGGCGGCGGCACGAATGAGATAGCGCAGCTTGATTTTCTGACCGGGACGCAGACCCAGTTTCGACGGCGGTTCGGAGGCGGCGTTGCGGGACACGGTGACCAGATCATCGAGGCCGATCTCGCCATGTTCGACCGCCTCGAAGGCGATGTAGAGCGTCATCATTTTGGTCAGAGAGGCGGGATGCAGTCGCGTGTCGGCGTTGGTGGCATGAAGCACCTTGCCGTTGCGCGCATCCATCACGAGGGCCGCATATTCGGCCGCCATGGCGCGAGAGGTCACAGAGACCATCACTGCGAATGCGATCAGTAAAAGAGGAAAAATACGTCCTGACACAGCACGCAGGACACCCCGCGCTTGCACGTTGCTCTTCATGATAACTCTGCCTCGTCCTGCCGGATCATTTCGCCCAGCTTATGGAGGAGACGCTAGCACAAGCTTCGTCCCGAGAAAACAATGAATTTTCAAAGGCTTTCAGGGGGTGCAGGTTTGCAACGCCAAATGTGGTGTGCGGAGTCTTCTGAAATACCAAATCAGGGTTAACGCAGGCTCAAGTTTTTTGAATCGTCTCGATCAAGGCGGGCAATCCGGTCAGGCGCGGCAATTCGTGAAAGCGCGGATGTCCGGCTGGCGCCTCTGCGTGTTCGATTTCCCAAGTGAAATTATGCGGCACGAAAACGCCCCAGGCCCCGGCCTCAATCGGCGGAATGACGTCAGATTTCATCGAGTTGCCCACCATCATGGCGCGCTCTGGGGCGACATTGTGGCGGGCGAAGATGGTGCTGTATACGCTAGGGGTTTTGGCCGAGACCACCTCGATCCCATCGAAGAGATCGCCCAGCCCCGATTGCGCCAGTTTGCGCTCCTGATCCAGAAGATCGCCTTTGGTGACCAGAAGAATCTCGTAGTCCTCGGCCAGCGCGCCAACGGTATCTTCCACGCCGTCCAATAGATGAATCGGATGGCGCAGCATCTCTTGTCCCGCCGAAATCAATTCCTGAATCACGGAGGCAGGCACCCGTTCCTCGGTCACCTCAATCGCGGTTTCGATCATCGAGAGGACAAAGCCCTTGATGCCGAATCCATAGGCGCCAAGGTTGCGACGCTCGGCGGCCAGAAGCCGCTCAGAGAGATGATCGGGCTCGGTGAAATCGGCCAGAAGGGCGGCAAAACGCTCCTGCGTCATGCGGAAAAACTGTTCGTTTTCCCAAAGCGTGTCGTCGGCATCAAAGGCGATTGTGGCGAGTTTTTCGGTCATCGGATCGGCGCTCCTTTACCGGTTTGGGCATAACGCTCTTTATTCATGCGCAAAAGGGGCTATATATCGGCGCATACAAACCCAAATCCAAGATAAGCGACAATCGGAGGCCCGATGATCCGCGCACCGCAGATGATGGCTGACAATGACGACCGTTCGGATGAGGACGGCGATGTCGGACTTGCGCTCAAACCCAAGCCCAAGACAAAGCGCCCGCCGCTTTACAAGGTCATGTTGCTCAACGACGATTACACGCCGATGGAATTCGTCGTGCTGGTGCTCGAACGGTTCTTCGGCATCGGTCATGCGCAGGCGACCGAGATCATGCTGACCGTTCATAAAAAGGGCCTCGCGGTCGTTGGCGTGTTCCCGCATGAGATCGCGGAGACCAAGGTCTCGCAGGTTATGGATTTTTCCCGCCGCCATCAGCATCCGCTGCAATGCACCATGGAAAAGGAATAGGCGTTTCGCCTTTTTGACATGGTGTCCCCGCGTCTCTCCCTTCTGCTAGACGGAGCCGTCCCGGCCCGCGTGGTGATTTATCGCCCGCGCTCCGACGCCGATCTTTCTGCGCTGAAAGGCGCCGAGGTTCAGATCGTGCAGGGTTTCAAACCCGATGTCGACGCCTTCAAGGCGCAAGGCTATGAAGTGGTGACCGAGGCCCGAGGCCAATTCGATCTCGCCATCGTCGCCGTGCCGCGTGCCAAGGCGGAAGCTCGTGCCTTGATTGCAGATGCCGCCCTGCGCGCGGATCAGGTCATCGTCGACGGTCAAAAGACCGATGGTATCGACAGCCTCTGGAAAGACATCAAGAAGCGGGTGGAGACGCAGGTCGTGTCTAAAGCGCATGGCAAGGCGATCCGGTTCTCTGGTGGTGATTTCGCGGATTGGGCCAATCCCGGTCCGCTGAAGCTGATTGATGGTTTTACAACGCGTCTGGGCGTCTTCTCCGTTGATCGTATCGACAAGGCGTCCGAGGCGCTGGCCGAGGCTTTGCCCGCGAAACTTCCCCCCCGCATCGCCGATCTCGGCGCGGGCTGGGGCTATCTGTCCCGTGCGATTCTGGCGCGCGAGGGTGTGAAGGAGCTGCACCTCGTGGAGGCCGAAGCTGCCGCGATTGCCTCCGCCAAGGACAATATCACGGACGACCGCGCGCAGTTCCATTGGGAAGACGCCACCAAATTCAAACCGCCGCACCTTTTGGACGCCGTGATCATGAACCCGCCGTTTCACACCACGCGGGCGGCCGACCCGGCGTTAGGGCAGGCCTTTATTAAGGCCGCCGCCGGAATGTTGTCGCCGCAGGGCCAGCTCTGGCTGGTGGCCAACCGACAACTGCCTTATGAGGCGACACTTGCCTCTCTCTTTGGCACGGTCGATGAGATTGCCGTCACGGGTGGTTTCAAATTGCTTCACGCTGCGAAACCCCTTCGCAGAGCGACCACAAAATCCTAAGGTCGCTGTTAACGGAAACAGGGAGTCTCTGATGAGCTTTTCGATTGAGGGCAAGGTGGCCATCGTCACTGGGGCCGCCAATGGTGTCGGTCTTTCCGTCGCGCGGCATTTTCTGGAACAGGGCGCCTATGTGATGTGCGCCGATATGGATGAGGCCAGCCTGACCGCAGAATACGGAGAGGAGGCCGAGGCCGAAGGTGCAAGGCTTGCGTATTTCGCCGGGGATTTGCGCCAGAAACTCACCATCGCGAATCTGCTCTCCGCCACGATTGATGCCTTTGACGGAGTCGACATCCTCGTGAATGCCTCACGTCAGGTGTTGATGAGCGCTCCGCTGTCGGTCGAGGACGACAATGTCGCCGATCTGCTTGAACAGAACCTGATGACCTCGCTGCGCCTGACGCAGCAGGTGGCGAAATGGATGATCAAGAATTCGGAGAAATCCGAGGGGGACGAGGGGCTGGTTGGCTCCATCGTCAACCTGTCGTCCATCGCCGCGCGGCGGTGTCAGCCGGAGCTTTTGGCCTTTTCCATTTCCTCGGCGGCGGTCGATCAGATGACCCGCGCCATGGCGGTTTCTCTCGCGCCGCATCGCATCCGGGTGAATGCCGTGGCTTTCGGGTCGGTGATGAGTTCAAGCCTCAAGGACATGTTGGCCGAAAACCCGGATTATCGTGGCGAGATCGTCTCGAAAACGCCTCTGGGCCGCGTCGCCCCCGCCTCGGAAGTGGCGGAGACGGTGCAATATCTGACGTCGGATTGTTCCGGCTTCATGACCGGGCAAATCCTGACGGTGGACGGTGGCCGGACCCTTGTGGATCCGGTCCTTGCGCCCACGCACTGAACCTTATTCAGGATACTGGATCTTGCAGGAGTCCACGGCGGCCTGCGCCTGAACCGAAAGCTGCGCCTCTTTCTTTTTCAAAGCGGCGAGTTTCGCGGCCTCGGCATCGAGATCAATGGCCTTAGGCACGCGCCGGGTCTCGATATCAGGCTCGCGGCAATAGATCGCTTTGCCCTCATCCGTGGTGCCACAGCGCCGGATGTCATAATCGACATATTGCTGTTCGACCAAGGCATAGCCGCGCGCCAGATTGCCCTCGGATTCCGCGATAAAGCTCTGTACTTGGCGCAAATCCTTGGTCGCGCGCGAGATGCACATCTGTTGTTCGGAACAGGCCGCGAGCAACGGCACAATGGCAAGGGGGATGAGCCAGCGCATAACGAGTCTCCTTTTGATGTTACACGTAATCATAGCGCCTTTCCGTCGCAGGGGAAGGGAACTTGCCGTTGGAGCAGGATTGTTGTTACCTCTGGCAAGGTGCCCGAGACTTGCGGCGAAAACAAAAGGATACGAGCCCGATGAGCGACGAGATGACGACCGAAAAACAGCGCGCAAGTGCGTGGTTTCGCAGCCTGCGCGATCAGATCGTTTCGGCGTTTGAGGCGCTCGAAGACACACAGTTGAGCGGACCCTACGCTGGGCACCACGCAGGCCGGTTCGAGGTGACCGAGACGGCACGCGAGTCGGAAGACGGGTCTGACGCGGGCGGCGGATTGATGTCTGTCATGCGTGGCGGGCGCGTGTTCGAGAAGATCGGCGTCAATGTTTCCACCGTCTACGGCACTTTGGGTGAGCGCGCCCAGATGGCGATGGCCGCGCGCAAAGGCCTGCCGGGGATGAAAGACGATCCGCGCTTTTGGGCGGCGGGCATTTCCTTGGTTGCGCATATGCAAAACCCGCATACGCCCGCCGTGCACATGAACACCAGGATGTTCTGGACCCCGCATGGTTGGTGGTTTGGCGGTGGGTCGGACCTGAACCCCTGCATCGAATATGATGAAGACACGGCGGCCTTTCATGCGGTGCAAAAAGACCACTGTGATGCGCATGATCCCGACTATTACCCACGGTTCAAAGCCTGGGCTGACGAGTATTTTTACATCCCGCACCGGGGCCGCGCGCGCGGGGTCGGGGGGATTTTCTACGATGATCTGAACACGGGTGATTGGGAGAAAGACTTTGCCTTCACTCAGGACGTCGGTCGTGCCTTCCTTCCGGCGTTTCTCGGCGTCACCGAAAAACGCCGCGATACGCCGTGGTCTGAGATGGACAAGGACCGCCAGCTCGTCCATCGGGGCCTCTACGCCGAATACAACCTTGTCTACGATCGCGGCACGAAATTCGGGCTCGAAACCGGGCACAACCCGGATGCGGTCCTGATGTCCCTGCCGCCGATGGCGAAATGGGTGTGAGGCACGCAGTCTTTAGAAAGGGCTTTGGTTTCAGAACAGAAAATCTGCGGCCTCCAGATCAGAGAGCAAGACATTCTCCAGAGTAATCACATTGTTCGCGTCAACGGTGATCAAAACGTCCGAGCCGCTTTGAGACATGTGATTGCTCTGCAAATCTGAGAAGCCTGTGATGGCGGAGACATCGCTGAGATCTATTGTTTCATTGTCATTCGTGGCTTCGAAATCGGTGATCACATCCAGCCCGAACCCGTCGTTAAAGACGAAGGTATCATTCCCGTTGCCGCCGGTGATCACATCTGCGCCACCCCCGCCGCGAATGGTGTCATTGCCATTGTGCCCATAGATTTCGTCGTCCCCTCCGTTGCCCACGATCAAATCATTGCCGCCGCCGCCGTAGAGGTAATCTCTGGAATTGCCACCATGGAGGATGTCGTCGCCCAATTCGCCATAGAGATGCCCGGTTCCACCGTCTCCATGGATCAAATCATCCCCGTCGCCGGCCCAAATCCGGTCCTCGCCAAGACCTCCGTAAACGATGTCCTCACCCGTGCCGCCATAGACCGTGTCAGAATTTGCTCCGGCTGCGATGTAGTCGTTTCCTGCCCCGCCCACGATGATGTCGTTGCCTTTACCGCCGTATAGAGCATCCGCCCCTGCGCCACCGTTGATATAGTCGTTGCCGTCGCCGGTTCTGATCCAGTCGTGGACATCTGTGCCAATGATAAGGTCGTTCGTTACGGCTTCGTCCAGATATTTATATGAGGTGCCGTGTGTGGCGTCCTGATATTCCACGCTGGCCTGTGTCACGACGGCGTAATCGGAAAGATCGACAGCGTCGTACACTATAACAGCGGTCTCATAGGCATCGAGACGGAGTGAAATGGTGCCGCCCGCATTGATGGTGTAAGTGTCAGCCCCCGCACTCGTGGTCACGCTGCCCCAAGCATTTGCGTCCGTATAATCATCGCTTTCGATGATATAGACCGTAACCTCGCCGCGCAGCCCATACATATCGGTCAGATCAATCGTGAGGTCTTGGCTACTGTCCAGGAATGACGAAAAGAACGCGGCACCTTCGCCACCCCCGATGAAACCGTGGATGTCGTAGTCATCGGAATCGAGCGTAAACTCGACAACGTTTTTCCCGATGAGATGGTCATTCATCAGGTCGAACAGCTGTCCCACGGGTTTGAGGTGTTCGTTTTGGGCGAGAGAGGAATCTTTGTACAGCAAAGGCCAGATGTCGGCGCTATCGACGCCATGTTTGATCATGGCCGAGAACATCTCGAGGGTGGGTGCGAGCTGACGCAGGCCGAAGTTGGCCTCTTCGCCGGTAAGCGTCGTTTTGCTTACGCCCCATTCGGTCATATGCAGATCAATGTCGGTGCCCCAAGCAGAGGCCATCTCGGCAAATTTTGCGACTAAATCGTCAATGTTGTCGTAGCTATGAACCCAGTCGCTGCCGTTTTGGGTCTCTTGACCTTCCTGATAGTAGAAATGCGAGGCAAGCCCATCAATCGCGTTTGCCACGACTGAATCCACATTTTGCCAAACACCATTTTCATTTCGATACTCCCACTCATCGAGTGAGAGGCCACCATCATCTTTGGTGTTGATGGCCATCTGAGCGATGATGTCTGGCCCATCCTCGCCGACCACACTATGAACCACCGGAACAACGGCGTTCAGAACCTCAGCATAGCCTTGGGGCGTAAACCAGGATTGGTACTCATTGCCAATTTCAAAGCCGGCGATCGTGACATTATGCTCTGCTGCGAGCTCCATGACCTTTTCAACATAGGCTTCGATGGACGCTAAATCAGTTGGGTTAATCTGATCTGCGACGTAATTTGGCCCTTTGTATTGCGTATCAACCAGCCATTCGGTTGGGATGATGATTGTGGCTTCGATATTATTGTTGCCACAAAATTCAAGGAAGGTTCCAAGGTTTTCGTTCTGGGTATTATCGGCTGATCCGTTGCCAAGGCTCAGTGTTTTTGCATTGTTCCCGAGATCGTCGATGGCCGAAAGTTCGACAGTGCCTGTCGTTGTGCCGGTTATTTCATATTTCTCGATATCAGAACCACCGGACCAACGCAGAGAGGTGAGGCCCATGTCGGCCGCGCCACCATCAATGAAGTCGTTGAGGTCTTCAAACTTATTGTCGTTCCAGTTGCTGGAATCGATCGCTTCATAGGCATCGACGAAATTTACCCCAAAGTGTTCTGCGGACACGGATTCTGTAGAGGGTAGAGAAAGTGAAATGGTTTCCGTGCTCATCGGGATTCCCCCAAATTTTACTAAAATCTGGGGTAAATTTACATGTATTCACTTGAGAGCCTCTGATCGAAATCAATCAGGGGTTGTGTTTTTGTTCCGTGCCTAACCCTCTGATAACGGCAGGTGCTTAGACGTCTCTCTCAACGTCTCGATCATCAGGCTCACGTTGTCCGGGTCCGCATCCGGCGTGATGCCGTGGCCGAGGTTGAAAATATGCGGGCCTTTCGAGAAGGCGTCGCGCACATGGCGCACCTCGTCGATCAGGGCCTGACCGCCCGTCACCATATGCGAAGACGCCAGATTGCCCTGCACACAGCCGTCCACCTGCACATGTTCCGCGCCCCATTCGGGCGTTACGGAATTGTCCAAAGCAACGCAATCGACGCCGGTTTTCTTATGGAACCCGATGTAGCCGTCGCCCGCCTCGCGCGGGAAACCGATCACCGGAATGTCGCCGTGACGGCGCTTCAATTCGCGGGTGATGATGCGGGCTGGCTCAACGGCGTATTTCTCGAAGGCCTCGCCTTTGAGGCTCCCGGCCCAGCTGTCGAAGATTTTCACCACTTCGGCGCCTGCACGGATTTGCATGTCGAGATATTCGATGGTCGAGATCGTCAACAGGTCGATGACCTTCTCGAACAGGGCATTATTCCCTTCGCGGAGCGCATGCGCAGGGCCTTGATCGGGCGTGCCACGCCCCGCAATCATATAGGTCGCCACGGTCCAGGGCGCGCCTGCAAAGCCGATGAGCGTCGTTTCCTTCGGCAATTCCGACGAGAGGATTTTCACCGTTTCATAGATTGGCGACAGCTTGTCGTGGATGTCGTCCTTGCCCTTGAGCTTGGCAAAATCCGCGCCCTCGGTGATGGTCGAGAGGCGCGGGCCTTCGCCGGTGACGAACCAGAGATCGGCCCCCAAAGCCTGCGGCAGCAAGAGGATGTCGGCAAAGAGGATCGCGGCGTCAAAGCCAAAGCGCCGGATCGGCTGAAGCGTCACTTCGGCGGCCAGATCGGAGTTGTAGCACAACGACAGGAAGTCCCCCGCTTCGGCCCGCGTCGCGCGATATTCCGGCAGATACCGCCCGGCCTGACGCATCATCCAGATCGGCGGAACCTTTTGTGTTTCGCCTTTCAGAGCTTTCAGGATCGTCTTGTCGGTCATCTGGGCCTCCCATTCATACTGCCCCGCACTGGTCCCTGCCTTGCGCGGATTTGTCAAGCGCACAAGGCACTTTCCCTGCTTGTCAGGCCGATCCGCCGCAGGTAAGTCTTGGCCATGACATTGACGCTCCCGACCCCCGCTCAACCGATGAAAATCGGCACCCGTAGCTCTCCGCTTGCGCTGGCGCAGGCCTATGAAGCGCGTGCGTTGTTGATGCAGGCTTTCGACCTGCCGGAAGCGGCCTTTGAGATCGTGACGATCTCAACCCGGGGGGATCGGGTGCAGGACCGTTCCCTGCGCGATCTCGGCGGCAAGGGATTGTTCTCCAAGGAGATCGAGGAGTTCCTCATTACGGGCGAGATCGACATTGCGGTCCATTCAACCAAGGACATGTCGGTGGAACAGCCTGAGGGGCTTGTTCTGGGCACGTTTCTGGAGCGCGAAAACCCGTTCGATGCGTTTATTACTCTGGATGGCAAGGCGCTCGCCGATCTGCCGCAGGGCGCCACTGTCGGCTCGTCTTCTCTGCGGCGCAAAGCGCAGCTTTTGAATAAGCGGCCCGATCTTAACGTAGTCGAATTCCGCGGCTCCGTTCAGACCCGTTTGACCAAACTCGAAGAGGGGGTGGCCGACGCCACCTTCCTCGCCATGGCTGGCCTCAATCGTCTGGGCTATGACGATGTGCCGCGTCAGGCGGTCACAGCCGAAGAGATGCTCCCCGCCGTGGCGCAAGGCGCGATTTCCATCGAACACCGTGAGGCCGACAGTGACATCGCCGAGATGCTCGCCGCGCTGCACCATGTGCCGACTGGACAGGCGATGGCCTGTGAACGCGCGTTTCTCGCCAAGCTCGACGGCTCTTGTCAGACCCCAATCGCGGGTCTGGCGCAGATCGACGGCGGGACGCTGAGGCTGCGCGGAGAAATCCTGCGCACGGATGGCTCGGAGAGCCTGACGGACGACATGTCCGGCCCGGTCGAAGACGGCGCCGCAATGGGTGTCGAGATGGCGACCAAACTCTTGGAGCGTGCGGGCGCCGGGTTCTTTGACTGGAAATAACGCTTAGGGCAGCGTCTTCCCGGGATTCAAAATCCCCTTCGGATCAAAGGCCGCCTTAACCGCCCGCATCATCTCCAAAGCCACCGGGTCCTTGCGCCGCCGCATTGACGGCAATTTCGACAGCCCGATGCCATGTTCAGCGGAAAAACTGCCGCGCATGTCTTTGACGATGTCCTCCACCGCTTCCATCAGCGGATCGGCAAGATCAGGCGCGCTCGGATAGACCGTGTAATGCATGTTGCCATCGCCCAGGTGGGCCACGACACAGGTGCCAAAGCCGGGATCAAGCGCGCGCAATGTGGCCTCGGCGCGGCTCAGGAAGGTCTCGATCTGATCCAGAGGCACACAAAGATCGTTGATCACCACCGGCTTGATCGCCACCGATATTTCCGCCGCCGCCTCGCGAATTTCCCACATCAAACGGCGCTGCGCCTCGCTCTGCGCCAGTGCCGCGTCGAGTACGAGGCCCTCTTCGAACATCTCGCCCAGCGTCTCTTCGAGATGGGCGGTGAGCGGCAGTTGGCCAGTCTCGTCGGGGGTGCAGTCGCGCGCCATGGTCGAGGCGATTTCTAGAAAAATCGTATGGTCCTGATCATGGCCCAAAGGCGGGGTCAGATCGGCGCGGAAACGTTTCAAATTTGCCATATAGTCGCGCGGCATATACTCAAACGCCTCGACCATGCCGCCCGTGCGGGTTTGCAGCGCATTGAGCAGATCAAGCGCGGCGGAGAGGTCCGGCACGGTGACCATGGCGGAGGCATAGGCCAAGGGCAGGGGCGCGAGTTTCACCACGGCGGCGGTGATTACGCCCAAGGTGCCTTCGGAGCCGATGATCAGATCGCGCAGGTCGTAGCCCGAATTGTCCTTATGGAGCTCGCTCATGAGATCGAGCACGCGACCATCGGCCAGCACGACCTCGATGCCAAGACAGAGGTCGCGGGTGTTGCCGTAGCGCAGCACGTTGGAACCGCCCGCGTTGGTGGCCAAAGTGCCGCCGATCCGCGCGGAGCCTTTGGCGCCAAAACTCATCGGGTAGGTCAGGCCATGTGCGGCGGTGGCCTCGTGCAGGTTCTGAAGGATCACCCCGGCCTCGACCACGGCAAGGCGCGCCTCGGGACGGATCTCGCGGATGGTTTGCATCCGATCGAGGGAAAGGACCAAAGCGCCCTCCGCTGCGGTGGCCCCCGTCAGCCCGGTGTTGCCTCCCATCGGCACCACGGGGGTGCTGGTCTCATAGCAAAGAGCCAGAATAGCGGAAACCTCTTCTGTCGTGCCGGGACGCACCACCGCGAGCGGCGCGGTCTCGTATTTCCCGACCCAATCGCGACCATAGGGCAGGGCGTCCTCGCCCGTGAGCACATGTGGCGTGATGGATTGAAGGCGGGAAAGAATGTCCATGGTCGGTCTCCGGTTGTTGCGCCGGGTGTCCAGTAATTCAACGGGGAAGGCAAGGGGCGGACAGCAAAAGACCCGCCATAAGCGGGTCTTTGAAGAGCGATATGAGCGGGGTCAAACCGCCGAGGAATGCTGCGCCTGAGTCATGTCGTAGGCATCGAAATGCCGGGCGATCATGCGGGTCAGAGGCCGCGCCTCTTCGCGAATGACGATGCGCTCCGGCGAGATGTCGAGCATCTCTGGGAAGGCATCCTGCACACCCATGGCAAATTCATTGAAGGCGTCTTGCGTCAGGCCGAAATCTTGCGCGAGCTCTGCGGATTCGACGCGGAAATCGCACATCAGGGCCTCGATGATGCGCCCACGCAGGTGATCCTCTTGGGTGAACACATGGCCTTTCGCGATGGGCAGCTTTCCGGCGCGCACTTCGGCCTGGTATTTCGAGGTCGAGGGCTGGTTCTGCGCATAGCCTTGCGGGTATTTCGCAATCGAGGACGCGCCGACGCCCACCATGGTTGGACATTTGTCGTCCGTGTAGCCTTGGAAATTGCGGCGCAGCTTGCCGGTGCGAAGTGCGACCTCAAGTCCGTCGCCTTTCTTCGCGAAATGGTCGATGCCGATTTCGGCGTAATCGTCCCAGACAAAAAGATCGCGGGCGATGTTGAACAACTCCAGCCGCTCCTCGGGCGTCGGCAGCGCGTCGGTCGGGATCATGTTCTGACGCCGGGCCATCCACGGCACATGGGCGTAGCCGAAAAGCGCCACACGGTCGGGTGAGAGCGACAGAAGTTTCTGAACGCTTTCGGAGATTTTCTCAGGGTTTTGACCGGGCAGTCCATAGAGAATATCGGCGTTCAGAGACCGAATGCCCCGCGCGCGCAGGCCGTCGACTGCGGCTTTCGTCGTCTCATAGGACTGGATGCGACCGATGGTTTCCTGAATTTGCGGATCGAAATCCTGCACGCCGATGGAGGCACGGTTCATGCCCGCTTCGGCCAGCGCATCGAGACGCGCGTCGTCGATCTCGTTCGGGTCGACCTCGACGGAGAATTCATAGTCCTGCGCGAAAGGCGCCACATCGCGGATCGCGGCGGAAAGGTCCGCGATCATGTCGGGTTCCAAAAGCGTCGGCGTGCCGCCACCCCAATGTAAATGCCCGATCTCAATGCCCTCGGGGAGCTGCGCTTTTATCAGCGCCAGTTCCGCCTTGAGCGTCTCGACATAGGTGGCCACGGGACCCGCCGTGCTCGTGCCCTGCGTGCGGCAGGCGCAGAACCAGCAGAGGCGCCGACAGAAGGGCACATGCACGTAGAGCGAGATCGGCTGTGCAGAATCTAGGGTATTCAGCCAGCCTTGCACATCCTCCGCAGAGGTTGTGTTGCCAAAATGCGGCGCTGTCGGATAGCTCGTGTACCGTGGCACACGGGCATCGAAGAGGCCGAGCTTGCGGAGTTGCGTGTGTTTGTTCATAGGGATACGCTCTAGTGAATCATAGGTCTGGTGCATTGACCCAGATCAAGAATTGCGAGCGCACCGATGAGCGACATGATATTTGACCACAAGGAATGCGGTTCCTGCCCGATCCGCCACCGCGCCGTATGTGCGCGATGCGAAACGGATGAGCTGGAGGAACTGGATGCGATCAAATATTATCGCTCCTATGAGGCGGGACAGCCGATTGTCTGGTCCGGCGATCGTATGGATTTCGTGGCTTCCGTTGTGACAGGTGTGGCGTCCCTGAGTCAGGCGATGGAAGACGGGCGGACCCAGATGGTTGGGCTGTTGCTGCCGTCGGATTTCCTCGGGCGACCGGGGCGCGATGCGGCGCCTTATGATGTGGTCGCGGTGTCGAACCTGACGCTGTGCTGTTTTCGCCGCAAACCGTTCGAGCAGATGATGCTGCGCACGCCGCATATCGGACAGCGCCTGTTGGAAATGACGCTCGACGAATTGGATGCGGCGCGGGAGTGGATGTTGATTCTCGGGCGCAAGACGGCGCGGGAAAAGATTGCCTCTCTGCTGGCCATCATTGCGCGGCGCGAAGCCTCGCTTGAGCTGACCACGGCGGGCGACGGCATGGATTTCGAACTGCCACTGACGCGGGAGGCGATGGCAGATTATCTCGGGCTGACGCTGGAAACCGTGTCGCGCCAGATCTCTGCGCTGAAACGCGACGGGGTGATCACGCTTGAGGGCAAGCGCAAGGTGGTGATCCCCGATTTCGACCGGCTTCAGATCGAAACCGGTGACGACACCGACGGCGGTTTGATGATCTGACAACAGATCGGCAGAGACGCATAAAAAAACGCGCCATGAGGCGCGTTTTTCTTTTTGATCAATGCTGATGTCAGTGCGACATCAGCACCGGAAGCTCGGCAAGCTCAAGCATATGCCGGGTTGCGCCACCCAAGATGGATTCGCGGAACCGCGAATGGCCATAAGCCCCCATCACCAGCATATCGGCATCCTTGTCGGTCAATTGACGCATGAGGACGTCGGAGACGCGCGGCATGGTTTTGGCCAGAACGGAGACCTCGGCACGCACGCCGTGACGCACGAGCATCTGGCACAGGGACCCACCCGGATCGGAGCGGTCGGGGCCGTGTTGCGGCGGGTCGATGATGGTGATGTCCACCAGATCGGCCTTTTGCAGGATCGGCAGAGCGGAGCGCACGGCACCAAGAGCTTCGGCGCTTTCGTTCCAGGCGACGACCACACGGTCGATCTTGTCAGGCACATTCACGCCATCGGGGACGACGAGCACGGGCACATGGCCGGAGAACAGCGCGGCTTCGAGAATCTCTTCGTGTTCATGACCGCGCCCGGCGCCATAGGGGCGGGGCAGGACGACCACATCGGAGAAGCGCAGGTAATGCGCAAGCTGCGGTGTCAGGCCAGCCATCTGGGCCGTCACCGGATTGGCGACCCAAGGGATTTCCTCGGCTTTGAGGTATTCATTGACCTCCTCTTCGATTTTTTTGCTGTCGGCCTGCGCCTGTTGCAGGTTGTCCTGCAGCGCCATGGCGTTGGTGCCAGCGTAATAAAAGCCCGGCTGGGTCCGGTCGAGGCCGAGACAAATCACGTCGAGGTGCCCCTCTTCGCGTCGGGCCAGAGCCACCGCCGCATCGAGAGCGTGACGGTCGGCGTCCATGTTGCAGATGATGGTTGTGATTGTCTTGAAGGGCATGTCCGCCTCCATTCGCGTATCTATCGTTTCTGAACAGATCATGAGTCCATTCAGTGAGTATCGCATTGATTGAGATCAACAAAAATACCCCTCTTTACGATTTGTGCACGTGAGGGTTGCATTTTGCCTTTGTGAAATGGCTGAGAGAGGGCAGAATTGTCCTGCGAATAGGGCTGCGACGGATCATCGCGGTTCGACAGAGAGAGACTGGGAATTTGACGCAGAAAAATCGTAAATGTGAGTGTTTTGACTCAGATCAAGGCTGGTAACAGAGATGTGAGACAAACCGCTCACTGTCGGCACCCGTGGGTCGAACGCGGGACGACTATGCCCAAAGAACAGGGCGAATGAACGAAGGGACGCAACATGTGGAACTATATCAAGCTGGCAGTGCTGGGGATCGCCGTGATTCTCTTTGGCCTTGCCGCAAACTACGGGCGTGATTTTGCCTATCAGGTGCACGCGCTCATCTTTATGGCCGCAGCGGCCATCACCTTTATCTACACCCTGCGCACGACGGGTGACGTCAAACCGGCGCCGACCGGCTATCTTGACGGCGTTGTGCGCGCCGGTGTCATCGCCACCGCCGGCTGGGGCGTTGTGGGCTTCCTCGCGGGGACGTTCATTGCCTTCCAGCTTGCTTTCCCGCAGTTGAACTTCGAGTTCCTGCAGGGTCACGGCAACTTCGGGCGTTTGCGCCCGCTGCACACCTCCGCGGTGATTTTCGCCTTTGGCGGCAACGCCTTGATCGCGTCCTCTTTCTACGTGGTGCAGCGCACCTCGGCGGCGCGTCTTTGGGGCGGCAATCTCGGCTGGTTCGTGTTCTGGGGCTACAACCTTTTCATCGTGCTGGCCGCAACCGGCTACCTGATGGGTGTGACCCAGTCGAAAGAATACGCTGAGCCGGAATGGTACATCGACCTGTGGCTGACCATCGTTTGGGTGGCTTATCTGCTGGCCTTCATGGGCACGATCTTCAAGCGGAAAGAAAAGCACATCTACGTTGCCAACTGGTTCTACCTGTCCTTCATCATCACCATCGCGATGCTGCACATCGTCAACAATCTGGCGATTCCGATCTCCTTCCTGGGCTCGCGCTCTGTCATGGTGATGTCCGGCGTTCAGGACGCGATGACGCAGTGGTGGTACGGCCACAACGCCGTGGGCTTCTTCCTGACCGCAGGCTTCCTGGGCATGATGTACTATTTCGTGCCGAAACAAGCCGAACGTCCGGTGTTCTCCTATAAACTGTCGATCATCCACTTCTGGGCGCTGATCTTCATCTACATCTGGGCTGGCCCGCACCACCTGCACTACACCGCGCTGCCTGACTGGGCCTCGACGCTGGGCATGGTGTTCTCCGTGATCCTGTGGATGCCGTCCTGGGGCGGGATGATCAACGGCCTGATGACGCTTTCGGGCGCATGGGACAAACTGCGGACCGATCCGGTGATCCGTATGATGGTGATTTCCGTTGGCTTCTACGGCATGTCGACCTTTGAAGGTCCGATGATGTCGATCCGGGCTGTGAACTCGCTGTCTCACTACACCGACTGGACCATCGGTCACGTGCACTCCGGTGCTCTGGGCTGGAACGGCATGATCACCTTCGGGGCTCTGTACTTCCTCGTGCCGCGTTTGTGGAACCGTGAGCGTCTCTATTCGCTCGGTCTCGTGTCCTGGCACTTCTGGCTCGCCACCATCGGCATCGTACTCTACGCCGCGTCGATGTGGGTGACCGGTATCATGGAAGGCCTGATGTGGCGCGAAGTCGACAGCCAAGGCTTCCTCGTGAACGCTTTCGCCGACACCGTGTCCGCCAAACATCCGATGTATGTGGTGCGTGCTTTGGGCGGGGTGCTCTACCTCACCGGCTCGATCATCATGTGCTACAACCTCGTCATGACCGTGCGTCGCAGCCCCGTGAAAGCGGATGAAGCTGCTGCCGTGCCGGCCGAATAAGGGAGGGTTTCGAATATGGCTCTCATTGATAAGCATAAGATCATCGAAACTAACGGAACGCTTCTCATGGTCGGCGCCCTTCTGGTCGTCACCGTGGGCGGGATCGTCGAGATCGCTCCGCTGTTCTACCTGGAAAACACCATCGAGGATGTAGAGGGTGTGCGCCCCTACTCGCCCTTGGAGCTCACCGGTCGGGAAATCTACGTGCGTGAAGGCTGCTATGTCTGTCACTCGCAGATGATCCGCCCGATGCGTGACGAGGTGGAACGTTACGGTCACTACTCTCTGGCGGCGGAATCGAAATACGATCACCCGTTCCAGTGGGGCTCCAAGCGTACCGGTCCCGACCTTGCCCGTGTGGGCGGTCGCTATTCGGACGCCTGGCATGTGGATCACCTCACCAACCCGCAATCCGTGGTCCCGGAATCGGTGATGCCGAAATACGGGTTCCTCGCCGATCGTTACATTGATGGCGAATATATCGAGGATCTGTTGTCCGCGCATCGGATCGTAGGTGTGCCTTACACCGACGAGATGATTGAGCTGGCGAAGGAAGATTTCGAAACGCAGGTGGATGTGTGGGCCGATACGGACGGTCTTCTGGAACGCTACCCCGGCGCTGTCGTGTCGAACTTCGACGGTCAGGACGGAATCACGGAAATGGATGCGCTCATCGCCTATATGCAGATGCTCGGAACGCTGGTCGATTTCTCGACCTTCACGCCCGACGCCTCTCGCTAAGGAGCTGATGAGATGGATTATCACATCCTTCGCGAATTTGCCGACAGCTGGGTGCTTTTGGCCATGTTCATGTTCTTTATGGGCGTCGTGTTCTGGGCGTTTCGCCCGGGCTCGCGCAAGGAACACCGTGACACGGCCGATATCATCTTCCGGCATGAAGACAAACCCGCCGAAAAGGAGGCGAGGACATGAGCAAGAAAGACGTGGAAACCACAGGCCACTCGTGGGACGGTATTGAGGAACTCAACAACCCGCTCCCGCGCTGGTGGCTGATCATCTGGTACATCTGTATCGTCTGGGGCATTGCCTACACCATCGCCATGCCCGCATGGCCGCTGGTCAAAGGTGCCACTGCCGGGATGCTCGGCTGGTCGACCCGCGCCGAAGTGGCCGACAAAATCGCCTCTTTCGAGGAGATGAACGCGGCCGTGAACGCCGAACTGGCCGCAGCCGACATCACGACGATCGAGGTCGGTTCCGATGTGCACAACTACGGTGTGAACATGGGCGCTGCCGTGTTCCGGGCCAACTGTTCGCAGTGTCACGGTTCCGGTGCCGCCGGTAACGTTGGCTACCCGAACCTGTTGGACAACGACTGGCTTTGGGGCGGCACCATCGACGAGGTGGCCTATACCGTCCAGCACGGTGTTCGTAACGAAACCGATGAGGCCCGCTACTCCGAGATGCCGAAATTCGGCGCCGACGAGTTGCTGACCGATGAGGAAATCGATCAGGCCGTGGCTTTCGCCATGTCTCTGTCCGATCCCGAAGGCGACGGCACCAACCTCGTGGGTGGCACCTATGATGTCGATCTCGCGGCCGCTGGCGCAGAAGTGTTCGAATACAACTGCGCCTCCTGCCACGGCGAAGACGGCACCGGCGACATCTACCAAGGTGCACCGAACCTGACCGATGCCATCTGGCTCTACGGTGGCGATCACGACACGATCTATGAGACGGTCTATTACGCTCGTTTCGGCGTGATGCCCGCTTGGGGTCAGCGTCTGACGCAGGCCGAAGTGAACGCAGCCGCGCTCTACGTCCACCAGTTGGGCGGCGGTCAATAACACCGGCATCCGGGCGGTGACGTCCGGGTTGCGGCACCGGCCCTTGATCCTGTTCGCGCGTTTCTTCGGGGTCGGTGTCCACAAATTTTGAAAGCCGCGGCATATCAGCGCCGCGGCTTTTTCATTCAGAATCGTCGTGATGTGCCCGCTCGTATGAGGCAGGATGTCGCAGGCAATAGGCGCGTTTTTGATGCATCTTTGCGTCGGGCTCACAAAAGTTTGATTCACATCAAGGCTCTGTAAACCCCTCGCCCGCAATAAGGTGCAAACGCGAACAGTGTGAAAAGGCAATGCTCCATGAGCTCTACCGACACCCCCCCCGAAGAAAAACTCTATGCCTCCCGTGAGCCGGTTTTCCCGCGTCGTGTGAAGGGCAAGTTTCGGAATCTCAAATGGATCATCATGGCGATCACGCTGGGGATTTATTATCTCTCGCCATGGATTCGCTGGAATCGTGGCCCCGAGTTGCCGGATCAGGCGATCCTGATCGACATGGCCAACCGTCGCTTTTTCTTCTTCTGGATCGAGATCTGGCCGCATGAATTCTATTTCATCGCCGGTCTCTTGATCATGGCGGGGCTTGGCCTGTTCCTGTTTACCTCCGCCGCTGGGCGTGTCTGGTGTGGCTATGCCTGCCCGCAAACCGTCTGGACCGATCTGTTCATTCTGGTCGAACGCTGGATCGAAGGCGACCGCAACGCGCGTCTGCGCCTGCATCGCCAAAAGAAATGGGATTTCCGCAAAGTCCGCCTGCGGGCGATTAAATACCTCTCTTGGGTTCTGATCGGTTTGGCCACCGGCGGGGCCTGGGTGTTCTATTTCACCGATGCGCCGACGCTTTTGGTGGATCTGGTGACCGGACAGGCCCATCCCGTGGCCTATCTGACCATGCTCATCCTGACGGCGACGACCGTCTTCTTTGGCGCCATCGCACGCGAGCAAATCTGTATCTACGCCTGCCCCTGGCCGCGGATTCAGGCCGCGATGATGGATGAAGACACGCTGGTTGTCGGTTACCGTCACTGGCGCGGTGAGCCGCGCGGCAAGCACCGCAAGGGCGCTGGCGCGGAGAACCTGGGCGATTGTATCGACTGTATGGCCTGTGTGAACGTTTGCCCGATGGGCATCGACATTCGCGACGGGCAACAGCTTGAGTGCATCACCTGTGCGCTCTGCATCGACGCCTGTGACGAGATGATGGACAAGATCGGCAAGCCGCGCGGCCTCATCGACTACATGGCGCTGACCGATGAACCGCGCGAAGTTGCCGGCGAGGCACCGAAGCCCGTCTGGAAACATATCTTCCGCCCGCGCACCATTCTCTACACGGTGCTCTGGTCCGGCGTTGGCTTTGCTTTGCTGTTCGCGCTCTTCATTCGGGCTGACATCGACATGACCGTGGCGCCGGTGCGCAACCCGACCTACGTCCTGCAATCCGATGGCGCGATCCGCAATATTTACGACCTGCGTCTGCGCAACAAGCATGGCGAAACCCGTGAGTTCCATGTTAGTGTCACTGGCAACGATACTCTGACGGTGACGTTGCAGGATTCCGATACGGATGCGGGCGACACGATCCCGGTGAATGCCGACGAAATGCGGATCGTGCGCGCCTATGTCGAAGCCCCCGCAGGCTCTGAGCCCGCGATGTCCGACCGCACGGAGTTCACATTCTGGGTCGAAGACGATGTGTCCAACGAACGCGTCTCCGTCGACTCGGTGTTCAATGGGCGAGGACAGTAAAATATGGCACGCGAAATCACCGGTAAACACGTCCTCATCATTACGGTGTCGGCCTTTGCCATCATCATCGGTGTCAACATCTTCATGGCCGTTCAGGCCGTGAAGACCTTTCCGGGCCTCGAAACCGCCAACTCCTATGGCGTGTCCCAGACCTTTAACCGCGACAAAGAGGCTCAGGAAGCTTTGGGTTGGACCGTCGAGGCGGTGGATGATCAGGAGAACCTTTTCGTCTACATCCGCGATGCGGAGGGCAACCCCGTCGAGGTCGCCGAGATCAGCGGCACCCTGGGACGTGCGACCACCGTGGTGGACGACCAAGACCCGGAGTTCGTGTTCAACGGCGAGGCTTACGTGGCCAAAACCGGCATGTTGGCCGAGGGCAATTGGAACTACCGCATGGTCGCGAAAGCCGTCGATGGCACACATTTCACCCAGCGCATCGTCATTCATGTGAAGCGCTGAACGCGGGAGACCAAGCATGTCTGAGGTCCAAATCTCGGCCTGTCCGGCCTGTGTCGCCGCCCCCGCCGCCGAAGAGGCGGCGCATGCGCGCGATGTGCGTGACACGCGTTTCGTTCTGTCGCTGCCTGCGATCTACTGCGCGGCCTGTATCTCGGGTGTCGAGCGCGAGTTGACGAAACAGCCGGGCGTGCGCGCCGCACGGGTCAACCTGACCCTGAAACGCGCGCAGGTTGAGGCCGACGAAGACGTCTCCGTCGACACGCTGATCGGCGCGCTGACCCGCGCAGGTTACGAGGCCTATGAACTGGACGCGGGTGCGATTTCCGCCACCGAGACGGACAAGAAAGGCCGCGCCATCCTGACCCGTATCGCGGTCTCGGGTTTCGCGATGATGAACGTGATGCTCCTGTCCATCGCGGTCTGGTCCGGCGCCTCCGATGTCACCCGCGACATGTTCCACTGGATCTCCGCCGCCATCGCCTTGCCCGCGATTGCCTATGCCGCGCAGCCGTTCTTCGGCTCCGCCTGGACCGCGCTGAAGGCCAGGCGGCTCAACATGGATGTGCCGATTTCGCTCGCGATTCTTTTGGCGGGCGGCATGTCTTTGTTTGAGACGATGGAATCCGGGCGCCACGCCTATTTCGATGCGGCGCTGTCCTTGACGTTCTTCCTTCTGGCCGGGCGCTATCTCGACTACCGCACCCGCTCCGTGGCGCGTTCCGCCGCCGAAGAACTTGCCGCGCTCGAAGTGCCCCGCGCCACCTTGGCCGACGGCACGGTGGTGTCGATCACCGATCTGGCGAAAGGCACGTTGGTCCGCGTCGTGCCCGGCGCGCGCGTGCCGGTGGACGGCATCGTCGTCGAAGGCGCCTCCGAGCTGGACCGTTCTTTGCTGACTGGTGAAAGCCTCCCGGTCGAAGCTGGCCTTGATACCATCGTGTCAGCAGGCGAGGTCAATCTGACTGGGCCGCTGGTGGTGAAAGTCACCGCCGCGGGCGAAGACAGCTCGCTGCACCGCATGGCCGATCTCGTCGCCATGGCGGAAACCTCGCGCAACAAATACACCTCTTTGGCGGACCGCGCGGCGCAGATTTATGCGCCTGCCGTGCATATCCTGTCGCTCGCGGCCTTCATCGGCTGGATGATCGCTACGGGCGATGTGCGTCACTCTTTGAACATCGCGGTTGCGGTTCTGATCATCACCTGTCCTTGCGCGTTGGGTCTCGCCGTGCCCGCCGTGACCACCGCCGCTTCGGGGCGGCTGTTCCGCGCGGGGATGCTGATCAAATCCGCCACCGCGCTTGAGCGTCTGGCCGAAGTCGACACGGTGGTTTTCGACAAGACCGGCACCTTGACAGAAGGCAAGCCGGAGCTGTCGAACCTCCGCGAGATTCCGCCGCAGGCACGTGGCGTGGCGATGGCCTTGGCCGCGGGTTCTGCGCATCCTTTGTCCGCCGCGCTTTATGACGCCACCCGCGCCGCCGATGTGATCGCGGCCAATGTGACCAACATTCGCGAAGTGCCGGGGCAGGGCGTTGAGGGCGCGTTGAACGGCGAACCCGTGCGTCTTGGCCGTGCCACGTGGCTCGGCGCTGAGGCTCTGTCTCAAACCGCCACTTATCTCAAGATTGGTGAGGAGGCCCCGGTTGCCTTTGCCTTCGTCGATCACCTGCGCGAGGGTGCCGCCGAGGCGGTTGCCGCGCTGAAACGTCAGGGCAAGGATGTGGTCCTGCTCTCCGGCGATGCGCCCGCCGCCGTGGCCGACATTGCCAAACGGATCGGGATCGAAGCCTGGGATGCGGAATGCCTGCCGGAGACCAAAGCCCTGCGCGTCGGCGAATTGACCCGCTCTGGTCGCAAGGTTCTGATGGTGGGCGATGGTCTCAACGACACCGCAGCACTGGCCGCCGCCCATGTGTCGATCTCGCCGGCCTCTGCTTTGGAAGCGACGCGGGTCGTCTCCGACATGGTGCTTTTGGGCAAAACGCTGGCCCCACTGGGCGAGGCCACGCAGGTCGCCGTCTCCGCCACAAAGCGGATCAAGGAAAACTTCAACATCGCGACGCTTTACAACCTGATTGCTGTGCCGATTGCACTGGCCGGTTTTGCCACGCCTTTGGCCGCCGCCTTGGCGATGTCGTTCAGCTCGATCACTGTGTCGCTCAATGCTTTGCGCCTCAGAGGAAAACCATGAACGTACTCGTCTATCTCATCCCGATTTCGATTTTTCTCGGCGGGCTCGGGCTTGCGGGGTTCTTCTGGTCGATCCGCTCGCGCCAATATGATGACCCGGATGGGGATGCGAACCGCATCCTCACCGGCGATTATGACGATCACCCAAAGCCCTGAACGGATTCATTCTCGCGCCAGATCGGCCAGTTCGGCAACCGTCGGTCCCATCGCCTCGACAATGACCGAGACGCCCGTTGCATTCGGGTGAATGCCATCGGGTTGCATATGAGTTTTGAGCATCTGTTCCCAGGTGTCCAAGTCGGTGAGCGGTTTCAGGAAACCCTCGAAATAAAGCGTGCCAAACTCCTCGGCCAGTTCCGGGTAGATCGCATCGAATTGCGCTTTGTAGTCCGCCCCGTAATTTCCGGGGGCCTGCATGCCGACCAAAAGCACGGGGATGTCTTTCGCCTGTGCCGCCTCCAGAATGCCGGTCAAATTGGCCCGCGACAGCTCGGGCGAGAGCCCGCGCAACAGATCATTGCCGCCAAGCGCCACGATCATCCCGTCAATATCCGGGGTCAACGTCCACTCGACGCGGCTCAGCCCGCCCGCCGTCGTGTCACCCGACACGCCCGCATTCACGATGGTCGCCTCGGCCTCATGCGCGTCGAGCCAGCCTTGCATCTGCGCCGTGAACCCGTCTTGTTGAATAAGCCCGTAGCCCTGCGTCAGGCTGTCACCGAGCGCCACGATGCGCACAGGTTCGGCGGCCGCCATCGCGGGTAGGCTCATCAAGACAATCTTGACCAAGATGAGAGAGAGACGGTTGCCGAGGCGGCGGGCGGCCCCATATGTGACAAAGATCAATTAGATACCTCCTCAAGGATCCATCATGACAGAGCCGATCATCGTTACCCATGATATCCAGCTGTCTCTGGATGGCAACGCGGGGCCAGTCGACATTTTGCGCGGCATTTCGCTGGAGGTCAAACGCGGCGAGACGCTTGGGCTTGTCGGGCCGTCGGGCTCGGGCAAATCATCGCTCCTCATGGTTTTGGGTGGGCTGGAACGGGCCAGCGGTGGTCGGATGTCGGTGCTCGGGCACGATCTGAGCGTGATGAATGAGGATCAACTGGCGCAGTTTCGCAGGGATCATATGGGGGTGGTGTTCCAGTCTTTCCACCTCATTCCGACGATGACGGCCTTGGAAAATGTGGCGATCCCGCTGGAACTTGCGGGCGTGACGGACGCCTTCGAGCGCGCGCGAGCGGAGCTGGAGGCCGTTGGACTTGATGCACGCGCTGATCATTACCCGGCACAAATGTCGGGTGGCGAACAGCAACGTGTCGCCTTGGCGCGCGCTTCTGCGCCGCGTCCTGAGATTTTGTTGGCCGATGAGCCGACGGGCAATCTCGATGGCGCCACGGGCGAGGCGATCATGGAGCTTTTGATGGGCTTACGGGATCGTCATGGCGCGACCCTCGTGATGGTGACGCATTCTCCGGACCTCGCGGCGCGCTGTGACCGTGTGGTTCGATTGCGCGATGGTCGGATCGACGCGGAGGCGCAGGCGTGAGCACGCGGCTGGCATGGACCATCGCCCGGCGCGAATTGCGTGCGGGCGTCAAAGGCTTTCGGGTTCTGATCCTCAGCCTTCTGTTGGGCGTCGCGGCGATTGCGGCGGTGACCTCCGTGCGCGACGGGATTTCCAAAGGCCTCGCCCGCGAAGGGGCGGCACTTTTGGGCGGCGATGCGGAGATGGAATTCACCTACCGCTTTGCCACCGAGGACGAGCGCGCATGGATGGAAGACCATTCTCTGGCGCTTTCCGAAATTGCCGATTTCCGCTCGATGCTGGGCGCGGGCGAAGACCGCGCGCTGACGCAGGTGAAAGCCGTCGATGGGGCCTATCCCCTGATCGGGACGGTTGGGCTTTCCCCGGATATCCCGCTGTCAGAGGCGCTGGCCGGTCAGGACGGTGTGCCCGGCATTGTGCTGGATCGTATGTTGTTTGAACGGCTGGGCCTTAAGATCGGCGACCGTGTAACTTTGGCCGATGTGCCCTTTGTCGTCATGGCCGAGCTGACTCGCGAACCGGATGGGGCGGGTGCGGGGTTTTCGCTTGGTCCGCGCAGCATCACCTCTCTGAGCGCTCTGCAAGGCTCCGGCCTTTTGGCGGCCGGCACCCTTTTCGAAAGCGCTTATCGGCTCGATTTGCCGGACAACACTGATCTCGAAGCCCTCAAAACCCGCGCCGAGGCCGAGGTTGCTTCCGGCGGTTTTCGGTGGCGCGACTCCCGCAACGCTGCGCCCGGCGTGAACCGGTTCGTGGATCGACTCGGTTCCTTTCTGGTGCTCGTCGGTCTGGCGGGGTTGGCTGTTGGCGGGGTTGGCGTCTCCGCCGCTGTGCGCGCCTATCTTGATCGTAAAATCTCGGTCATCGCCACGCTGAAAACTCTGGGGGCCGAGCGGCGCACGATCTTTCTCGCCTATGCGTTTCAGATCGGCACCCTGTCGGGGTTTGCCATTCTGGGCGGGCTTATCATCGGGGCCCTGCTGCCGCTGATTGCCTTCCCGATCATCCGCACGCTACTGCCGGTTCCGGTCGAGGCGACGCCGCATCTCATGCCCCTCGTCGAGGCCGCACTCTACGGCTTTCTCGCCAGCGCGATTTTCGTGCTGTGGCCCCTCGCGCGAGCCGAGCGCATTCGCCCGGCGGCCCTCTATCGCGATGCGTTTTTCGGCCTAAAGGGCTGGCCACGTTGGCCTTATCTTGTGGCGATTGTCCTGCTGATTGCCTCACTCGTAGCTGTGGCCGTCAGTTTTTCCGACAGCAAAAGCCTTGTGCTCTGGGCTTTCGTCGGGCTGGCCGTCGCCTTCGTGTTTCTCGTGTTGGCGGGCCGTGCGCTGACTGCGATTGCGCGCCGCCTGTCACGTTGGCGGGGCGCGCCTCTGCCACTGCGCCTTGCTCTCGGTTCTATCGGCGGGCCGGGGGGCGAAGCGGTGTCTGTGGTGCTGTCCCTCGGGCTCGGTCTCACGGTGCTTTCGGCCATCGGTCAAATCGACGCCAATATGCGCGGCGCGATTGCACAGGAACTGCCGGAACGCGCCCCCTCCTATTATGTCGTCGATATTCAGCCCGATCAGATCGAGGGTCTCACCGCGCGGGTCACAGGTGATCCCGGCGTGACCCGGTTCGAAAGTGCGCCAATGTTGAGGGGATTGATCACCCAGATCAATGGCCGTGATGCTCAGGAGGTTGCCGGGCCCCATTGGGTGCTGCGCGGAGATCGCGGGATCACTTACGCAGAGATACCGCCCGACAACACCGAGGTGACCGAAGGCACATGGTGGAATTCAGAAGACAGCACGCCGCAGATCAGTTTTGCTGCCGAAGAAGCCGCAGAAATGGGCTTGAAGCTCGGCGATGAGATGACAGTCAACATCCTCGGGCGCGACATCACCGGGACGATCACCTCGTTTCGCAATGTGGATTTCTCTGGCGCAGGCATGGGCTTTGTCTTGACCATGAATCCGGTCGCCCTCGCAGGTGCGCCGCACACCTGGATCGCGACGATCTATGCCGAGGAAGAGGCCGAGGCGCCGCTGATCCGCGATCTCGCGCGCGCCTATCCGAACATCACCACGATCCGCGTCCGTGATGCCATCGACCGTGTGGTCTCCGTGTTGCAAAGCATCGCGAGTGCTACAACGCTGGGTGCGATTGCGACGCTGGTGACCGGCGCCGTGGTTTTGATCGGCACGGCAGCAGCGGGTGAGGAGCGTCGGCGCTATGAGGCGGCGGTTCTGAAAACCTTGGGGGCGCGGCGGGCGCGGATTTTGGCAAGTTTTGCGTTACGAGCGTTGATCCTTGGCTTGGGCGCGGGGATCGTGGCCTTGGTCACTGGGGCGACGGCGGCCTGGGCGGTGATCCATTTCGTGATGGAGGCCGATTTCTCCCTGTCGCTTGGGGCTGCGCTGTGGATTATCCTGGGCGGCGTTTTCGTGACCTCTTTGACGTCGCTCTTGTTCTCATGGCGCGCCATGCGGGTGCGCCCCGCACGCGTGTTGCGGAGCGCTGAGACTTAAATCACTGGCTTTAGTGCGCAGGAACAAGCGCCTTGGCCACGGCATTGGCGATCACCTGTTCTTCATCCGTGGGAAGGACAAAGACAGGCGTGGCGCCTTTGGAAATCAGGGTGGCGTTTCGGGCGTTGGTTTCGACATCGGGTTCGATGCCCAAAAAGCCCAGCCGTTCGATGATCTGAAGGCGAATGTTCGGTGAATTTTCCCCGATGCCGCCACAGAACACCAGCGCATCAATGCCCGAAAGCGTTGCGGCCATGGCGCCGATCTCGCGCCGCACACGGTAGACGAAATACTCGACCGCATCCTTTGCGCCCTGTTCATCCGAGGCTTCGAGCACTTGCATGTCATGGCTGATGCCGGACAGGCCCAAAAGCCCGGACTTGTAATAGAGCATATGGGTCAACTCCTTGGCTGTCATGCCCTCTGTCTCCATGAGGTACAAAAGGATGCCTGGGTCGAGATGCCCGGAACGTGTGGACATCGGAATGCCATCGAGCGGGGAAAACCCCATGGAGGAGGAAATAGATACCCCATTGTTGACCGCGCAAATCGAGGCACCGCTGCCAAGGTGACACATTATGATCCGTTTGCCGTGCAGCTCGGGGTGATCCCGAACGAGTTGGTGCGAGACATAATCGTAGCTCAGCCCGTGAAAGCCATAGCGTTTTACGCCCTGTTGATAATATTTGCGCGGGATGGCGTAGATGTCGTTTTCCCACGGGTGGTTGCGGTGAAAGGCGGTGTCGAAACAACCGATTTGCAACGCGTAAGGAAAGGCCGCTTTCGCCGCCTCGACCGCCGACAGGTTGTGCGGCTGGTGCAGAGGCGCCAGAGGGTTGAAGGTCGCGAGATCGGCCAGCACCTCCTCAGTCAGTTCCGTGGGTGTCGCGCGCAGCGGACCTCCGTGGACGATCCGGTGGCCGACGCCCGCGACGTCTTGGCCGTGGAGCAGGGGTGTGATCTCCTCCAAAATGATTTCTAGGGCTTGGATTTGATCTTTGGCATCAATCAGTTTTGTGTCCGTCGGTCCGCCAAATTTGAATTTGAAACTGGGGGTCGATCCGATGCCCTGTACCAGACCTCGCGCCAGACAATCAGGGGTATCGCCAGAGGCGTAGAGCGCGAATTTGACCGACGATGAGCCCGCGTTGATCGTGAGAATGCGTTGGCCCATCAGATGATCTCCCGCGCGCGTTTGGCGTGAAGGGCCGCGACGGCACAGGAGGCCAGACGGGATTTATCACTGTCAGATCGTGAGTTCAGAACAATTGGACACCGTGCGCCGATCACCACGCCGGCAGCTTCCGCATGCGCGATGAAGGTCAATTCCTTGGCGAGCATATTGCCGCTTTCTAGGTTCGGGACGACCAAGATTTCCGCATGCCCTGCGACAACACCTCTGAGGCCCTTGGTTTTTGCCGCGGTCAGGCTGACCGCATTGTCCATCGCCAGCGGGCCGTCCACGATCCCGCCCTTGATCTGGTCGCGGTCCGCCATTTTTGAAAGCGCTGCCGCGTCTAATGTGGATGGGATTTTCGGATTGACGGTTTCGACGGCGGAGAGGACTCCCACTTTCGGGGTCTCGATGCCGAGGCTGATCGCCAGATCGATCGCGTTTTGCACGATGTCGACTTTGGTCGGCAGGTCCGGCGCGATGTTGATGGCGGCGTCGGAGACCATCAAAAGATGATCGAGACCGGGCACATCCATCACAAAAATATGGCTGAGACGTCGCCCGGTTTTGAGGCCGCCATTTGAACTCAGAATGGGACGCAAGAGATCGTCCGTGTGCAGGTGCCCTTTCATGATCGCGCTGGCGCGGGCTTCGCGGACCATGGTGACGGCCAGTTGCGCGGCTTCGCGGTGTGTTGCGCAATGGATCAATTCGATGCCGTCGAGGGACATCCCAAGTTCTTTGGCTGTCGTGCGAATTTTATCCTGATCGCCCAAGAGAATGGGTGTGATCAGATTGTGTTCGGCCGCCATCATGGCGCCGCGTAGCGAATTCGGCTCTTCCGGGGCGACCACAGCCATGCGGGTTGCGGGTAGATCTGCAGTCATGTCGAGCAATTTGTCGAAATGTCGGTGGCTTTCGACGGTCAGCCCAGGGACATCATGAATGTCGAAGCTTTCGGATGTGGCAGGTGCGATCACTTCGGCTTCGCCTTCGACCAAGAGGGTGCCGTCGGTGAGAGACACAGTCGTTTCGAAAATTGCGCTTCGTGCATCGCCCTTATGGATCAGTTTGACTTTGGCGATCAACTCGTCGCCCGCATGCGCGCGTCCGAGAAATTTCAGGTTCTGAGATTTATAGAGCGTTCCTGGGCCGGGCAGGTTGTTGCCCAGCACTGCGGAAATGAGAGAGCCGACCCAAAAAGACGGGGCTACGGCTTCGGGCTTGCCATCTTTGTCACCATCTTCGTGTGGAAGATGCATCGGGTTCAAGTTGCCAGAGGCATGCGCGAAGACATAGAGGTCATCTGCGGCGCAAAGGCGCCGTACTTCGGCTTCCATTCCAACCTGTAGCTGATCAAATGGGACATTCTGGAATATGGTCACGTGCAATCCTTGCTGTGCTGGGATGTTCGACTAGGGTAAGTTGTACCCATGTGCCGCGTCTCTTCCTTGAGACATATCAAGGTTTTATCCAAACTTCATGACGAGAGGACATATCCAAATTGTATTTTTGCATGTGATGCGGGTCAGGAGCAAAAGTCAGGCAACTGCATATTTTGGCATCACCGCTTTTGCTCCTGAGATATTTATGATGCCAAGGACACCGGCGCGTCTTCATCCTCCGGCGGAAATTGATCCGCCTCTGTGTCGTTCAAGACGAACTGCGCGACAATATCATTGAGAGTGGATGCTTCATTTGCGAGCGAGAAGCTGGCAGCGGTCGTTTCCTCGAACATGGCCGCGTTTTGTTGTGTCGTCTGGTCGAGATTGGCGACCGCACTGTTGATCTCGGAAATGCCTGCAGATTGCTGTTCGGCCGAGGTGGCAATTTCGGCCATATGTGTCGAGATCACGGATACATCTTGAACGATCGAACGCAGGGCCTCTCCGGTTTGATCTACAAGGGTGACGCCACGACCGACTTCCTGTCCAGACACAGAAATCAGAGCATTGATCTCTCTTGCCGCTTCAGAAGATCTTTGCGCCAGAGCGCGCACTTCGGACGCGACGACGGCAAAGCCACGACCGGCCTCCCCTGCGCGCGCCGCTTCAACGCCGGCGTTGAGTGCCAGAAGGTTGGTTTGGAAGGCGATATCATCAATGACGGAGATAATTTTTGAAATTTTCTCCGAAGAGTCGGAAATCGCATCCATGGCAGAAATTGCCTGTTGCACGATGGTGCTGGCGTTTTGTGCATTGGATTTTGCTCCGCTGACCGTGTCATTGGCAGATGAGGCTCCGTCGGCTGCGGATTTGACGGCGGCGGTTAATTCGGTCAAGGCTGAGGCCGTTTCGCCCAACATCGAAGCGGCACGTTCCGTGCGTTGAGAAAGATCGTTCGCGGCGTTCGAAATTTCACTGGAGTTGGTGTGGATCGTTTGGGATGTACCCGAGAGTTTTTCGACAACTGATCGCAGTGATAGTACGGCCGCATTATAGTCCTGGCGCAATTGCTCGTAACCGTCAGGGAAGACCTGATCAATGGTCAGGCGCACATCGCCCTTGGACAGGCGACGCAGGCCATCAGCCAAAGCATCGACCACCATGGTTTGTTCGGCATGACGCGCTTTGCGTTCCGCTTCGGCGGCGTCTTCGAGCTTACGGCGTTCTGCTTCTGCACGGGCTTCCTGTTCTCTTTCGCGACGCTCTTGTTCAAGTTTGCGCTCTTGTTCCGCAGCGTCTCGTGCGCGCGCGTCTTCTGCGGCCTGAGCCTTTGCTTCGGCTTCTTTCTGTTTGCGCTCAGCGGTCTCTGCCTCCATGCGTTCCTTTTCGACGAGATTGTTGCGGAACACGGTGAGCGCGGAGAACAGGCGTGCAATTTCGCCATATTTGCCACCGACGCGTTTGAGTTCGGCCATTTCTCCGACCGCGAGGCGTTCGGTGCTTGCGGTCACAGCACTCAGCGGGCGCATGATGAAGAGATAAGTCAGAACGGGCGCGGCCAGAACAATCGCAATGGCAAAAGCAGTGATACCGCTCATGGTTTTCGTGGCCCCTTGCGCCGACGCCATCAGAACCTGGCTGGCCTCGGAAATGTGGGCAATGGAATCACCTGAAATCTGGACCACGATTTCGGAGATTTTCAGCAAATCCTCCGAGACGGCGGATGTTGCGAGAAAACCTTCGCTCCGCGCGTTCAGGGTTCTCAGGCGCGTGGCCAGCAGGCCGGTCTCTGGGTCCACCTGTGCCAGAACGGAAGCGAGAATGCTATGAAGCTCCTTGGGCATGTCGTTGATATCTGCCTTCAGATCGGGCGCAATTTCGTCGATTTCGAACTGCAGCGCCTGAATATAGCCAGTGTTGTTCGATGCGGCCCCCTGCATGGCTTTGATAAGCACGGTTTTGATGGTGGTGTCGAAGCGAGCCAAATCGGTGATGCGACGCACATCCGTATCCAGAAGCCCTTTGAGGACAGCTTCATTGGTCTCCAACGCTTCGGCACTTTCCTTGTCCAACGTGATCAGCGTTTGCTCGACAATTCTGGAGACTTCGGCATCGAGGTCGTTTTGGGAGGTATGCAAAAGACGTGCGCGAATTTTCATTTCGGAGGGGGGCAGCGTTAGAAATTCAGCGGGAAAAGCCAAAGCTGCGCGCAGCGGTGCGACGAAGTCTCTGGCGACTTTGTTGTCTTCCATGTCATTCAAAATGGATTCGATGCGCGTTTGTCCTGCGAGGGCCTTTTCATGAAGTTCTGTGCGCAGCCCGAAATCATTGGTCTCGAGCAAAGCCTGCGTCAGGCCGACGGACATGTTGAGTTCGGCCTTGAGCATCAAAGCGAGTTTGAGCGCATCCACGTCGCGTTTGAGCAATTGGCTCAGGTTGCGACTTGATTTCGAGGTGGCGGTGTTTCCCGCCATCAGCAGCGAAAAGGAGGCCCCTTCAATCCGTTTTTGCAAGTCATCACTCAATGCGCGGGCATCCTGGCTCAATTGAGCAAGGGCCTGCATGTTCAACTTCTGGGCTTCCAACTCATTTGAACGGGCCTGTTCCAGTGTCAGGAGATTGGTGGAAAGTGTCGCCATTTCTTCGTTCAGGCTAGGATATTTGCTGTGATCAACGTCTTGCAAATGTGTCTGGAGATGCGCGTTTGCCGCTTCAACGTCTGTCAACGTGTCCTGAATTGCCAAATGGGAATTCGTGATCAGCAAGGTGTTCACGGTGTCTTTGAGTGATGAAACGGCATTCGCTATCTCTGAGGCGGTTTCCAAAGGCGGCAATGAAGAGGTGACCAGATTTTCGGCCTCATCGTTGATGGTGGAGATCATGGAGCCTGACACGAGAATCGCCGCCAGCGTCGTGCCCACAAGCGCGAATAAGATTCCGAAGATTTTTGCGGCAACAGAACCGAAAATGTTGCCAATACGATGTTTCATGTCACGCGTTGCCGTCATCTGATCCAACACTTTCCAGTCTTTATGTTCACGTCAGGCGCGGTTCGGAAAACGAACCAATCAGAGAGAAAGATGGCAGCAAGCTCCTAATTTTGCGTTTAGAGCCTCGTTTCCTGCAGAAAAGCGCTAGGGCGGTGATGGATTCGGACACAAGTCTATGAAGCGGCCGCGCTTCTTTCGCAGCGCAGCAAAGCGTCATTGGTGGCTTTTTCTGTCTAAAATTTGGGCGGACGATGTGGTCGGGTCAATTTGCGCGCTGTTGATTTGTATGCAGTCTTGTGTGCGCGTTTAGGCCAATTTCAGACTTCCTGTGCGGCGCGTGGTGAACCTCTGACCTCTGGGGGAAATGGATCACCAACCGCTGCGGGGACATGTGCAAAAGTCACTTTTGGCCAAGCACAAGAGATGTAAATCTTTAACGCTGCATAAGGGGCTGTTGGCGTTTTATCCATAAAAAACAAAAAGATGGATATCTCACTCTTGAGAGACGCGATAGCTCTGCGGCTTCCAACAAGGGAACATGGAAGTGAAAACTCAATTCAAAGCCACTCTGGCCTCTGCTCTGTTTGCCAGCACTGCGATCGCATCGGGAGCGATGGCCGCCGACTGCCCGGTGAAAGTGGGCGTGCTGCATTCGCTCTCGGGGACCATGGCCATTTCGGAAACCACGCTGAAAGACACCATGTTGATGCTCGTCGACGAGCAGAACGCCAAGGGCGGTGTTCTGGGCTGCGAGATCGAAGCCGTCGTGGTCGATCCGGCTTCCGACTGGCCGCTGTTTGCGGAAAAAGCGCGCGAGCTTCTGACCGTGCATGACGTCGATGTCATGTTTGGCAACTGGACTTCCGTGTCGCGTAAATCCGTGCTGCCGGTGATTGAGGAACTCAACGGCCTGCTGTTCTACCCGGTGCAATATGAGGGCGAGGAATCGTCCAAGAACGTGTTCTACACGGGTGCCGCGCCGAACCAACAGGCGATTCCGGCCACGGATTATTTCCTCGATGAGCTTGGCGTTGAAAAATTCGCTCTGCTCGGCACCGACTACGTCTATCCGCGCACCACGAACAACATCCTCGAAGCCTATCTGAAAGACAAAGGCATCGCGGAAGAAGACATCTTCGTGAACTACACGCCCTTCGGCCATTCTGACTGGTCCAAGATCGTGGCCGACGTCGTGGCGCTGGGCGCGGACGGCAAGAAAGTCGGCGTGATCTCCACCATCAACGGCGACGCGAACATTGGCTTTTATAAAGAACTCGCCGCGGCTGGCGTGTCAGCCGATGACATTCCGGTCGTGGCCTTCTCCGTGGGCGAAGAGGAGCTTTCGGGTCTCGACACCTCCAACCTCGTCGGTCACCTCGCGGCCTGGAACTACTTCATGTCCGCCGACACGCCGGAAAACGCCGCCTTCATTGAGGCTTGGCATGCCTTTATCGGCGACGATGCCCGTGTGACCAACGACCCGATGGAAGCGCATTACATTGGCTTTAACATGTGGGTGAACGCCGTCGAAGCCGCCGGTTCCACCGATGTCGATGCCGTGCGTGCCGAAATGTACGGTCAGGAATTCCCGAACCTCACGGGCGGCACCGCTGTGATGAACGTCAACCATCACCTCTCGAAACCGGTGCTGATCGGCGAAATTCTCGAAGACGGTCAGTTCGACATCATCTCCCAGACCGAAGAGGTGCCGGGGGACGCATGGACCGATTACCTGCCGGAGAGCGCCGTTCTGGTCTCCGATTGGAAAGATCTCGGCTGTGGCATGTACAACACCGAAACGGAAACCTGCGTTCAGCTCAAATCCAACTACTAAGCTGATCTGAAGCATTCGGAGAGGGCGGGTCTCGCCCTCTCTTCCTCCCGCTTGGAAAGACATTTCATGCTTCGCAGCCTTATTGCAGCTTGCCTGCTGCTCACCTGTAGCCTTGCGGCACAGGCGCAGGATCGAACCATTCAGGATGTGCTGCAAGAGCACGCCGAGGTCATCGCCCAATCGTCACGTAAAACCATTGCTCCGGCGATTGACGCCATCGCGGGCTCCGGCCTGCCTGCCGCGCAGGATGTGTTGCAGGCCTGGCAATCCAAAGACATGTGGCAACGGACAAGTGACGGGCTGTTTTTCAAAGGGGTGCGGATCGACAGTTCAACCTATGAGCTGATCGACTTTGCCGCGGGCGAAAGTGTCGGGACGGTCGACAAGGACGATTTGGACCAGCTGAAACCAAACTCTGGCATTCGCGCGATGATCGGCGCGGCCTTGGTGCAGTTTCAATTGAACGACCCTGATCCCGAACGCCGTCGTGAGGCTTTGTTGGCCATTCAACGTGACGGCGAGGCCTCTCACCTTGCGCCGCTACGGGCCTCAATCGAGGGGGAGGCCGATCCTGACATCAAAGCTCTCAAGGAAACCACCGAACGGCTTTTGACCATTTCCTATGACAGGGACGATGCCGCGCGCGTGCAGGCCATCGAAGGGTTCAAAGGCGCTCTGTCCCTGGATGCGCGGGCGGCGCTCAACCCGGTGATGTCGACTAAGATCGTGCCCGCAGAGGGCTTGCCCGAGACGGCCAATGTCAAACGCGAACTGCGTGCCGGATCACGTGATTTCTCTGTCGCAGAGGGTTATGACCTCATGATTTCCACCGGTCTTTTGACGCCACAGCCGAGTGTCGCGGAGCGCAAAGCCGCGTTGGAGAGCCATATCGAAAATGGCGCCGTTGCCGGTGTGCCTTTGGCCGAGTTGAACACACAAGAGGCCCGCGACCGGGCCTATGCGATGCTGGCGCAACAGGGCGTGGTGCCTGCTTTCGATCCGAATTTTACGATGGAAGCGGCTGTCTCAGGCGTGCGCTTTGCCGAGGTTTATGATGAACCCTCAAAGGCCGTCACCGATGCCGCCGAGGCGACGCTTGCGTCGATCAACCGCGCCGTGGGCCTGAACCAGTTTTTCGACCTCTCTCTCGATGGTCTGTCTCTCGCCTCGATCTATTTCCTCGCCGCCATCGGTCTTGCCATCACCTTTGGCGTCATGGGGGTGATCAACATGGCGCATGGCGAATTCATCATGATGGGCGCCTACACAGGCTATGTCGTGCAACAGATCGTGCCGGATTACACCGTCTCGATCCTCCTCGCGATCCCTCTGGCCTTTGCCGTGACCTTTGCCGCCGGGGTGGCGATGGAGCGGTTGATCATTCGCTGGCTTTATAACCGGCCTCTGGAAACGCTTTTGGCGACTTTCGGCGTCTCCATTGCACTGCAACAGTTGGCGAAAAACATCTTTGGCACTCAGGCCCGCCCGCTGACCTCTCCGGGGTGGCTCGATGGCGCTTTGTCCTTCAACGATGTTGTGTCGATTTCCTACATCCGTATCGCGATCTTCATCCTCGCGCTGATCTTCCTGGGCGTGTTCCTTTTCATCATGAAGAAAACCCGTTTGGGCCTTGAGACCCGCGCCGTGACGCAAAACCCGCGTATGGCGGCGTCGATGGGCATCAACCCGGACAAGGTGAACATGCTGACCTTCGGCCTCGGCTCTGGCATTGCGGGCATTGCCGGTGTGGCCATCGGTCTCTACGCCAAAGTCACCTCCGAGCTGGGCTCTGACTATATCGTGCAAAGCTTTATGACCGTGGTCGTCGGTGGTGTTGGCAACATCTGGGGCACGCTCTTGGGCGCCACGATGATCGGCTTCCTGCAAAAGGGCATCGAATGGTTCAACCCGTCGAACACGCTCGCGGCGCAGACCTATATGATCGTCTTCATCATCATTTTCATTCAGTTCCGACCCAAGGGCATCATCGCCCTCAAGGGCCGGGCCGCCGGCGATTAAGGGGATTGATCCATGGACTTCTTCAAGAAAAACCCCTCCCTCCCGGTGTTCATCGCAGTTCTCGCGATCTTCACCCTCGCGGTCACCTTCATGTCGGAGGCCTATGGCACCGGCGCGCTCTCGACCTCTTTCGTCAAGACCTTGGGTAAGACATTGTGCCTCGCTTTGGTGGCCATCGCGATGGATCTGGTCTGGGGTTACACAGGTATCCTGTCCTTGGGTCATTTCGCCTTCTTCGGGCTGGGCGGCTATATGATCGGCATGTGGCTGATGTATGCGCGCACCGAGATCATCGTGATCGAAAGCATGGCCAATGCGCCCATTCCGCCCACGCCGTCGGAAATCTCGGACGCCATCGGGACGCAGATTTTCGGTGTCGTTGGCTCGTCGGATTTCCCCCTGATCTGGACGTTCGCCCATAGTTTCTGGGCGCAGATCGCCTTGGTCGTGCTGGTGCCCGGCCTCCTCGCGCTGGTCTTCGGTTGGCTGGCCTTCCGCTCGCGGGTCACGGGCGTCTACCTGTCGATCCTGACCCAGGCAATGACCCTCGCGCTCTCGCTCTACCTCTTTCAAAATGACAGCGGCTTGCGCGGTAACAACGGTCTCTCGGGTCTGCAAAACCTGCCCGGCGCGGATGCGATCTCGCAGGACAATATCTCGATCTGGTTCTTCTGGGCCTCAGCCTTCGCGCTTCTGCTCACCTATCTGATCGCCGCCTTTATCGTCTCCGGGAAATTCGGTTCTGTCATTCGCGGCATCCGTGACGACGAGGCGCGGGTGCGGTTCCTGGGCTATTCGGTCGAAGGCTTCAAACTTTTCGTCTTCACCCTCACCGCCGTGATCGCGGCCATCGGCGGCGCGCTCTATTATCCGCAAGCGGGCATCATCAACCCTGCCGAGATCGCCCCCATCGCCTCCATCTACCTCGCGGTCTGGGTCGCCATCGGCGGACGGGGCCGCATCTACGGCGCGGTGATCGGTGCGGCTTTCGTGTCGCTGGTCTCGACCTATTTCACCGGCGGGCAGGCGCCCGACATCAACCTTGGCTTCTACACGATCAAATGGGTCGATTGGTGGTTGGTGCTTCTGGGTCTTTCCTTTGTGCTCGTCACCCTGTTCGCGCCCAAAGGCATCGGCGGATTGTTCGATCTGATCACGCATCGCATGTCGCCGAACCGGCATGGCCTGCCGCTTGGTCCCGACAAAGGCAGCCTGCGCGAAGAGGAGGCGGAGAAATGAGCAACACAGGCACACTTGTCGAAGTCTCAGGCATTTCAGTGTCTTTCGATGGCTTCAAGGCGATCAACAACCTGTCCTTCGAAATCGGCCCCGCCGAGATGCGCGCCATCATCGGACCCAACGGGGCAGGCAAGACGACCTTTATGGACATCGTGACCGGCAAGACGAAACCCGATGAGGGCAAGGTCCTCTGGGGCGAGCTGTCGCGCAATCTGATCGGCATGAACGAGGCCAAGATCGCGCGCGCCGGGATTGGCCGCAAATTTCAGCGTCCGACGGTGTTCGAGGACCAGACCGTGTTCGAAAATCTGCTGATGGCGGTCAAAAACGACCGCAATCCGCTGAAGGTTCTGTTCTTTCGGCCAAAGTTCAAAGACCTCGCGAAGGTCGAGGAACTGGCCTCCGAGATTGGTCTGTCCGATCAGTTGGAGCGCAAATCCGGCGAGCTGTCGCACGGGCAAAAGCAATGGCTGGAGATCGGCATGCTCTTGGCGCAGGACCCGAAGCTTTTGCTGGTCGATGAACCCGCCGCCGGGATGACCTTGGGCGAGCGCGAACACACCACGGACATCCTGAAAGAGGCCGCGAAAACCCGCGCTGTGGTGGTGGTCGAACACGATATGGAATTCGTCCGACGGCTCGACTGCAAAGTGACTGTGCTGCACGAGGGATCGGTTCTGGCCGAAGGCTCGCTCGATCACGTGACACAAAATCAGGACGTGATTGACGTCTATTTGGGTCGATAAGGAGAGATAACCATGCTCGATGTGAAAAACCTCTCTCTCCACTATGGTGGCTCGCAAATCCTCTATGATGTGGATATTTCCGCGCAAGCCGGGCAGGTGACCTGCGTCATGGGCACCAACGGCGTTGGCAAAACGTCCTTGCTCAAGGCGATCTCCGGCACCCATCCGCGTTCAGGCGGCTCGATGATGCTCGATGGCGAAGATGTCGGGCGTGCGCCCGCGCACGAACTGGCGAAAAAGGGCCTCGCCGTGGTGCCACAGGGGCGGATGATCTTTCCGCTTTTGACGGTGCGGGAAAACCTTGAGAGCGGGTTCACCTGTCTACCAAAATCCGAACATGTCATCCCCGATGAAATCTTCGAGCTGTTCCCGATCCTCAAGGAGTTCATGAACCGGCGCGGCGGCGATTTGTCCGGCGGTCAGCAACAGCAATTGGCCATCGCCCGCGCGTTGATCATTAAGCCAAAGCTTTTGCTCTTGGATGAGCCGACCGAGGGGATTCAGCCCAATATCATCCAGCAGATCGGCCGCGTGATCTCGCTTTTGCGCGACCGGGGCGACATGGCGATCGTGCTGGTGGAGCAGTATTTCGAGTTCGCTTACGACCTCGCCGACAGCCTTGTTTTCATGGAGCGGGGGCGTGTGACCTCAACCCATGACAAGGCCGATATTTCCAAGGAAGAGGCGGCCGAGGTCTTCCGCATCGCCTGAAAAATCCCCCTCCAATCAATAGCTTCCATTTTGGCAGTGCAGAAAATTTGCCGCGCTGCCAAAATAGACTATTTGATAAAAACGCATTGCCGAAACCGGTTTCGGCGTTTCTTGTGAGAGGGAGGAGGCGAATCAGGTGAGGTCAGACGTAAAACCGGATCGACGCTCCCGCGACAACGCGCGGGTGACGATCACCGATCTTTCTCAGGCGCTCAGCCTGACGAAGGGAACGGTCTCCCGTGCTTTGAACGGCTACCCGGATATTTCAGAAACCACCCGCATTCGCGTCATTCGCGCGGCGCAGGCGATGGGCTATCGCCCGCTGAGCCAGGCGCAGGCGATCAAGACTGGGCGCAGCTGTTCTTTGGGTCTTGTGCTCGAACTGTCCGAACATGATGCCCACGCGCCGTTTCTGGCCGAATTCCTCGCCGGGTTGACGCAGGCCGCTTCCGCTGAGGGTTGGACACTGACCATCGCGACCTCTGAGAGCGAAGGCGACACCTTGCGGATCATGCGCGACCTGATTTTGCACCGCAAAGCCGATGGGTTCATCTTACCGCGTGTGTTGTGGGACGATCCGCGCATCGCTTTTCTGGATCGCGAAGATGCGCCTTATATTTGCTATGGGCGCAGCAAAAATCACGTAGAAACATCCTATTTTGATGCTCAGAGCGAAGTGTCGATGGTCGAGGCTGTGACCTGGCTTGCGCAGCTTGGTCATGAGCGGATCGCCTATATCGGCTCTGCCAGCCACTACGCCTACTCGCATCTGCGCCGCGACGGCTATCGCGCGGGGCTTGCGCAAGAGGGGCTGGCGTTCGAGCCGGCTCTGATGATCGAAGAGGTGCTCGACCCGGAAGAAGCCGCCAAGGCCACGCGCCAACTTTTGGCTCTGCAGCAACCGCCCACCGCCATTCTCTGTGCCACCGACACTCTGGCCCGCGGAGTTTATGACGTGGCCCACGAGATGGGGCTCAAGATCGGCTCTGACCTGTCGATCATCGGCTATGACGGCTCGCCGGAGGCCCTGGCGATGTGGCCGCGTTTGGCCACCTTTGCCGTCGACAACCGCAAAGCCGGGGCCGCTTTGGGCGCAATGCTCATGGCGCGGCTCCGCGACCTGAATGCCCCGCTTCAGCAGGAGCTGATCGCGGCAGATTTTCGTCCGGGGGGCTCGACGGGGCATCCGGGCAAGACGCCAGAAGAACTGGCGCAACATGTGATCCGCCTGTCGGCGGACCGCAGTCGTAACGATTAAATGCATCAACTCAGGGAGAGAGCGATGACACTGAAAAAACACATTCTTCTGACAAGTGCGGCGACCGCGCTGGCACTCACCAGCTTTGCGGCAAGTGCTGATACATTGCGGTTCTGGACCACCGAAGAACAGCCGGATCGCCTTGCGAAGCAAGAAGAGATGGCCAAAGCGTTCGAAGAGAAAACCGGCACGGCGGTCGAGGTGATCCCGGTGACAGAATCCGAGCTTGGTACCCGCGCCACGGCGGCCTTTGCCGCAGGTGACCTGCCCGATGTGATCTATCACCCGCTGCAATATGCGCTGCCTTGGGCCGAGGCCGGTATCCTCGATATGGACGCGGCCACCGATGTGATCGAGGATTTGGGCGTCGACACCTTTGCCTCCGGCGCTTTGGGCATGGCGGCGATGGATGACGGCTATGCCTCCGTGCCGGTCGATGGCTGGACCCAGATGATCGTCTACCGCAAAGACCTCTTCGACGAAGCAGGCCTTGGGGCGCCGACGTCTTATGCGGCTGTCGAAGCGGCTCTTGAAAAACTGCACAACCCGCCGGAAATGTATGGCTTTGTTGCCGCGACGAAAGTGGACGAAAACTTCATGTCGCAGGTGTTGGAGCATGTCTTCCTCGCCAATGGTGTGAGCCCGGTGGACGAGGGCGGTTTCGCGCCTTTGGATGAGGCGAAAACCACCGAAGTGCTTGATTTCTATAAAGCCATCGCAGAAGCTTCGCCTCCGGGCGATCTTTATTGGGATCAATCCCGCACGCTCTATTTCTCCGGCAATGCCGCGATGATCATCTGGTCGCCCTTCATCCTTGATGAGCTGGCTGGCCTGCGCGACAGTGCTCCGCCGACCATCAACGACGATCCGACCTCTGGCGAATTGGCCTCGAAAACCGGCATCGTGACGACCTTTTCCGGCCCGTCCAACCCGGACGGCGCGGCCTGGGGCGACATCCGCTATTTCGGCATCACGTCGGATGCAGATACGGATGTGGCCGAGGAATTCGTGATGTATTCCATGGATGAGGGCTATACCCAGACGCTGTCCATCGCGCCCGAGGGCAAATTCCCGGTGCGTCGTGGCACGGCGGAAGACCCGGAATTGTTCGCCAAGGAATGGGCCGAACTGCCGGTCGGTGTGGATCGCAAAGCACCCTTGGGTGATCTCTACGCGCAAGACATGATCGACGAGATCGTCGCCGGTCTCGACGTGGCGCAGCGGTGGGGCGTGACGGAAGGTCAACTGACGCTCGCCTCCAAGATGATCAACTCTCAGGTCATCAACCGCGTGGTGCGTGAATATATCGACGGTGAAATCGACGCGGCCGCTGCCGTGGCCGAGATGAACGCCGAACTGGGCGCGATCGAATAAGCGCTTATCGGGGGTGCGGTGTGCGCACCCCCTCTCTTTCAGAACAGACAGGGAGTTTTCCATGTCGGACATCGGACCTCCGCGCGGGGCCGGGCCTTTGGCCCGTTCCGAGGCGCGCCTTGCCTGGGGCCTTTTGACCCCCACCATCCTCGCCGTTTCACTGGTCGTGATCCTGCCGCTCTTGGCGATCTTCTGGATTTCCGTGAAACCCGTCTCATTGTCGGATTTGCGGGCGCCGGACACGGTTGTGCGCGAAGACCTGCGCGGCCGTCCTGCGGCGGCGGGCGATGAGGCAACGCTCAGATACCGGCTGCGCAACTCCTCTCCGAGTTCCGAAATCACCGGCGTGACATTGCAAGACACATGGCCCGAGGGGCTGACATTGGCGGGTGAGTTGGACCCGCGCTGCGAGATTTCCGAGGGGATTTTGTCCTGTGATCTGGGCGATTGGGAGGGCGGCTATCGTGAGACGCTGAACATCCCTGTCGTGACCGAGCAGGCGTGGTTCGATACCGATGGAGATGTCGAGGACACGCCGGTAGAGGTCGATGGCAAAGCCTCTTTCGTGCTCACCAACAATGAGTTCACCTTGAAGAACTTTGTGTCCGTATTTGACGGGGGCGAGTTCTTTAACGTCCTGGGGGTGACCCTGTTTTACACGGTCTTCGGCACGGTGGGGGCGCTGGTCATGGGGCTTTTCGCCTCCTTGCTGCTCAATCACTCCTTCAAGGGCCAAGGCATTTTGCGTGGGCTTTACCTCTTTCCCTATGTGGCGCCGGTGATTGCCGTGGCCTTCGCATGGATTTTGCTTTTCGATCCCTTCTCCGGCTCCGCCAATGCGCTTTTGGTGCAGATGGGGGTGACGGATCAGGCGATCAACTTCTTTGGCGAGCGGCCCTTGGCACTGATCATGGTGACGCTTTTCGAGATCTGGCGCTATTTCCCGCTGTCGTTCCTGTTCATTCTCGCCCGGATGCAGTCGATTTCGACCGATATGTATGAAGCCGCCGATATGGATGGGGCCTCGCCGTTCCAGCAGTTCTGGTATCTCAGCATGCCGCAGCTTTTGGGCATTCTCTCGGTGCTCTTCCTGTTGCGCTTCATCTGGACGTTCAACAAGTTCGACGACATTTTCCTTTTGACCGGCGGCAACGCGGGAACGCGCGTTTTGACCGTGAATGTCTATGAACAGGCCTTCGCCGTGTCGAACATCGGCGCGGGCGCTGCGGTGGCCGTGGTGATCTTTGCCTGTCTGCTGTTGTTCTCCGTGTTCTTCTTCAAATTCATGTCGAAGGAGGAGGGGCTATGAAACACCTCCGTTTCGGATATCTCACCGGCCCTGCCTTGGGCATTCTGTGGACCTTCGTCATCGCGGTGACCGTCGCCGTGGCGATGAGTTTCGCCACCGGCGAGGCGTTCCGGCCCTCTCTGACGTGGTCCGTGATCTTTGGCATTCCCACGGGATTGGCGCTTGTCTGGGGCGGGACGACTTTGGTCGCCTCTGCCGTGCTCTCGGTGGTCTATTTTATTGCGCTGTCGCTTGGGATCGGTCCGGTTTTGACCGGCAATGTGTCCTCGGTGGCGCGCGTTGCGGCGGCTCTGTTCATGGGGATCGGCATTGGCTGGCCGCTCAAGGTCTTCGTCGAAGAGCTGACCCTGGGTGCGCTCACCCGCCATGAATTCGAGGATGCGGTGATCCGCACGCTCCGGGGCTTTGGCTATATCTTCTTCACCGCCATCGTGGTCATTCCCTTCTATGTGATGGTGATGACCAGCCTGAAAAATCAGGCGCAACTGATGCAGAACCCCTTGGATTTCTCGATTGATCTGTCCCAGGGCTGGGGTCTGTTCCGGTCCTATGTCGAACTGATCACGGAGTTCAATTTCGGCTCTTATATGTGGACCTCTTTCTACATTTCCGTGCTGACCGTGTTCATCACGCTCTTGTTCGCGATCCCCGGCGCCTATGCGGTCGCGCGTCTGAGGTTCCGGGGGCAGGCGGCGTTTTCGCGGTCTATCCTCTTGATCTATATGGTGCCGATGATCGTTCTGGCGCTGCCGATCTACATCGCCTTTTCGATGATGGGGCTGCGCAATTCGATCACCGGCATCGTCATGATCTACCCGGTGACGACGATCCCGGTGGCTTTGTATATGCTCCAAGGTTATTTCCGCGGGCTGCCCGCAGAGATCGAAGAAGCCGGGCTGATGGACGGGCTCTCGCGGCTACAGGTGATCTGGAAAATCACCCTGCCACTCAGCCTTCCGGCGCTCGCCTCCGTGTCGCTTTACGTCTTCATGATCGCGTGGAACGAGTTCCTCTTGGCCTTCATGCTCTTGGACGATCCGTCGAAATTCACCCTGACGCGCGGGATCGCCTCGCTCAACTCGTCGGAAATTCCCAGACAGCATCTCATGGCAGGCTCGGTGATCGCCACCGTGCCGATCATGGCGCTGTTCTTGGGGCTTGAGAAATTCATGACCAAAGGCCTGACAGCCGGGAGCGTTAAAGGATGACACTTCAAAACCCCATCGACCAAGCCGCCAGAGATGTCCTTTTGGGCAATGATCGCGGCGGCTATACCATCCCGACCGCGCGGCTTTATCCCTATCAGTGGAACTGGGACAGCATGTTTTCCGCTTGGGGCTATGCCACATTCGACATGGCGCGGGCGTGGCAGGAGGTGCATCTGCTGTTCGCCTCGCAATGGGACACCGGCATGGTGCCGCATATCATTTTCCATAAGGTCGACCCGGATTACTTTCCGGGGCCCAAGGTCTGGGGCGCCACGCATGAGCCGCCGACCTCGGGCATCTCGCAGCCGCCTGTGGCCGCGACGCTCATTCGGAAAATCTATGACATGGACCCGAAAGCGGGCCTGTCGCATGTGAAATCGCTCTATCCGAAGCTGGTCGCCTGGCACGATTGGTGGATCAGGGAACGCTGCAAAGACGGGCCTGTCGCCATCATCCATCCGTGGGAGAGCGGGCGGGACAATTGCCCCGATTGGGATCTCGGCATGGAGGGCATCGCGATCAACGAGGACGATCCCTACCTGCGCCGCGACACCACCCATGTGAAGGTGGAGGAACGCCCCCATAAATGGGATTACGACCGCTATCTGGCGATCCTGGCCTTTGGCCGCTCCGTGAATTGGGACGACCGCGAGATGGTCGAGAACGGCCCGTTTCTGATGGCCGATCCGGGGATCACCTTTGTGCTCTTACGGGCCTTCTCTGACCTGATCGCCTTGGGCCGTATCTTGGGCGAAGATGTCACCCATTTGCAGGCGCAAGAGGCGCAGCTCCGCGAGGGGCTCGACAAGATGTGGAACGCCGAAAAAGGCTGGTTCGATGCCTATGACATGCGGACCGGAAACTTCGCCAATGTCTTGGGATCGGGGGCCTTTTTGTCCTATCTCGCGGGCGTCTCGCGTCCGGCGCTGGACGCGCATTTCGCGCGGATTTGGGACAAGGTGTCCTACGGCATCCCCTCCGCCGACCCGGACAGCGAGCGGTTCGAGCCGCGGCGCTATTGGCGTGGACCGACATGGCCGGTGGTCAATTCGCTCATCGCCATGGGGCTCAAGGACATGGGCCGCACCGAGGCCGAAGCGCGGCTACGTGACGAGACCGCGCGCCTCATCGAGGGCGGTGGTTTTTGGGAATATTACGATCCGATGGATGGCACGCCCTGTGGCGGGGCCTCCTTTGGCTGGACGGCTGCCGTCTGGCTGACGTGGTGCGGCCAGACCCGTGCCCCGCAACAGACTGGGAAGGAGTAAGCGATGTCGAGCATTGAGCTACAGGCCGTCGAGAAATGGTTCGGCGACGTGCAGGTGATCAAGGGCGTTGATCTCAAGATCGACGAGGGCGAATTCATCATTTTCGTGGGGCCGTCCGGCTGTGGGAAATCCACGCTGTTGCGGATGATCGCGGGGCTGGAAGAGACCTCGCGCGGCAAGATTTTCGTGGGTGAACGTGACGCGACCGCCGAGCCGCCGTCGAAACGGGGTCTCGCGATGGTGTTCCAGTCTTACGCGCTCTATCCGCATATGTCGGTGCGCGACAATGTGGGCTTTGCGCTCAAAGCCGCCGGTGAGCCGAAGGATGTGATCAAGCAAAAGGTCGACGAGGCCGCGCGGGTTTTGAAGCTCGACGACTATCTCGACCGACGCCCGAAAGACCTCTCCGGCGGGCAACGGCAACGTGTCGCCATTGGCCGCTCTATCGTGCGCGATCCGACGGCGTTTCTCTTTGACGAACCGCTTTCGAATTTGGACGCGGCGCTCAGGGTCGAGATGCGCTACGAGCTTGCCAAACTGCACCGCTCGCTGAAATCCACGATGATCTATGTGACCCACGATCAGGTCGAAGCGATGACGCTCGCCGACCGGATCGTCGTGTTGGAGGCGGGTAAGATCGCGCAGGTCGGCTCGCCGAAAGAGCTGTACGAGCGGCCCGGCAACCTTTTCGTGGCGCAGTTTATCGGCAGCCCGAAAATGAACGTCATCCCGGCGGCCTCAACAGGGCTTGGTGACAAGGGCAAAGACCTGGGCATTCGTCCTGAGCACATCTCCATCGTCGCGCCCGGCGAGGGCGATCTCGATGGAGTGGTCGACGTGGTCGAATACTTGGGCGCCGACACCTACATCATCGTCGATGCGGAGAATGGCGCGGGGCAGATGACCATTCGCGATCTGGGCGATGCGCCGCATCAGCCGGGCGAAAAGGTCGGGCTGAAGTTTGGCGAGGGCCGCACGCATTTGTTTGACGAGACGGGTCTGGCGATTCGGTAAGTCATTCAACCAAAAATGAAAAACGGCAGGCTTTGCGGCCTGCCGTTTTTGTTTCTGCGATGCCCGAGATCAGAAATCCCAGTCTTCATCCTCGGTCGCGACCGCCTTGCCGATCACGTAGCTGGAGCCAGAGCCGGAGAAGAAGTCGTGGTTCTCGCTGTCGGGGCTGAGAGCGGCCAAAATAGCTGCGTTCACCTCGGAGACCTCCGGCGGGAACAGCGCCTCGAAGCCGAGGTTTTGCAGCGCCTTGTTGGCGTTGTAATGCAGGAAGGTTTTGACGTCCTCGGTCAGGCCGATCTCGTCGTAAAGCTCTTCGGTATATTGGTTTTCGATCTCGTACAGTTCGAACAACAGGCTATAGGCATAGTCCTTGAGCGCCTGTTGTTCGGCCTCCGGCAGCTTTTCCATGCCGCGCTGGAATTTATAGCCGATGTAATAGCCATGCACCGCCTCGTCGCGGATGATCAGGCGAATGAGATCGGCGGTGTTCGTGAGCTTTGCGCGCGACGACCAATACATGGGCAGGTAGAAGCCCGAATAGAACAGGAAGCTTTCGAGGAACACCGAAGCGATCTTGCGTTTCAGCGGATCGTTCCCGGGCGCGTAGGTCTCAAGAATGGCCTTGGCCTTGGCTTGCAAATGCGGGTTTTCCTCGGACCAGCGGAAGGCCTCGTCCACCTCTTTCGTCGAACAGAGCGTCGAGAAGATCGAGGAATAGGACCGCGCGTGGACGGCCTCCATGAAGGCGACGTTGGTCAGAACGGCCTCTTCATGCGGCGTCACCGCGTCGGGCATCAACGACGGCGCACCGACGGTGTTCTGGATCGTGTCCAAAAGCGTCAGGCCGGTAAACACCCGGATTGTCAGGGTTTTCTCAAACTCCTTGAGCGTCGCCCAGCTCGGGATGTCGTTCGACAGCGGCACTTTTTCCGGCAGCCAGAAGTTCACCGTCAGACGGTTCCAGACCTCGAGGTCCTTGTCGTCTTCCAGGCGGTTCCAGTTGATGGCGCGCGGGATGCGGATATCGGTCATATCTTTCATAAGAGCCTCCTCAGAGCGTGCAGGACACGCAGCCTTGCACCTCGGTGCCCTCAAGGGCGGCCTGACGCAAGCGGATGTAATAGATGGTCTTGATGCCTTTTTTCCACGCGTAGATCTGTGCTTTGTTGATGTCGCGCGTGGTGGCCTCTGCCGGGAAGAACAGGGTCAGGGACAGCCCCTGATCGACGTGTTCCGTGGCGGCGGCATAGGTGTCGATCAGGGCTTCCGGCCCGATCTCATAGGCATCGCGGTAATACTCAAGGTTCTCGTTCGACATGAAGGCGGCCGGGTAATAGACGCGGCCGATTTTGCCCTCTTTGCGAATCTCAACTTTCGACACAATCGGATGGATCGAGGAGGTCGAATTGTTGATATAGGAGATAGAGCCCGTCGGCGGCACAGCCTGAAGGTTGCGGTTGTAAAGCCCGTCCTTCATCACCGCCTCTTTGAGTGTCGCCCAATCTTCGCGGGTCGGCAGGTCCATGCCTTCGAACAGGGATTGCACCTTCTCGCTTTCCGGCAGCCAATCGCGGTCGGTGTATTTGTCGAAGAAGGAGCCATTGGCGTAGTCAGAGTCGGCAAAACCCTTGAAGCTCTCGCCATGTTCGCGCGCCAAAGCGTTGCTCTCGCGGATCGCGTGATAGGCGACAGCGGCGAAATAGACGGAGGTGAATTCGACGCCTTCGGGGCTGCCGTAATGGATGTGCTCGCGGGCGAGGAATCCATGCAGGTTCATCTGGCCCAGGCCGATGGCATGGCTTTCGTCATTGCCGCGCCGGATCGACGGCACGGAGTCAATCGCCGACATTTCCGACACGGCGGTGAGCGCACGCACGGCGGTGCCGACGCTCTGGCCCAGATCCTTGCCGTCCATGGTCTTCGCGATATTCAGCGAGCCGAGGTTACAGGAAATATCTGTGCCAAGGTGGCTGTAAGACAGGTCGTCGTTGAACTCGGAGGCCTCGTTGACCTGCAAAATCTCGGAGCACAGGTTCGACATGTTGATCCGGCCCGCGATCGGGTTCATCCGGTTCACCGTGTCCTCGAACATGATGTAGGGATAGCCGCTTTCGAACTGAATCTCCGCGATGGTCTGGAAGAATTCCCGCGCGTTGATCTTTTTCTTGTGGATGCGTTTGTCGTCCACCATCTCCTCGTATTTCTCGGTGACCGAGATCTCAGAAAAGGGCACGCCGTAAACCTTCTCCACGTCATGCGGGGAGAAGAGATACATGTCGGCGTTTTTCTTGGCCAACTCGAAGGTCACGTCGGGGATCACCACGCCCAGAGACAGCGTCTTGATGCGGATTTTCTCGTCGGCGTTTTCGCGTTTTGTGTCCAAAAACCGCATGATGTCCGGGTGATGCGCGTTCAGGTACACGGCACCGGCACCTTGACGTGCGCCCAATTGGTTGGCGTAGGAAAAGCTGTCTTCCAACAGCTTCATCACCGGAATGACGCCCGAAGACTGGTTCTCGATGCCTTTGATCGGTGCGCCGTGTTCGCGGATGTTGGTCAGCAAAAGCGCCACACCGCCACCGCGTTTCGACAGTTGCAGCGCGGAGTTGATGCCGCGGCCGATGCTTTCCATGTTGTCTTCGAGACGCAAAAGGAAACACGAGATCAACTCGCCACGGGATTTCTTGCCAGCGTTCAAAAACGTGGGCGTCGCGGGCTGGAACCGGCCCGACAGCATTTCGTCCATGAAGGACAGCGCCAGCGCTTCGTCACCGCGTGCCAGAGCCAGCGCGGTCATCACCACGCGGTCCTCGTAGCGCTCAAGATAGCGCTGCCCGTCGCGGGTTTTCAGCGTGTAAGACGTGTAATATTTGAAGGCGCCCAAGAAGGTCGGAAAGCGGAATTTCTTGGCATAGGCCTCCTCCCAGATCTTGCGCATGAAGTTCTTGGAATATTGGTCCAGAACCGCCGCCTCGTAATAGCCTTCCTCCACGAGATAGCCGAGCTTCTCGTCGAGCGAGTGAAAGAACACGGTGTTCTGGTTCACATGCTGCAGGAAATACTGACGCGCCGCCATGCGGTCGGCCTCAAACCGGATATGCCCGTTTTCGTCGTAGAGATTGAGCATTGCGTTGAGCGCGTGATAATCCGTGGTGCCGTTCAGGTCGGTTTTCTGGCCGGCTTTCTGGCCGCTCTTCAAGCCATCGTCGAGCATGGCGCATCCCCCATTTGTGCGAGGCCGAGGTTCCGGCCCATTTTTTCCAATCCGGCGCGAACCCGCGCGATGTCGTTGTCAAATCCCGCCAGCTCGAATTTGTAGAGCAGCGGGACATTGCATTTCCGGGCGATCACATCGCCCGCGCTGGCAAACAAAGTGCCGAAATTTCGATTTCCAGACCCGATGACGCCGCGCAGCAGCGCACGGGTATCGGGATCGTTCAAGAGGCGGATCACCTGTTTCGGAACCGCGCCGCGCCCCTCGCCATCCGCATAGGTCGGACAGATCAGGACAAAAGGCCGGTCGATCACTGGCCCTGTCACCTTCGGAGAGATCGGAATGCGTTTCGCCGGAAGGCCGAGCCTTTCGACGAAGCGCAGGGTGTTTTCCGAGGTGGAAGAATAATAGACGATATCCGGAAAGCAGGTCGGCAGCGATGCCTCTGGACACACGTCTGACATCGGATCAGGACAGGCGTGCGATCATGTCGGGGCGAAAGCCGGACCAGTGATCGTCACCGGCGACGACAACAGGCGCCTGACGGTAACCGAGGCCGGTCACATGGGACATGGCGTCGTCGTCCTGGGTCAGGTCGATCACATCGTAGCTGATGCCTTTGGCGTCGAGCGCGCGCGTCGTGGCAGTGCATTGCACGCAGGCGGGTTTGGAATAAACGATGATGGTGTCGGTGATGGTCGCGGTTTCGGCGGTCATTGCTCTTTGTCCTCTTGTGTCGTGCCGAGGACAGCGGAAAACCCCGCGCCCCCGAACCCTCCGTTCGTGGTTCTGTTCCGCTTTGGCAGGTCTCCTGACTTCGCGGATCATGGCTTGGCTGGCCTTCCCAGGGCCCTTTCAAAGGGCGGCCCCAGTGGCGTTTTCAACCTCGCTCACCGCTTACAGTTACGGGGGTAGCGCCGGATTTCCACCGATCTTCCCTCTTAGCCACCGACACGAGTCGATGGAACCGAAGCAACATCATATAGCTTCCTGAGGGGGCCTACTGTCAATATATAGATAGTGCTTGACAGGAATTGAATCGGAGAAAGTTACCGGCTCAGCTCTTGGGTGATCTCTCGTGCCAAATTTTGCAGCGCTTGCCCCGAGGCGCGCGCAATGCCTGCGGGGCTCGCGTCCGGCATCGGCACAGAGATATCGAACCGTCTGATCCGTTCTCGCACAACATGGTCATAAGAGGAAATCGCAAACTGGCCTTTCAGGTCAAATTGTCCCCCTGATTGTCCCGGCGCGCGCGCCACCATATCGGAAACCTGCACATGCACAGCGGCCTGCGCAGGCGTCTCAAGCGGCCAGGGCTCGGCGGCGACCGTTGCGGACCCGCCCCGCGAAATCGCCTCCGCCAGACGCAGGGTCACGGCCCGGCGCGGCTCATCGGCCCAAAGTGCATTGTCCAAAGGCGTCAGGGCGCCATCCGCGCCTTCGATCAAAATCTGCGACTCTTCGGCATAGGCGGGCAGGGAGACCTCGCGCATCTCCAGTGTCGCCACCTGCATCCGCACCTGAGTGGTCGCGACGGGTGCGCTGTCGATCAGATAGCGCGGTTCGGTGCCGCCACATGCAGTCAGCGCAAGAAGAGCGAGGGGGAGAAAACGAAGCATTTCGGTCACCGTCCAAACAAGAGTGAATTGGGATTGCGCTCGATGGCGCGGGCGAGTTTGCTGAGCGCTTCTGCCGCGGCGCGCACTTCGCGCAACGACGAAATTGTCTCGCGGTTGAAACTGGATTGCGAGCCGTAATCCGACAGGGTGCGCTCAGCCTCGGCCACCAAGGCCTCGATCCGCCGCGACAGTTCGGGCAGATTCGCGGTGGCATCTTCGACCGCCGAGGCCGCTTCGCGCGCGGAGGCCAGCGTGGCATTTGTGTTCTCGATCAAGCCGCCCTCGCGCAATTCCGCCAAAGCCTCGCGCGCCTCATCCAACGCGCCCGTGAGGCTGGCCGGAAGTGCGCGCATGTCGGGCGTGTCGACCAGGCGATCTGCGCCTTCGAGAAAGGCGGCGGCGGCGGCCAGGAATTGTTCGACCTCAAGCGCATTGGCTTTTTCGGTGAGCGCCTGCAAATCCGCGATCAGATCGGGCAGGGTCTCGGTCGCCGTGTCGATATTGGCCGCGACATCCGTGACGGAGGTGGCGGCTTCTTCTGCGGCGTCCAGAGCGGCGACAAGGCGGTTCACCGCATCGGCCTGGCGCAGCTGTTCCGCGACGGCGCGCAGTTCCGAGACGGCGGTGTTCAACTCAGCGGGCAGGGCCTGGGTCTCCGGGCTGCCGATGAGGCCGCGCGCGTCATCCAAAAGCGCGACAAAGGCATCGGGGGCCGCGCGCAGGTTTTCATCCCCCGCGAGGCTTTCCACGGCGGCCAATGTGGCGATGGTCTGATCCAACAACTCCTCGACCGGAAGGTCGTTCACGCGCTGCAATAGCCCCTCGGCGGTGGCGCCGACATCCGGAAGATCGGAGGCGACAGAGGGCAACAAAGGCGCAGTTTCCGCGAAAATGCCCAGAGTGTCCGGCGCGGCATCGGGCAGTTCCACCAGCTCGACCACCAAAGAGCGGCTAAAGATGCTCTGCGTCGCCAATCGCGCGCGCAGCCCGTTTTGGACCGCATTCGAGAAGAACGCGATGACCTCGGCGGTGGGCGCATCGGCGTCGAGGCCCAGCCGCTGCGGGTCGATGGAGATCACCGAACGCAGCACGACCTCTTGCGTGTCGTTGCGCTCTTCGATGAAGGCGCCGAGGAAGGAGACAGAGCCGATCTTGACGCCTTTGTAGACCACGGAAGAGCCCGCAGTCAGGCCGCTGACGGATTCATCGAATTCCACGGTCAGATCGACCGGGTTCTCGATTTCCTCGCGAAACACGCTGGCGCGGGCGGTGTCTTCGTCGTCGTAAAGATCGAACACCTGCCCGCTGCGGATCGGTTCGCTGCCGGAGAACACGGTGTCAAAGGCGATGCCGCCGCGCACGAGGCTGGCAATCGAGCCGACCGAAAGGTTCAACCCGCTGGGGCCGATGTTCACCGAAAAGCCGGAAACCTGCCAGAACCGCGCAGCACTGGTCAGGCGGCTGTCGTAGGGTGCGTTGATGAAGGCATCGACGATGACGCCTTCGCCGCTGTCCATCAGGCGCGGGGTTTCGATTTTGCCGACCTCGATGCCTTGGTGAAAGATCGGCGCGCCGGGGGTGAGCTGGGTGCCGGAGTCGGTGCGCAGCGTCACTTTCGTGCCGCGCATGCCGGGCAGGATCAGCGGCGTGTTCTCAAGGCCGGTAAAACGCGTGGCTTTTGCCTCGGGCACGGGATCGAAAGCGGCCTGGATATAGGCGCCCGAGAGCACGGTGGAGAGGCCAGTGATGCCGCTGGCGGAGACCTCAGGGCGGACAATCCAGAATTGCGCATCTTCTGGCAGCGAAGCGGCGACGGTGCGGTCGATCCGCGCGCTGACGACGACGGAGGCCAGATCGGGGGCGAAGGTCACCTCTTCGACGATACCGATTTCGACGTCCCTGTAACGTAATGTGGTCTCGTCGGCGGTGATGCCGGCGGCGTTCTCAAACAGAATCTCGATCTTCTGCCCGCGTTCGGCCCAGCTTTGCCAGGCGATGAACAGGGTGACCAGAAGCGCTGCGAAGGGCACGAGCCAGACATAGGAAAGATTGCGCCAAAAGCTGCGTTTCGGCGGCGAGATCACCATATCGGCCGGGCCGTTTGGCGGGGTGGTGTCAGTCTCTTGGTTCATTCTCACTCGCATCCCAGATCAGGCGTTCATCGAAACTCAGTGCCGCGATCATCGTAAAGGCCACGGAGAGCGCAAAGCTGACCGCCGCAATCCCCGGCGTGATCGTCGCCGCGAAATCCAGCCTTACCAGAGAAGAGAGGATAGCAACAACAAACACATCAATCATTGACCACCGCCCGATGAATTCAACCACTTCGAACAGGACGTGTCGGCGATGGGCGGACATTTTTACGCGCCGTGTTACGGTCAGGGCGAGAAAGGCGATGGCGATGAATTTGGCGACGGGGATGATGATTGACGCGACAAAGACGATCAAAGCCACCCCGTAGGAGCCGTGACGCATCAGTTCGATCACGCCGCCCAGAATGGTGTTCTCCGTGGTGTGGCCAAGGCTTGCTGTGGCCAGCATCGGGTAGAGATTCGCGGGGATATAGACCACGAGGCCTGCGATCAGCCAAGCCCAGACCTTTTGCAGGTTCGCAATGTCACGCGCATGAAGTGCTGCGCCACAGCGGGAACAGACCGCCACAGAGGGCAGGTGCACCTTGCCACATTGCGTGCAGCCGACAAGGCCCGCGTCGCGCGCGGTCAGGATGTGCGGCGGGCTTCCAGCGTTTTCCAAACGGTCACTCTGCTCATAAAATTGTCTTTCAATACGGTCACGATCACCAAGGCGACAAAGGCCCAGAACGCAGGCCCCAAAGAAACATGCGCGAGCCCCGCCACTTTCACCAGCGCCACGGCGACGCCGACGATGAAGACCTCCGCCATGGCCCAAGGCCGCAGGGTTTCGGCCAGCCGAAAAGCACCTGCGGCATGACGCGCGGGGTGCCAGCCAAAGGCCATCGGTCCCAGCACATATAGAAGTGTCAGGAACCTTGTCACGGGGAGGATGACGATCAGTGCCGCCATGGCGATGGTCAAGGGGGCTGTCAGCCCGGTTGAGAAGGCCATCACCGTGTCCAGCAAAGAACTGCGCCGCACCATGCCCGCCGCACCCAGTTCCAGAAACGGAAAGAACACGGCGGCGATCATCAGGATGAGCGCGGCCAGGGCCAGCATGATGATCCGGGTCATCGCCAGTGGTCGCGGCGCTTCGATCACCGTTTGGCAGCGCGGACAAGAGGCGGTGTCGCCCATCGCCACCTCCCGATCAACCAGCAAAGCGTCACAGGCCGGGCAGGCGATCATCCTGTCAGGGTCGATGGCATGGCCGGGCGTGTGGGGAGGGCGATGCGTGGACATTAGGAAATCTTAGCTTGTTCGAAGGCGAACGGAAAGCCGCTTGATATGGGGCGAAATTGGTCGCGTGGAGCTTATGCTCTCAATCGGATAATCGGTCGACCTTATGAGCTGTAGATATATATCATGCCACAGATCGCCAAAAGGATCAGACCAAAGGCAGTCTGAAAAACGATGGATTGCGCGATGATACGAGAAAACATCAACGATCTTATTGCCTTCGCCACAGTGGCCTAAGAGCGTAGCTTTACCAAGGCGGCCGCACGGCTCAACGTGTCGCAATCGGCGCTCAGTCACAAAGGGGCTTGAACAGCGTCTCGGCCTGCGGCTCTCGACTCATGGCTCCAGAGACCGTCTTCGGCTTTCACCGTGGTCTTGGAGGCGCTCAGGGAGCGGTCCTGACGGGATTGATGAAAGCGGCTCATGAGTGTCGTGATGTTGAGCGGCATTAACTGCGCGGTCCTCCGCCCCATATGTCTGGAAACACACCAAGAGGAAGTCGGCGCCATGCTGTCGCATCTGGCCTTCTATGCGGGCTGGCCGAAGGTCTTCTCTGCCATGCCGGTCGCGAAAGAGGTGTTCGAGAGCCGCGCAGAGACATCTGAGTAACTGAGGGAGAGCTTGGCATGAAAATCGGCATTTTGGGATCGGGTCTCATGGGCGGCAAACTGGGCCGCATGTGACCTTCTAGCCGGGCGCACGCACCGCCAGCATGTTCTCGGTCTACGCCGGCGTGTAAGCGCGCGCAGCTTGTGGGACCGAGCAAGGTCCGACACGAGTCTACACCGCGACCGGCAGGGGAGATCTTGCCGGTCGTTTCCTTTGGCGATTGAGGGAACATGCGGTGTGATGGCCAAAGGGCAAAAAAAATGGGGCGCATGAAGCGCCCCATTCTTTTGATGTTCATACTGTGCCTTAGCTGCGCGGTTTGGAGTTTTCCGGATCGTAAAGCGGCGCATAGCCGACGCCAGCCACCTCGACCGGGTAGGTCTCGTCGAGATAGGTGACGTGGAGCGTGCGGCCCACTTCGCAATACTCTTTCGGCAGGTAAGCCAGCGCGATGTTCTTGCCAACGCTCGGACCGTAAGCCACCGAAGAGGTGAACGAACGACGGCCAAGCTCGTCGATCAGAACCTCACCCGTTTCCGGGTCCATCACCGGCATGGTGGTGTTCGGGTAGCGTTTCACACCGTTCTTATCCGTGTGCTCAACCATCACCAGCGTGCAGAGCATCGCCGGTTGCTGTTCGCGGGCACGGTATTCGAGATGCTTCTCTTTGCCCACGAAGTCCGCCTCTTTCACTTTCGGGCGCGACAGGTCGGCCTCGTAGAGGTTGTACATCGTGTTCAGATCGGCGTTCTGCAGACGCAGGGATTTCTCCAGACGACGGGAGTTGGCGTAGGTTTCGACACCCACGGCCATCACGCCGGTCGAGCGCAGCGCGTCCCAGACGGCGAGGCCGTCCTCGTAGCGCATGTGAAGTTCCCAACCTTGTTCCCCCACGTAGGAGATGCGGAACGCGGAGACTTTCTTGCCTGCGATTTCGATCGGTTTGATCGCCGCAAAGGGGAAGTTCTCAATGTCCAACATGTCCGGATCGGCGACAACCTTTTTCAGGTTCTCACGCGCGTTCGGACCCCAGATGCCGATGGTGGTGAAGTCCTCGGTCGTCTCGGTGATGGTCACGTCGAGACCGCGGTCTTCGGCCATACGCTTCATGTACATGAGATCGCGCGGACCGGCGTCGGCACCGTTCACGAGGCGGCAGCGGTCTTCCATACGGAACACCGTGAAGTCGGCGCGAACCATGCCTTCTTCATCGAGCATGTGGGTGTAGATACCCTTGCCGATGTTGTTGTCGCCCCCGATTTTCGCCGCACAGAGGTATTCCATCAGCTCAACGTGGTCGGGACCCGAGATGTCGGTCATGTGGAAGTGCGACAGGTTGATGATGCCGCAATCAGCGGACATCTCAAGCTGTTCGGCGTTGGAGACGCGCCAGAAGTGACGGTTGTCCCATTCGGCCTCACGCACCGGAACCTGATCGGCGTATTTCTCAAGCAGATGCTCGTTGGCGGCGTAGCCGTGGGCCCGTTCCCAGCCACCGAGTTCCATGAAGTAACCCCCAAGCTCAACCTCGCGCTCGTAGAAGGGCGAGCGACGCACGCCGCGACCGTTGGCGAAGGGCTCGCGCGGGTGCACTGGCGGGTTGTAGATTTTGGCGGCGGTTTCTTCGCAACGGCCCCAGATCCAGTCTTCGGTCAGCTGGTAGTCGCTGAAACGCGCGTAGTCGATGCCGTTGTGGTCCACATCGGTGCGGCCTTTGGTCATCCAGTCGGCGATGAGCTTGCCCATGCCGGGACCGTCTTTGACCCAGATCGCGACGGCGTACCACAACCCACGCAGCTTGCGGCTTTCGCCCATGGATGGGCCGCCATCGGTGGTGGTTTGCAGCAGACCGTTGAAGGAGTGCGCTTCGTTGAAACCAAGCTCGGCGAGGATCGGCGTCAGTTCCATGGCTTTTTCAAGCGGCTCGATCACGTCCTCCAAGCTCAGGTCGCGCATGGACGGACCCATGCGGGCCTCTTCCTTTTCGAGAATGTCGCGCGGGTGAACCATGCGCACGTCTTTCTCGTAGTAGTAGCCCCATTCCATCTGGCCACCCTCGGTGGTGGATGGGTCGCCGGTGTCGCGCATATAGGCAGAGTTGCCCTGATCGCGCAGCAGCGGACGGCCAATCTCAAGACCGGTGCCCGCGAATTCATCATAGGGCCCGAAGAAGGTCAGCGGGTGGTCGACCGGCATGACCGGGAGGTCTTCGCCCGCCATTTCAGCAATCAAACGGCCCCAGAGACCGGCACAGACCACAACGTAGTCGGCCATGATGGTGCCACGATGGGTTTTCACACCGGTGACGCGACCGTTCTCGGTCAACAGTTCAAGTGCCGGGGTGTTGGCGAAAACCTTGAGCTTGCCGGTTTTTTCGGCAGCGTCGATCAGCTCGCCTGCGACGGCTTGGGAACGCGGCACAACGAGACCGGCATCCGGGTCCCACATGGCGGCTTCGATCTCGTCTTCTTCGAGAAGCGGGAATTTCTCTTTGGCTTCGGCCGCCGTGATCATTTTCACGTTGGAGCCGAAGGCACGACCGGAGTCACAGCGACGCTTGAGTTCGGTCAGACGGTCCTCGTCGCCTTTGCGGCACACTTCGATGCCGCCGATGCGGGAATAGCGGCCCATCTTTTCGTAGAAATCCATCGAGTACATGGTGCTCCACGTGCTCAACAGATCGTGGCTGGTGGCAAAGCAGAAGTCCGACGCGTGGCCGGTCGACCCGATGTCGGTCGGCACGGCGGATTTGTCGATGCCGACAATATCATCCCAGCCGTTTTCGATGAGGTGATGCGCCACGGAGGCGCCGACGATGCCGCCGAGACCGACGATGACGACTTTGGCCCTGTTGGGGAACGAAGACATATCTCTCAATCCTTCTTTTCGAGGTGCTTGTCTGTGAATGGCGCGGGGAGGGCGCGCCGGGATCTACGGGGGAAACGGTCGGCCCCGAAACCGACGACAGCCGCGCGGAGGAAATCTCCCCCCGCGCGGCCAGAATCTGTGCCGTAAGCTATATCACGGCGTGGTGTCATGCACCCAGCTCCGGCACATCGTAGCCTTTCCGGCGATAGGCCGCGATCAGCGTGTTGTGCATGAGCGTCATGATGGTCATCGGACCGACCCCGCCGGGCACCGGCGTGATGGCACGGGCGCGGGTCGCGGCGGAGGCAAAATCGACATCGCCCACGAGGTGCTTTTCGCCATCGCGGATGACGCGGCTGGTGCCCACGTCGATCACGGTGGCGCCCTCTTTGATCCATTCGCCTTTGACCATCTCGGCCTGACCGACAGCGGCGACCACGATATCCGCCTTGCCGACTTTCTCCGGCAGATCCGCGGTGCGCGAATGCGCCATGGTGACGGTGCAGTTCTCAGCCAGAAGAAGCTGTGCCATCGGCTTGCCGACCAAAATCGACCGGCCCACGACAATGGCGTCGAGACCCGACAGAGACCCGAGCTGGTCTTTCAAAAGCATCAGACAGCCAAGCGGTGTGCAAGACACCAGACCCGGAAGGCCGGAAGCCAGATAGCCAGCGCTGAGCGGGTGCAGACCGTCGACATCTTTCGCGGGATCAATGGCTTCGATCACTTGGAGGCTGTCGAGGTGACGGGGCAGGGGCAGTTGCACGAGGATGCCGTCCACGGTCTCGTCGGCATTGAGTTGCGCCACGAGATCCATGAGGGTGTCCTGCGTCGTGTCTTCGGGCAGCGTGTGCTCAAAGCTCTCCATGCCCAGCTTGCGGGCCATGCGGCCTTTCGAGCGGACATAGATTTCGCTGGCCGGGTCCGACCCCACCAGCACCACGGCCAGACCGGGCGCGCGGCCGGATTTTTCGGTGAAAACGGCGGCTTTCTCGGCGATGCGATCCCCAAGCCCGGCTGCAAAGGCCTTTCCGTCGATGATTTGTGCGGTCATGAACGCACCTCCTTAGAAAAAGCGAAAAGGGGACCGGCTGGCCCCCTTCCGGACAGGGAAATTACGGCGTGAAGACGACGGTGCGGTGGTCGTTCAACATGACGCGGCCTTCGAGGTGGTATTTCACCGCACGCGCCAAGACGCGGGACTCGATGTCGCGACCGGTGGCCACGAAATCCTCGGCGGACATGGTGTGGGTGACGCGTTCGGTTTCCTGCTCGATGATTGGGCCCTCGTCGAGATCCGGCGTCACATAATGCGCGGTCGCCCCGATGAGTTTCACACCGCGATCGTAAGCCTGGTGATAGGGCTTCGCGCCTTTGAAAGACGGCAGGAAGGAGTGGTGGATGTTGATAATCATGCCGAACAGCTGGGTCGACAGCTCGTTGGAGATCACCTGCATGTAACGGGCGAGGATCACCAGCTCGGCACCGGTTTCCTGCACGAGAGCGGCAAGTTTCTCTTCTTGCTCGGCTTTGTTTTCCTTGTTCACCGGCCAGCAGTGGAACGGAATGTCTTCCTGATCGGCGACTTTGCGGGCGTCTTCGTGGTTCGACACGATGGCCACCACTTCGGCGTCGAGCCAGCCGGTTTTGATCTGGTAGAGAAGGTGCAGCATGGCGTGGTCGAATTTCGACACCATGATGATGATCTTCGGCTTGCGGGTCTCATCCGCGATCTTGAGGTTCAGGTTGAACCGATCGACGGCGGGTTTCAGAGCCAGTTCGATGGCGTCACGTTCGATGGCCTCGGGGAAGAGGCAGGACATGCGCAGGAAGAACTTGTTCGTCTTGCGGTCCCAGAACTGGTTGGATTCGGCGATATTCGCACCACGGGACGCCATGGCGGTGGTGACGGCGGAGACGATGCCCGGCTGGTCGTCACAGGCGATGCGCAGGGTGTAGGACTTGGAGCTCATTGGATTGGTTCCGTTCATAAATGTCTGATGGGTGAGCGTCAGAGTTGACGCTCAAGCTCAGGCACGATCTCGAAGAGATCGCCAACGATGCCGTAATCGGCGACCTGGAAGATCGGCGCATCTTCATCGGTGTTGATGGCCACGATGATTTTGCTGTCTTTCATCCCGGCAAGGTGCTGGATCGCCCCGGAGATGCCGCAGGCAATGTAAAGGTCCGGCGCCACGACTTTGCCGGTCTGACCGACCTGAAGATCGTTGGCGGCATAGCCCGCGTCCACAGCGGCACGCGATGCGCCGATGGCGGCGCCGAGTTTGTCGGCCAGGGGCGTGATGACCTCGTTGAACTTCTCGTCGGAGCCGAGCGCACGGCCACCGGAGACGATGATTTTCGCGGAGTTCAGTTCCGGGCGGTCGCTCTCGGACAGGATGTTCTGCACAAAGCTGGACAGATCACTGCCCTCAGCGGGCGCATCCACGGACGACACAGCGGCGGAGCCACCCTCAGCGGCGGCAGCAAACCCTGCGGTGCGGACGGTCAGAACCTTGGTCGCGTCCGTGGCTTGCACCACTTCGATGGCGTTGCCCGCATAGATCGGACGTTTGAAAGTGTCGGCGGAGACCACTTCGATCACCTCGGAGACCTGCATCACGTCCAAAAGCGCAGCAACGCGCGGCAGCACGTTTTTGCCGCTCGTGGTGGCAGGCGCCAGGATGGTGTCGTAGTCGCCCGCGAGCGAAACGATCAGGGCTGCGGAGGCTTCGGCGAGACGCTCGGCCAGCGCATCGCTCTCGGCCACGAGCACCTTGCGCACACCGGCCAGTTTGGCGGCGGCGTCCGCGGCGGCAGAGGCGTCTTTGCCCGCGATCAGGATGTCGACGTCGCCGCCGATTTGAGACGCTGCGGTCAGAGCCTTGGCGGTCTGATCGGACAGGGTCGCGTTGTCATGTTCTGCAAAAAGAAGAATAGCCATATGTTCAGATCCCTGCGCTTAAATGACGCCAGCTTCGTTTTTGAGCTTTTCGATCAGCTCGGCGGGGGAGGCGACTTTGATCCCGGCCTCACGCTGTGCGGGCTCTTCGACACGTAGCACGTTGAGGCGGTTTTCGACCGTAACGCCGTAATCGGCGGGGGTCTTTTGATCGAGCGGCTTTTTCTTCGCCTTCATGATGTTCGGCAAAGAGGCATAGCGCGGCTCGTTGAGACGCAGATCGGCGGTGACCACGGCGGGGAGTTTGATCTCGATGGCTTGCAGACCGCCGTCCACCTCACGGGTGACTTTCGCGGAGCCGTCGCCGAGTTCGACCTCGGAGGCAAAGGTGCCCTGCGACCAGCCCAGAAGGGCAGAGAGCATCTGGCCGGTCTGGTTGGCGTCGTCGTCAATGGCCTGTTTGCCGAGAATCACGAGACCGGGCTCTTCTTCGGATGCGACGCCTTTGAGGAGCTTCGCAACGGTCAGCGGCTCGACCGTGCCGTCGACAGCAATGAGAATCGCGCGGTCTGCGCCCATGGCGAGGGCTGTGCGCAGAACGTCCTGCGCCTGTGCCGGACCGACGGAGACGGCGATGACCTCATCGGCCTTGCCCGCTTCTTTCAGACGCACAGCCTCTTCGACAGCAATCTCGTCGAAGGGGTTCATGGACATTTTGACGTTGGCGAGTTCGACACCGGAATTGTCCGCTTTGACACGGATTTTCACGTTGTAATCGACCACCCGCTTTACAGGAACGAGTACTTTCATTTTTCCCTCTCTTTTCCCTCTCTGTCGGCCCGAATGTTGAGGGTCCGGGCACGGGCCCCGGTGCGAGGCCTTTGCATTATTTCCAAGATAAGGGAGCAAGGTGCCGTAGCGATGCCCCCGGTGGCGTTCCCGGTCCAGCCAGGTTTACCTTCACAAATCCGATGCCGGGCGAGGGATGAAACAGAGAGGCTAAGCGGGTCTCGCGAACTTGCGACGGGCCATGAAATATGGCGGTTCGTGATCCCTGACCTCTCGGAGTTGTCGTCGGTCTCCCGACTCGCGTCCTCGTCATGACGACCGGATTTCTGATCGTGCTGGCCAATATGACGACTATTGCGTCGAAAAATAGAATGATTGCGTCAATCGAAGATTATCGCTACGACAGGATATCTGGGGTTTCCTGTTTGGAGAGACAAAGATGACGACTCCGTCCTCCCGAGAGCCATCTGGCCGCGACTCATCCGCTTTGCCGCGCAGCACCACGTTGCGGGCGCAAAAACCGCGCACGGAGGGGCCGCGCCTGTCGGTGGGCTTTATCCTTGCGCGCCGGTTTACGCTTTGTGCCTTTGCCAATTTCGTCGATGTGCTGCGACTCGCGGCCGACGATGGTGATCGCAGTCGTCCGATTCTCTGCGACTGGACGGTGCTGTCGGATACGATGGACCCGGTCGCGTCGAGCAGCGGCATCACCGTGCAACCCAAGGAGCGATTGGGGGATCCGCGGCGTTTCGATTATATTGTCGTCATCGGCGGGCTGATGGATGAAACTCCGTCGCTCGGGCAGGCCTATCACCGTTTTCTGAAACAGGCCGCCGAGGCAAATATCCCGTTGATCGGGGTCTGTACCGGGGCCTTCTTTTTGCACCAGGCCGGGTTGCTCGATGGCTATCGCTGCTGTGTGAGTTGGTTCCACCACTCTGATTTTCTTGAGCAATTCGAGGGCCTGAACCCTGTTGCGGATCAGATTTTCGTGGTGGACCGGGACCGGCTGACCTGTTCGGGGGGGGCAAGTACCGCGCATTTGGCGGCTTATCTGGTGGACAAACATGTGGGGCGCGCTCAGGCCAGCAAAAGTCTGCATATCATGATCATTGACGATGCTTTGCAAGAGGACAAACCGCAGCCCGGCTTGCCGCTCGATCTCAAGACCCAGGACCCGATTGTGCAGCGCGCGCTGTTGTTGATGCAGCAGAATATCGACACGCCGATCACTGTGCAGGACATCGCGCAGCGTATGGGCAACAGCAAACGCCAGGTCGAACGCCACTTCCGTCTGGCGCTCAACACCTCGCCGCAGGCGGCCTTTCTCGACATGCGCCTGAACTTTGCCAAGCATCTGATCGAGAAGTCGCAGAAATCCATCGCTCGCATCGCGGTGGATGCAGGGTTCTGTGATTCTTCGCATCTGAGTCGCATGTTTCGGCGCCGTTATGGCGACACGCCGCAGTCTTTTCGTGCCTCTCCTGGTCAGGAAGATTAATTTCCTGCCTGGAAAGTGGTCGCAAAAGTTCTTTTTTTGGACACATCTGATCGAAAAATGAACAAATGACGAAACCTTTGTCATTTCACTGTGATCTAAGTCGCAATGATACTGTCTAAATGACGCAGTATTACTCCCTGTGCAAATACCTTCTCTCAATAGTTCATGAAAACTCTGGCCGTGGGCTGCTCTTTGAGCGGGGTCCGGCGGCTCAACAACAAGAACTCAAGGGAGTTTGGGTCATGGTGGCATCCCGCGACGACGCGTTCGTGTCTTTCGAACATGTACAGAAAAGCTACGACGGTGAGACCCTCGTGGTGAAAGACCTCAATCTGCAATTGGCGAAGGGTGAATTCCTGACCATGCTCGGGCCGTCGGGGTCGGGCAAGACCACCTGTCTGATGATGCTCGCGGGGTTCGAGACCGCGACCCACGGCGAGATCCGCCTCGATGGCAAACCGATCAATCAGGTGCCGCCGCACAAACGTGGCATCGGCATGGTGTTTCAAAACTACGCGCTTTTCCCGCATATGACCGTGGGCGAAAACCTGTCCTTCCCGCTCGAAGTGCGCGGCATGGGCAAATCCGAGCGCGAGGCGAAAATCAAACGCGCGCTCGATATGGTGCAGATGGGCGCCTTCGCGAACCGTCGCCCGGCGCAGATGTCCGGCGGTCAGCAACAGCGGATCGCACTGGCCCGCGCGTTGGTGTTCGACCCGAAACTCGTGTTGATGGACGAACCTCTGGGGGCGCTCGACAAACAGCTGCGTGAACACATGCAGTTCGAGATCAAACACCTGCACGAAAGCCTCGGCATCACCGTGGTCTATGTGACCCACGACCAGAGCGAGGCGCTCACCATGTCGGACCGCGTCGCGGTGTTCAACGATGGCCGCATCCAACAACTTGCGCCGCCCGCCGAGCTTTATGAGCGTCCCGACAACAGCTTTGTCGCGGGCTTCATCGGCGAGAACAACAAGCTTCCGGGGGTGATCGAAGAGCTCAATGGCGAACGCGCCGTGGTGCGTCTCGAGAATGGCGAGCTGATTGATGCCACCGCCGTGAACGTGAATGCCAAGGGCGACAAGACCCTCGTGTCGATCCGCCCCGAGCGCGTTGAATTTAAACCGGAATTGATCCCCGAAGGCGCGCATGCGATCGAGGCCGAGGTCCTCGAAGTCATCTACATGGGCGACTTTCTGCGCACCCGGATGCGTGTCGCCGGTCATGACGAATTCGTCGTGAAATGCCGCAACACCATCGACCAGATGCCCCTGACTCCGGGCCAGCGCATCCGCATCGGTTGGAACCCGCTCGACGCGCGCGCGCTCGACATGATCTGAGTTTCTTCGCACCGGCGTTCAGGACCGGGGCGAGGCCACAGATGCGAGAGGCACGGCCCCCCGCATTTCATCCTGATCCAACATGGAGACCAACATGAACAAAAAGACTCTTTTGGCCCTGACCACCGCTTTTGGCGGCCTGGCACTTCCGGCTCTGGCTGAGGACATCACCATCATGAGCTGGGGCGGGTCCTATGCCGCCGCTGAAACCGAAGCCTATTACAAGCCCTTCACCGCAGAGACCGGCATCGGTGTCGTCTCCGTGGACGCCGACAACCCGGCGACCCCGGTGAAAGCCCAGGTGGATGCCGGCAACGTCACCACCGACGTCGCCCTGTTCCTGCTCTCCGATGCCGTGCGTCTGTGTGACGAAGGCCAGTTGATGCCGATTGATGCCTCGCTCCTGCCGGACGGCGTCGATGGCACCCCGGCGGAAGAGGACTTCCTCGAAGGCACGCTCAGCGAATGCATGATCCCGAATGATATTTACGCCACCGCTGTGGCCTATGACGCGTCGCAATATGCCGAAGGTGAGGCCCCGTCCTCCATCGCCGACTTCTTTGACACAGAGAAATTCCCAGGCAAACGCGGCGTGTTGAAGAGCCCGAAAGTGGTTCTGGAAATGGCGCTGATGGCCGATGGCGTGCCGGCCTCCGAGGTTTATGACGTGCTCGATACCGACGAAGGTGTGGATCGCGCGTTTGCGAAACTCGAAAGCATCAAAGACGACGCGATCTACTGGGAAGCCGGTGCGCAGCCGCCGCAGCTTCTGGCCGATGGCGAAGTCGTGATGACCATGTCCTACAACGGTCGTATCTTCAACGCTGCCGTGAACGAAGGTAAACCCTTCGAAGTGCTCTGGGACGGTCAGGTCTATGAATGGGAAGGCTATGTGATCCCGGAAGGCGCGCCGAACGCCGAGGCCGCGATGGACTACATCAAATACGCCACCTCGTCCGAGCAATCCGCCAGCTTCTCCGAGCGCATCTCCTACGGCACCCCGCGTAAATCCGCAGCACCGCTGGTGGGCAACGTCAATGGCACCGACATTCCGATGGCGCCGAACCTGCCGACCTACCCGGAGAACATGACCAACGCTCTGGCGTCTTCCGCCGAGTTCTGGGTCGACCGCGAAACCGAGCTGGGTGAGCGTTTCAACGCCTGGCTCCTCGCCAACTGATCCTGTTTCAGGATTGGAAAGTGTTGCCGGGGGCTCCCCTTGTCCCCGGCAGACCGGTGAAAGATCTTTACCTCTGCTCTTTCGCCGGTCCCCCAAGACCCGAATTTTGACGCGTGTTCTGACACGGCCGTGAGCAACAGGTGCGGCTCCGGTGCCAAGATAAAGATAGGAAACAGGATGTCTGACGTCGCCTCTCAGTTGACCACCGCGGACGGGCGCCCGCTCAAGGCCGCGCTGGCCTCGGCGCAGGCCCAGGCCAAACGCCGCGCGTTTTTCCTTGTGCTGCCTTTGTTGTTGTTCATTCTGATTACCTTCGCTGTGCCAATCGGCCAGATGTTGCAGCGCTCGGTCTACAACGACCAATTCTCCAAATCCGTCCCGGCGCTGACCGGGTGGTTCGCCGAGAACCCGAAAGGCACCGCGCCCGATGAGGCCGCTTTTGCCGCGCTGGCCTCCGATCTTTTGTTGATGAAAGAGACGCGGGCGGCGGGCGATGCGGGCACGCGGATCAACTATGTGGTTTCCGGCACGCGCTCGATGTTCACCAAGGCGGCGCGTGGCGCCGACAAGTTGGAGCCGCCCTATATGGCGGCGATGCTTGAGCTGGACGAGGACTGGGACGACCCGTTGGTCTGGAATGCGATGCGCTCTGCGGCCAGCCCGTGGACGTTCGATTTCTACACCATCGCCTTCGATCTGGAACGCGATGCGGACGGCAAATTGACCAAGGTCGATGAGAACCAGCGGATTTATTTACGGCTGTTTATCAAAACCTTCCTGATCGCTGGCGTGATCACCGGCATCTGTCTTTTGCTGGCCTTCCCGATTGCGCATTTGCTGGCGACCCTGCCAATGGCCAAGGCCAACCTGCTGATGATCCTCGTGCTTTTGCCGTTCTGGACCTCGCTTTTGGTGCGGACCACAAGCTGGATCGTGCTGTTGCAGGGGCAGGGCGTGGTCAACGACATCCTCGTCGCTTTGGGCATCATCGGCGACGATGGCCGTCTTCAGATGATCTACAACCAAACGGGCACGATCATTGCCATGGTGCACATCCTTTTGCCCTTCATGGTGCTGCCGCTCTATTCCGTGATGCGCGTCATTCCGGTGAGCTACACCCGTGCCGCGCGCTCTCTGGGCGCCACCAGCTGGACCACCTTCCGCCGCATCTACCTGCCGCAGACAATCCCCGGCATTGGCGCGGGCGTGCTTTTGGTCTTCATCCTCGCGGTCGGCTATTACATCACCCCCGCCCTTGTCGGTGGCGCGGATGGCCAGCTGTTCTCCAACATGGTGCAGTTCCACATGACCAAGGCCAACTGGTCCATGGCGGCGGCTCTGGCGACCATGCTTCTGGTGGGCGTGCTGGTGCTCTACTGGCTCTACGATCGCCTGATCGGCATCGACAAACTGAAACTCGGTTAAGGAGAGAGACTGATGGCCCTGCCTAGCTACGCCTCCCCGCTCGAACGCGCCTGGCACTATGCCTATCTGGTGATCTGTGTCCTCGTATTTGTCTTTCTGATCGCGCCGATCCTTGTGATTGTGCCGCTGTCCTTCAACGCGGAACCCTATTTCACCTATACCGAAAAGATGCTCAGCTTTGACTCCGAGGGCTACAGCCTGCGTTGGTATGACTCGCTTTTGACCTCCGGCATGCAAGCCGCCGAGGCCGTGCGTGATCCCGCCTGGTGGTCCGACATGTGGCACAATGCGGATTGGGTGAAAGCGGCGAAGAACTCCGTGATCATCGGTTTCTGGGCGACGATCCTGTCGACCGTTCTGGGCACGCTTGCGGCCCTCGGTCTGGCGCGTCCCGAAATGCCCTGGCGCCGGACGATCATGGCGATCCTGATCAGCCCGATGATCGTGCCGATCATCATCGTCGCGACCGGGATGTTCTTTTTCTACTCCAACCCCTGCGCCACCGTCGGCATGGACTGCGGGCGTCTGACGTCGACCTACACGGGCGTCGTTCTGGCCCACGCGGCGCTTGGCATTCCCTTCGTGATCATCACCGTGACGGCGACCATGTCGGGCTTTGACCAATCCTTGATCCGGGCGTCTGCGAGCCTCGGCGCCAACCCGCGCCGGACGTTCTTCAAAGTGGTGATGCCGCTCATCTTGCCAGGCGTCATCTCAGGCGGTCTCTTTGCCTTCGTCACCTCCTTTGACGAAGTGGTCGCCGTGCTCTTCATTGCGGGTCCCGATCAACAGACCATTCCGCGCCAGATGTGGAGCGGCATCCGCGAAGAGATCAGCCCGGCGATCCTGGCCGTGGCGACGATCCTCGTGATCATCTCCATCGCGCTTTTGACCACGGTTGAAATCCTGCGCCGTCGGTCGGAACGGCTTCGGGGGGTGGCGGCGCATTAAGGCGCTTTCGCAAGCAAACAGATGTGACACAGCGCGTGCAGGGGCCAGCTTGCACGCGCTTCTTTTTTGGCAAATCCGTTGGCCTTTCATAGCCTGTATCAAGCCCGCAAAACCTGCTTGCGCATTAATTTTGTTATGTTATATCATAATTAAGCGACTTTCTGCTCGGAAGGGCGCTCTTTCCCATATTGACGCAGATGTTCCCCGTTTTCGCCGCATATATCCGCGCGCGCGAGGTCTTTGTCGCGCTCTTCTTGTCGGACGCGCGCGGGTCCTATTCGTGGCCTGTTTGCGGGCGGGCCGCTCCGAGAGGACGGAGGGACCCGATCCTGAAACCGCACTGGACGTGTTGCCACGTCCGCACCTGTGATACACAGAATGGGAGGAAAGTTATGAGTTCCAACAAAGGCGTCGTCTACATGGGTCCCGGCAAGGTCGAGGTCCAAAACATCGCCGATCCGGTGATGGCCGCTCCCGATGGGCGCAAGCTTGAACATGCGGTGATCCTGAAAGTGATCTCCACCAACATCTGTGGCTCCGACCAGCACATGGTCCGTGGCCGCACCACCGCGCCTGAGGGTCTTGTGCTCGGCCACGAAATCACCGGCGAAGTGATCGAAAAAGGCTCTGACGTCGAAATGCTGAACGTCGGCGACATCGTCTCCGTGCCGTTCAACGTCGCCTGTGGCCGTTGCCGTTGCTGTAAAGAACAGGACACCGGCGTCTGTCTCACCGTGAACCCGGAACGTGCTGGCGGTGCCTATGGCTACGTCGACATGGGCGGCTGGGTCGGCGGTCAGGCGCGCTATGTCATGGTGCCCTACGCGGACTTCAACCTGTTGAAATTCCCGGATCGCGATCAGGCGATGGACAAGATCACCGATCTCACCATGCTCTCCGACATCCTGCCCACCGGCTTCCACGGTGCGGTTCAGGCCGGTGTGGGCGTGGGCTCCGTGGTCTATGTTGCGGGCGCGGGTCCTGTCGGTCTGGCTGCGGCGGCTTCTGCGCAAATCCTGGGCGCGGCCATCGTGATGATCGGCGACTTCAACAAGGAGCGCCTCGATCACGCCGCCAAGATGGGCTTTGTCCCCGTCGACCTGAACCAGAGCGACCGTCTGGGCGACATGATCGCCGAGATCACCGGCAGCCCCGAAGTGGACGCCGCCATCGACGCAGTGGGCTTTGAGGCACGCGGCCATTCGGGCGGTGAGCAACCGGCCATCGTGCTCAACCAGATGATGGACATCACCCGTGTGGCGGGCAGCATCGGCATCCCGGGCCTCTACGTGACCGAAGATCCGGGCGCGACCGATGAAGCCGCCAAGGTGGGCAGCCTGTCGCTGCGGTTCGGCCTCGGCTGGGCCAAGGCGCAGAGCTTCCACACCGGCCAGACCCCGGTTCTGAAGTACAACCGTCAGCTCATGCAGGCGATTCTGCACGGCCGTCTGCCGATCGCGGACATCGTGAACGCACAGGTGATCTCGCTCGAAGATGCGGCGAAGGGCTATGAGGCCTTCGACCATGGTGCCGCGAAGAAATTCGTGCTCGACCCGCATGGGATGCTCAAGGCGAGCTGAGCCTGACCCGACCAGAAACAGAGCACCAGAAACAGAAAGGGCGGCCCAGTTGGCCGCCCTTTTTATGTCTTGCGAGGCTGATGAGCTCAGCACTCCGGCAAGTTCACCGCAATCCCGCCGGTGGAGGTCTCTTTGTACTTGAGGTTCATGTCCCGTCCGGTTTCCAGCATCACCTGGATACAGTTGTCCAAAGGCATGAAATGCGTGCCATCGCCGCGCAGCGACAGCGACGCCGCCGACACCGCTTTGATCGCGCCCAAAGCGTTGCGCTCGATGCAGGGGACCTGCACGAGGCCTGCAGCCGGGTCACAGGTCATGCCGAGGTGGTGTTCGAGCGCGATCTCTGCGGCGTTTTCCACCTGCTCATTGGTCCCGCCCAAAACGGCGCAAAGCGCCCCCGCGGCCATGGCGGCGGCAGAACCAACCTCGCCCTGACAGCCGACTTCGGCGCCCGAAATCGACGCGTTGTGTTTGATCAACCCGCCGATGGCGGCGGCGACCAGCAGGAAGTCCTTGAGCTTCGCGTCCGTCGCGCCCTGGCAATGCATCCTGTAGTAGCGCATCACAGCCGGCACCACGCCCGCAGCCCCATTGGTGGGCGAGGTCACCACCCGGCCCCCCGCCGCGTTTTCCTCGTTCACCGCCATGGCGTAGACGCTCATCCAGTCGTTGGCGACGTGGGGCGCTGTGATGTTGAGACCCTGTTCGGCCTTGAGCGATTCATGAATGCCCTTCGCACGGCGTTTGACCTTCAACCCGCCGGGGAGGATGCCCTCTTGGGACAGGCCACGGTCGATGCATTCGTTCATCGTCTCGATCAGGCGGTCGAGCTTCGGCTCAAGATCAGGCCCATGCACCTTGCGCTCATTGGCGCGTTTCATCTCGGCAATCGACTTGCCCGCGTCTAGCCCCATGGCGAGCATCTCTTTCGCCGTGCCAAAGGGGTAGGGGAAGTTCAGCGCTTCTTTTTCATCGTGCAAAGAGACGCCGGTTTTGGAGGCTTCCAGCTCCTCATCGGTCATGATGAAGCCGCCGCCGACCGAGTAATAGGTCTGAGCGTAGTAGATGTTGCCGTCTTTGTCATGGCCGCGCAGGATCATGCCGTTGGCGTGGCCCTCAAGCGCCGGACCGTAGTCGAACACGAGATCGGTTTTGGGATCGAAATCCAGCTCCGGCAGGCCGTCAAGAGCGATTTTTTTGTCCTCATAGACCGCCTGTTCCATCGCGTCGGCCTGATCGAGATCGAGCGTGTCAGGCAGTTGGCCGCAAAGTCCGAGGATCACGGCGCGGTCGGTGGCGTGGCCTTTGCCGGTGAAGGCCAGCGAGCCGTAAAGCGTGGCTGAGAGGCGCGAGAGCGGCCCACAGCCCGGATATTTGCCCTTACCGGCGCGCAGATCCTCGATAAAGCGGTGCGCGGCGACCATGGGCCCCATCGTATGCGACGAAGAGGGGCCGATGCCGATTTTGAAAACGTCGAAGACGGAGAGGAACATGGCGGTGCCCTTTTGCAAATGAGGGCCCGCGCATAAAACGTCAGGCCCCACAGATCAGAGATCGATTTGGTATGCGGCCACCCCACGCCATAAACCGGAGGGAGGCCGCGCGTGGATCAGGCGCCGTAGATCGGGTGATCGGCGCAGAGTTTTTTGACCTCGGCCAGCACTTCGGCCTCAACGGCAGCGTCGCCCTCGGGATTGTTCGACAGGGCGTCGAGGACCTTAAGGATCAGCGAGCCGATCTGTTCGAACTCGGCCTCTTTGAACCCACGCGTGGTGCCCGCAGAGGTGCCGAGACGGATGCCGGAGGTCACGAAGGGCTTCTCGGGATCGTTCGGGATCGAGTTCTTGTTGCAGGTCAGGCCAGCACGTTCGAGCGCGATCTCGGCCACTTTGCCGGTCACGCCTTTGGGGCGCAGATCGACGAGGACCATGTGACAATCGGTGCCCCCGGAAACGATGCCCAGACCGCCGACTTTCAGAACGTCAGCGAGAGCTTTCGCGTTCTCGATCACCTGACCGGCGTAGTCGGAGAAGGACGGCTGAAGCGCCTCGCCGAAAGCCACGGCCTTGGCGGCGATGACATGCATCAGCGGGCCACCCTGGTTGCCCGGGAAGACGGCGGAGTTCAGTTTCTTCGCAATCGCTTCGTCGTTCGACAGGATCACGCCACCCCGCGGACCGCGCAGGGTCTTGTGGGTGGTGGAGGTGGTCACATGGGCGTGCGGCACCGGGTTCGGGTATTTGCCGCCCGCGATCAGACCGGCGTAGTGCGCCATGTCGACCATCAGGTAAGCGCCCACTTCGTCGGCGATCTTGCGGAAGCCTTCGAAATCAATGACGCGCGGGTAGGCAGAGGCACCGGCCACGATCAGCTTCGGCTTGGTTTCGAGTGCCTTCTCGCGCACCTTCTCCATGTCGATCAGGTGGGTGTCCGGGTCGACCTCATAAGAGACGATATCGAACCACTTGCCGGACATGGTCACCGGAGACCCGTGGGTCAGGTGACCGCCATGGGCCAGCGAGAGACCCATGATGCGGTCGCCCGGTTGCAGAAGCGCCAGGAACACGGCCTGGTTCGCCTGTGCGCCGGAGTGCGGCTGGACGTTGGCGTATTCGGCACCGAAGAGTTGTTTGAGACGGTCGATGGCCACGGCCTCGACCTTGTCCACGAACTCACAGCCACCGTAGTAGCGCTTGCCGACATACCCTTCGGCGTATTTGTTGGTCAGAACAGAGCCCTGAGCCGCCATCACGTCCGGGGACACAATGTTCTCAGACGCGATCAGTTCGATCTGGGTCTGCTGACGCTCAAGTTCCTCGCCAATGGCGGAGGCGATGTCGGCGTCTGCGATTTCGTATTTTTGCAGGCGGTCAAACATGCGGATGATCCTTCAGGTTCAGGCGAGTTCGGCGGCGAGTTCTTTCGCGCCGGTCTCAAGGGTTGTGGCAAGGAAAGGGGCGAAGCTGTTCCAGACATCCATGCGGAAGCTGGTCTCGGAATCGCGCCAGAGAGTAACGGTTGCGCCGTCGAAAAGCGTGCGGCGGGCCTGGCCGACCTTGATCGAATTGACGTCCCGCGCCAGCCCGATGCTCAGAAGGTCGGGGGTTTGCGGACCCTCGATGGTGAAGGTCACTTCGCGGCCGGTGATTTCGGTCATCGAATGCGGCAGCGAGGGGTAGAGGGCCGCCAAAGCGTCCTCCACCTTTTCGATCTGCTCAAGCGAGACCAAAAGGGTCCACTCGTCCGGGCCGAGACAGGCGGCTTCGATGCCTTCTGCCTTGGCGCGGGTCCCGATCTGGGTCGGAAGATCGAGGCCGATGGCTTTGCTCACCGCGGCAAGATCACCACGGGCACGCAAAGAGATGCGGCCAATCAGTTGAGAAACGGCCACACGGGCAGCAGCGGTATCCACCACGACCGAGGGGGCCAGAGAAGAGATATGCTTGGACATGTCTGACCTCCGATCAGATTTTCAGGCGGCTGTTTTCGGGATCGTAGAACACGGTCCCGGTGATTTTTGCGGCGATGGTCCGATCCGGCATCGGGATGTAGACCGTTTCGCCCATCTTCGAGTGACCGCCTTCGATCACGGCCAGAGCGATCGGACGACCGGTCGTGCCTTGATTGTAAGACGAGGTCACGTGACCGCGCATGGTCATCGGAACCGGCTGTTTCGGATCGAACACGATCTGAGCGCCTTCCTCGAGCCAGCTGTTGTCTTCGGTCAGAAGACCCACGAGCTGTTTGCGACCCTCGGCCACGAGGTCCGGGCGGCGCAAACCGCGCATGCCCACAAAGTCGGCTTTCTTTTTGCCAATGGCCCAGTCCATGCCCGCGTCCTGCGGGGTGACGGTGCCATCGGTGTCCTGACCGACGATGATGTAGCCTTTTTCGGCGCGCAACACGTGCATGGTCTCGGTGCCGTAGGGAGTGATGTCGTATTTCTGACCCGCCTCCCACAGTTTTTCCCAAAGATCGCGACCATAGGGTGCTGCCACGTTGATCTCAAAGCCGATCTCACCGGTGAAGCTCACGCGCCACAGACGGGCCGGGTAGCCCGCGACGGTGCAATTCACGCAAGACATATGCGGGAAGGCTTCTTCGGTCAGTTCGATGCCTTCGACGAAGGGCGCGAGCAGTTTGGCGGCGTTCGGGCCGTTCAGGGCAACGGTGGACCATTGCTCCGTGGTGGAGGTGAGCCAGACGTTCAGATCGGGCCATTCCGTTTGGAGGTAGTCTTCCATCATGTTCAGCACACGCGCTGCGCCACCGGTGGTGGTGGTGACGTGGAACCGGTTCTCGTCGACGCGGGCGATCACACCGTCGTCGCGGATGTAGCCGTCATCGCCCAGCAGGAGACCGTAGCGACATTTGCCCGGTGCCAGTTTCAGGAACGGGTTGGTGTACATGCGGTTGACGAATTCGGCCGCATCCGGCCCGACGACTTCGATCTTGCCCAGCGTGGAGGCGTCGAAGATGCCCACGGAGGAGCGCGTCGCCGCACATTCGCGGGTCACGGCCTGATCCATGGTTTCGCCCGCTTTCGGGAAGTAACGCGCACGGCGCCACTGACCCACGGGTTCGAACACGGCGCCATGGGATTCGGCCCAGTCGTCGATCTGCGTCTTACGCACCACTTCGAAATGCTCACCGCGGTGATAGCCCGCAAAGGCGCCGAAGGTGGTCGGCGTGTAGGGCGGACGGAAGGTCGTCAGACCCACCTGCGGTTGCTTTTTGCCCAGAGCGTCGGCGGCGATGTTGAGGCCGTTGATGTTGGACATCTTGCCTTGGTCGGTCGCCATGCCGTTGGTGGTGTAGCGTTTGACGTGCTCAATGGAGCGCATGCCCTCGCGCACGGCGAGACGCAGGTCTTTTGCGGTCACGTCGTTCTGGTAGTCGACAAAGGCTTTCGCTTTGCCCGGGCTGCGATCCGTCGGCAGTTCGCGCATCATGACGCCAGAGCCGGTGCGGTCGTCCGCCACGGTGTACGCGGTCGCGGTGACCTCGACGCCGAGCTTGGCCAGAGCCTCGCCCACACGTTCGGCACCATCACGCAGCGCCGCCTCGGTGCCCCAAAGGCCACGCGACGCGCCGGTGATCACGCAATCTTCCGGCGTGTCTTTCGGCAAGAAAGTGGTGAGATCGTCGTCCCAGGTCAGGCTGCCCTTGGTGTGGGAGAATAGGTGCAGGGACGGGGTCCAGCCGCCGGACATCAAAAGCGCATCGCATTTGATCCACTGACCGTTGCCGACGCTGCTGCCGTTGACCGGGTTTACGCGGACATTGTTGACGCGCAGGCGACCGCCGGTGGCCGTCACAGTGTGCGACAGTTTCACCGGGATACCACGGGCGCGGGCCTCGGCCTGAAGATCCTGACGGACCTGCGCACGGGTGTCGACGATGGCCTGAACGTAGGCGCCCGCCTCCTGAAGATCGAAAGCGGCATACCAGGCGCTGTCATGCGAGGTGACGACGACCGGGCTGTTGCCGACCTTGACGCCATAGCGGTGCAAGTAGGTCTGGGCAGAACCGGCGAGCATCACGCCCGGACGGTCGTTGCCGTGGAACACCAGCGGTTTTTCCAGTGCGCCTTGGGCCAGAACGACCTGTTTGGCGCGCACATGCCACATCCGCTCGCGCGGGGTGTCGGCGGGGAGTGTCGGCAGGTGGTCGGTGAGCTTCTCAACGAGACCGATCATGTTCTCGTGGTAGTACCCGATCGCGGTGGTGCGGGTCATCAACTTGACGCCTGCTGCTTTCAGATCGGCAAGCTCGTCCGACAGCCAGTCCCAAGAGGTCTTGCCCTCGATCTTGGCTTGCGGTTCCGACAGGATCGAGCCACCCATTTCGGCGTTCTCGTCGACGAGCACGACAGACAGACCTTTGCCAGCCGCTTCGCGTGCGGCGGCGATCCCGGCGGGACCGGCGCCCACGATCAACAGATCGCAGAACAGGTTGCGTGAGGCATAGGTGTCCGGGTCATGTTCGGTCGGGGACACACCCAGGCCGGCGGCGGCACGGATGAAGGGCTCATAAACCTTGTCCCAGAAGGAGCGCGGCCACATGAAGGTTTTATAGTAGAAACCTGCCGAGAACATCATGTAGGCGGCGTCGTTCACGGCGCCCACGTCGAATTTCAGGCTCGGGAATTTGTTCTGGGAATTGGTCTCCAGACCTTCCCAGATCTCCTGCACCGTGGCGCGGGTGTTCGGCTCGAACCGACCCGGCCCACGACGGGTGCCGATCAGCGCGTTGGGCTCCTCAGAACCGGCCGCGACGGCGCCACGCGGGCGGTGATATTTGAACGACCGGCCCATCAGATGCACGCCGTGCGCCAGAAGGGCAGAGGCGACGGTGTCGCCTTTCAGGCCAGTGTAGGGTTTGCCGTCAAAGGTGAACACGACGGGTTTCGACGCGTCGACACGACCTTTGCCTTTTACGCGGTAAGTGCTCATTGGTTTTGCTCCTCCAGAATTTTGGAGAGATCGGGCTGTGGCTCGCCCGCTTTATAGGTCACGATGATTTTGTCGGTGATCGTGTTGCGCACGACGTTGAAGTAGCGACCACAACCGTGGATGTGGCGCCAGCGTTCAAAGTGGATGCCTTTCACGTTCTTGCGCATGAACAGGAACTCGGCCCATTCTTCGTCGGTTTGCTCCGAGGGAGACACCGGACGGTCGATATGTGCTTCGCCTGCGTAAACAAATTCCGTTTCCGGAAGCAGTTCTTCGCAATAGGGGCAAAAAATCTGAAGCATGTTCGTGTCTCCTTAGTGCGCAACAGCAGCCGCAGCCGCTTCGTCGATCAGGCGGCCCGTGCGGAAACGGTCCAGCGTGAAGGGCGCGTTGATCGGGTGCGGTTCGTCTTTGGCAACGGTCCAGGCCAGCGTGTGCGCGGCCCCCGGGGTGGCTTTGAACCCGCCCGTGCCCCAGCCACAGTTGACATAGAGGTTCTGGACGGGGGTCTTGCCGACGATCGGCGAACGGTCCGGTGTGTTGTCGGTGATCCCGCCCCATTTACGCAGCATCCGCATGCGGTTGAAGATCGGGAAGACTTCGGAGATGGCCGCAATCGTGTGCTCGATGAGCGGCAGGCCGCCACGTTGGCTATAGGACACGTATTGGTCCGTACCGGACCCGATGACCAACTCGCCTTTGTCCGACTGGGAACAATAGGCGTGCACGGCGTTCGACATCACGACGCAGGGGAAGATCGGTTTGATCGGCTCGGACACGAGCGCTTGAAGCGGCATGGATTCGAGCGGCAGACGGACGCCTGCGGTTTCCATGACCATCGAGTTGTGGCCAGAGGCAGAGACGGCGACCTTCTTGGCCTTGATGAAACCCTTGTCGGTGTCGACGCCTGCGACGGAGCCGTCCGGGTTGCGGCGGATCGCGGTCACGGCACAGTTCTGGATGATGTCCACGCCACGCTCGGCGGCACCACGGGCATAGCCCCAGGCCACGGCATCGTGACGCGCAGTCCCGGCACGTTCCTGAAGCGCACCGCCCATCACAGGGTAACGGGCGTCCGGCGCGATGTTGATCGGCGGGCAGTATTCTTTGCACTCTTCCGGGCTGAGCCAGCGGTTGTCGACGCCGTTCAGACGGTTGGCGTGGATGTGACGCTTAAAGCTCTGCACGTCATGCACCGTATGCGCGAGCATCAGACAGCCGCGGTTGGAATACATCACGTTGTAGTTCAGCTCTTGGCTCAGGTTCTGCCACAGATCGACCGCGTGATCGAACATCCGTGCGGATTCGTCGTAGAGGTAGTTCGAGCGAATGATCGTGGTGTTCCGGCCGGTGTTGCCGCCGCCGAGCCAGCCTTTGTCGATCACGGCGACATTGGTGATGCCGTGTTCTTTGGCCAGATAGTAAGCGGCACCAAGCCCGTGGCCGCCGGCACCGACGATGACCACGTCATACTCGGCTTTCGGCTGGCTCTCCGGCCATTGCTCGGTCCAGTTCTTGTGCCCGGTCAGGGCGTTCTTAACAAGGTTAAGTGCATTGAAGCGTGTCATCGTGCAGGCTTTCTCTGTGAGAGAAGGAATTGGGCGATGATCGCGTCTAAACCGGGCGAATAATCGGATATTTGCGCCACGCGTTGTGAATGTATGCGTCATCGTCACGTTTTTGTTGCGTTGGTCAGAAAATCTTATCCATTGCGGAGCGGATTGTCTGCATTGTGCATATTCTTTGGGCGTGAATTTCCCTTCTATGATTGATTTTTGGTGCGTTTGCGCCGCGCAACCACGGACGATGCCCCATTTTGCAGCTCAGCCAATGGAATCGCTTTGCCCTGTGGATTTCGGGGTGGATTTCGGGCGAAAAATGCGGGCTGTGCAGCTGCCGCATATGTCCTGTCGCAGGCGCAGCAATTTCCGCTCAGCGCTGTCGCAGAATTTCGATGCCGACGTGATCCAGAGCGGCGGCGATCGGGGCGGAGGGTTTGCGCACGGTCACCCGCACGGAACGGATGGCGGCAAACTGGTCGAGAACGGCTTCGGCGATGCGTTCGCCCAGTGTTTCGATCAGATCGAACGGCCCGCTGTCACAGGTCTTTTGCGCCAGTTTACACAGCGCATCGTAACAGACCGTCAGCCCGTAGTCATCCGCTTGCCCCGCAGGCGCGAGGTCGATCTCGCAGGACAGGTCGATGTAAAACCTCTGCCCGAGACGTTTTTCCTCGGGCATGACGCCGTGAAAGCCGTAGAGGCAGAGATTGCTGATGAAAATGCGGTCGGACATTGGCGGGCTCATGGATCGGACGAAATGAGAGGCGGGGTATAAAAAACGCCGCCAGAGGACGAACCTTCCGGCGGCGCAAAGGGCAGGGGAAGCCCGAGGTTGTTATCTGGGCTCGGACGCCAGACCGCGCCAGATCGCGACACACATGACCAGAAGGACCACGGTGAACGGAAGGCCGGTCGAGATGACCATGGATTGCAGCGAGCTCAGACCCCCTGCGGAGAGCAGAAGCACGATGGCCACCACACCTTCGAACAGGCACCAGAACACACGCTGCGGCACCGGCGCGTCGACTTTACCGCCAGCGGCGATGGTGTCGATCACGAGAGAGCCGGAGTCCGACGAGGTCACGAAGAACACGATGACCAGAACGATCCCGATGAAGGAGGTGATCGCCGTCCAAGGCATGGCGTCCAGCATGGTGAAGAGCTGAAGCGGCAGGGGGGCTTCGGTCACGGCCATGTAGCCATCACGCACCACCTGGTTGATCGCGGCGCCGCCGAAGACGGACATCCAGAGCACACAGACGAGGGAGGGCACGAGCAGCACGGAGATGATGAACTCGCGCACGGTCCGGCCACGGGAGACGCGGGCGATGAACATGCCGACGAACGGGGACCAAGAAATCCACCAGGCCCAATAGAAGGAGGTCCAGCCCTGAACGAAATTGACATCGTCACGTGCGACCGGGTTCGACAGTTCTGGCAGGTATTGCAGGTAGGCGCCGAGGAAGCTGAGCACATCCGTGGTCAGCAAAAGCGTCGGACCGGCGATGAGCACAAAGGCCCAGAGCAGGAAGGCGAGGCCCATGTTGATCTCGGACAGGAGTTTCACACCGGCTTCGAGGCCACGGATCACGGAGAACAGAGCGAGCGCAGTGATGCCGCAGATCAAGAGCACCTGAGAGGTGTCGCTGATCGGCATGCCGAAGAGTTTGTTGAACCCGGAGTTGGCTTGTGCGGCCCCGAGACCCAGCGAGGTGGCGAGACCGAAGAGGGTCGCGAACACGGCGAGGATGTCGATGATGTGACCCGGCCAGCCCCAGACGCGTTCGCCGAAGATCGGGTAGAAGGCGGAGCGGATGGTGAGCGGAAGGCCCTTGTTGTAGGAGAAGAGCGCGAGGCTCAGCGCCACAATGGCATAGATCGCCCAGGGATGCAGACCCCAGTGGAAGATCGACGCGGCCATGCCGAGACGCACGGCTTCGGCTTCGTTGCCGCCAGCGGCACCCAGCGGCGCCCAGTCGGTGCGCACGCCGTCTTCGCCGACGGAAATTCCGCCCAAGGACGAAGAGAAGTGGCTCAGAGGCTCGGACACCCCGTAGAACATCAGGCCGATGCCCATGCCGGCGGCGAAAAGCATCGCGAACCAGCTGGTGTAGCTGAAGTCAGGTTTCGCTTCGGGGCCGCCCAGACGGATTTTGCCGTAGGGGCTGATGACGATGGCGAGACAGACGATGACGAAAATGTCAGCGGCGCCAAGGAAAAACCAATCGAACCCTTTGGTCACGAAAGAGAACATGGCGCTGAAGGTGTTGCCCGCAACTTCGGGCAGCAGCAGGGTGAACACCACAAAGGCGATGACGGCGATGGCAGAGACCGGGAACACCGGTTTGTGCAGGTCAAAGCCAAACGGCCCCAAGGTGCCTTCGATATTGTCCTGGCCAATATCGTAATCTGTGTCGATGACACTTTCCGGCGGCGCCTCGTAGGACGTCGGATCCGGATCTTTCTGGTCAGTCATGGATATCCCTCCAATGTTAATTCTAGCGGATTTGGTCCGTATTCAGGCCTCTTGTTGGGCCTTTGTAGACAGCCATACCCATCGCGCAAACGCGTTGCCTGCGGATGGGCATGGCTGGGGGCGAGGTCTTAAAGTTCGACCTCGACGTCTGTAAGCGGTGTGGAGCAACAGATCAGGATTTTGCCCTGATCCACCTCGCGTTTGCGAATGCCCCCACCGTGTTGCATATCGACTTCGCCTGAGAGCAGTTTCGATTTGCAGGTGCCGCAGATGCCGCGCTGACACGATGACATCGGCAGCAGGCCAGCCTCTTTGGCGGCGGTCAGAATGGTCATGCCGGGGCTGACCTCGACCACATGGCCGGTTTTCGGAAAGCTCACGCGGAAGGTTTCACCGCTGATCTCGGGCGCAGAGGTCGGTTCCTCGATGGTGCCGGCGGTTTCTGCCCCGAAGTCAAAGCTTTCCTCGTAATAATGGTCCATATTGAACCCGCCCTCGCGCAGCATGTCGCGCACGCCTTCCATGAAGCGGGCCGGGCCACAGCAGAACACTTTGCGCTCTTTGTAATCCGGCGACATCATGGCGAGCATCTGGAGGTTCAGGCGACCGACATAGCCGCTCCAGGCGTGGCTGGCAGAGGTGGTATCGACCGTCAGAGCCAATTTCAGGGCCGGGTTCTGCATCGCCAGAAGCTCAAGCTCCTTGCGGAAAATCAAATCCGCAGGGGTCCGGGCCGCATGAACGAAATGCAGGTCATAGGGTTCCGACAAATCGCAGGCCGTGCGGGTCATCGACATCAACGGTGTGATGCCGCTGCCGGCGGAGATGAACAGGAGTTTCTCTTCCGCATTGGCGTCGGTGGTGAACTCCCCCGACGGGCCAATCACGGTCAACTCCTTGCCCGGCAACATGTTGTCATGCAGCCAGTTGGAACCGGGGCCGCCCGGGACGCGTTTCACCGTGATCTCGATCCGGTAGGGGCGCGCCGCCGAGGCGGAGATGGTGTAGCTGCGCGTGACCATGCCGTCGACCGGAAGTTCAAAGGTCATGTGCTGACCCGGATAGAACCGGAAATCACGCGGTTCACGCGCGGAGAACACGAAGGTCTTTACGTCATGCGTTTCCTGACGGACCTGGCGGCAGACGAGCGTGTCGTCTACCTCCGGATCCCACGGGGGAACGCCTGTTGCTTCGGTCAGCTTTTCGTTGGCCGGTGCAGTCATTCGGCAGCTACCTTTTGGGTTTCAGCTTTGGCGAAATGGTCTTTCAGGCGATCAATGTACCAGGCGGCAAAGGATTCCACATGCGGCTCGGTGTAGGGCGAGTACGGACCAGGTTGGTAACCGGCTGTTTGAACGCCCTTTTGTGCCAGAGCGACCAGATCGGCGTCTTGCTGGTTGGTGTAGGTCCAGACCTGGGTGAGGTTGTCGAGGTTGTAATCCTCGCCCTCGATCGCGTCCTTATGCACCAGCCAGGTGGTGCGCACCATGGTGCGGCCCGGGGCGAGCGGCAGCACGGAGAAGGTCACGATGTGGTCGGACATGAAATGGTGCCAGGAGTTCGGGTGGGTCCAAAAGCTCAGACCGCCGAGTTTGGCGCCGGTGGTTTCACGGCTGAAGTTGCCGAGAAGTTTTTTACAGGCCACTTTCGTGTCCACGGTGTGGCTTTCGCCTTCCCACATCAGCGGCAGGCGCATGGTGCGGAACCCGGTAACGTCGGAGAGGTGCTGTTGCTCGGAAGAGGGCAGGCCGCAGGCCGTCCAACGCGCATGGCTTTCGTTCACTTCTTTTTCGTACTTGGCAACGTCGTCGGAGCGACGCTCGTCCAACTCGTCCGGGGAGAAGCCAAAGCCGAACTCGGAAAGCGGCACGGTCAGCTGCGGGTGGTTGCCTTCGCAGTGGTAGCACTCGCGGTTGTTCTCGAGCGTCAGCTTCCAGTTGCCGTCTTCGATCAACTCGGACTGGAACGCCACTTTGGTGTTCTTGATGTCATGCGGCGCGATATAGGTCGACATGATCTCGTCCATCTTGTCGATGTCCGCCGGGGCGTCTTTCGCGAGGCAGATGAAGATCAGGCCAGCGATGGAACGCACGTGAACGGTGCGCAGGTTGTGGCAGGATTTTTTGAAATCCTTGCCCATGTGTTCGGCCAGGATCAGTTCGCCATCTTCGTTGTAGGTCCAGCCGTGGTAGCGGCAGACGATGTTGCCGATGGTGGTGGATTTCTCGTCCACCAGCTTGGCGCCACGGTGACGGCAGACGTTGTGGAAACCACGAATCTCTTCGTCGTCGCCGCGCAGAAGCAGCACGGAGACCGGACCGATCTCGACCGTGATACAGTCGCCCGGTTCGGGCAGTTCCGGTTCGGAACCCACAAAAATCCAATGGTTGCCGAAAATCACCTCGATATCGAGGTCAAGGACGTCCTGGGAAGTATAGAACGGCGCTTCTAGGCTTTTGTAAGCTTCGCGGCGCGCGACGAGGGCGGGGATGTCAAGAGTGTCACGCATGGATAAGTACCTCGGTTACTGTGTATGGCTTGGAGTGTGGTCGCTGGCCATCCTGAAATGGCTCAGAACTCAAGGTGATCAGTGCATTGCTGATTGCAGAGCAAAGGGCAGTTACTGGCGGGCAGGGCAGGGCGGCTGGCGATCCGGGGCCTCGCCAGAGCGCGTTTGGCCACACCGGTTCCGGGCGTCCACAAACAACAACTGACAAATCCGGGCAGAGATCTGGCCCGGCATGATGCGCTGTGCGGAAACAATAATCCCGTAGGCATCTGTCGCGTGATGAGTTGAAGAGGTGTATTTCACCCTCGTTCTCCCTGATGGTTGTGGCTGGCAGGTGTCCTGCTTTTATCGTTTCACCTTCGCTAAATTAAAGGTGGTCAGGGAGTTTTTTCTGAGAGTGAAATTTGCGGCAGAAAACTTAAGTCAAAACTCCAGTATTATTGCGACGCATACGCCTGTCTGACTGCATTTGCTTGTCCGATCTTTCGCATTTTGCCTTTAAAATATGCACAGATGCCCGGTGGGCTGCGCGGTCATCTCAGTTGTTTTGTCACCTAACGGTTAAAAAGCCCAATCTCGAATCAGCCTTAATGCACAGTTACACGGGATTGCCTCCTTTGACTTGTGCACTTTTGAACCGCTCCCGGTATTCTCTCGGTGTCAGGGAAAACTTTCGAACGAAGACTTTTCTCATCTGATCGTCTGAGGAAAAACCGGCCCGGTGCGCGATCATTTTGAGCGGCAGATCGGTCTCCAGCAAAAGCGCAGTGGCACGTTCACACCGTGCATTGAGCAAGTAGTCCATCGGACTGCGCCCGATCTCTCGGGTAAAATGCCGCACGAAATTGCGTTCGCTCATCCCGGCGCGGCGGGCCAGATCGAGCGTCATAATCTTCTGGTCGAGATTGGCGTGAATCCAGGTGCGGATGTCCGCCATGCCCGCCCGGTTCGACATCTGCCCGGTCAAAAGCGAACTGAATTGCGACTGACCACCGGGGCGTTTGAGATACATCACCATGTCGCGGGCCACCGAAAGTGCCAGATCGCGCCCGAAATCCTGTTCGACGAAGGCCAGCGCAAGGTCGATGGCGGCGGTCACCCCGGCGGAGGTGTAGAGATTGCCCTCGTTGAGAAAGATCGCGTCTGCATCGACCGAGACCTGCGGGTAGCGATGCTGCAACAGGTCCGCGACACTCCAGTGCGTGGTCGCTTTGCGTCCGTCCAAAAGCCCGGCCTCGGCGAGAAAGAAGGTTCCGGTGCACAGCGAGGCAAAGCGCCGGGTCTGAGGCGCGTGCTGTCGGCACCAATCCACGATCCCCGGATTCTCGGCCAGTGCGCGTTCGATGTCGAGTGCGCCTGCGATCATCACCGTGTCCTCCGGCACGCATTCTGACAATGCGACCTCCGCCTCAAGCGACAGCAACGTCTCGGAACAGACCGGCCCGGGCAGAGGGGTGACCAAACGCGCGTCGTAGCGCGCCGGGTGCTCTGCGGCGGCGAGATACCGGTTGGCGGCGGTGAACACGTTCATCGGCCCGACCGCCTCCATGCATTTGAAACCGGGATAGATCACGAGATCGACCCGGATTTGCGTCGAGGTGGCGGGATGTTCCATTTTGGCTCCATACGAAAAGGGCGAAAACGAGAGGCCGTGGGCAAAACCGTGTTTGACGGCGGAATCTGGGGGGGATTTGTCCGAATTATGCCGAATGTCCAGATTGTGCTGGATTTCGGTATGGGCGACAAGAGTGTCAGATTGAGGCTTCGGGAGAGATGGTCCGCACCACCTGCGGCCGCTCTGCCGATTTTGCCATGAAACCAAAAATGAGGATGCTGGAATGAGAACGACCGCTGCAGTTGCCCTTGAGGCCGGGAAACCGCTTGAAATCATGGAAGTAAACCTCGAGGGCCCGAAGGCGGGCGAGGTTTTGATCGAGGTGAAGGCCACGGGCCTGTGCCACACCGACGAGTTCACCCGGTCGGGCGCGGACCCCGAGGGTCTCTTCCCCTGCATCCTCGGCCACGAGGGCGCGGGCGTCGTTTTGGAGGTTGGCGAAGGCGTCACCACGCTGAAACCGGGCGACCACGTGATCCCGCTTTACACGCCCGAGTGCCGCGAGTGCCCGTCTTGTCTGTCCGGCAAAACGAACCTCTGCACCGCGATCCGCAACACCCAAGGTCAGGGCCTGATGCCCGACGGCACGACGCGGTTTTCGATGCTCGATGGCACGCCGATCTACCACTACATGGGCTGTTCCACCTTCGCGAACCACACCGTCATGCCGGAGATTGCATTGGCCAAGGTGCGTGACGACGCGCCCTTTGACAAGATCTGCTACATCGGCTGCGGCGTGACCACCGGCATCGGCGCCGTGATCAACACCGCGGGTGTCGAGATCGGCTCGACCGCCGCGGTGTTCGGTCTGGGCGGCATCGGTTTGAACGTGATCCAGGGCCTGCGCATGGCGGGCGCGGACATGATCATTGGCGTCGATCTGAACGACGACAAAGCGGAAATGGCCCGCAAATTCGGCATGACGCATTTCGTCAACCCGTCGAAAATCGAAGGCACCGTGGTCGAAGAGATCGTGAACCTGACGAAACGCGGCGCGGATCAGATCGGTGGCGTGGACTATTCCTTCGATGCGACCGGCAACGTCAAAGTCATGCGCGATGCTCTGGAATGTTCGCACCGGGGTTGGGGCGTGTCCGTGATCATCGGTGTGGCCCCTGCCGGCGCCGAGATCTCCACCCGTCCGTTCCAACTGGTGACCGGCCGCGTTTGGAAAGGCACGGCATTCGGGGGCGCCAAAGGCCGCACCGATGTGCCGAAATTCGTCGATTGGTACATGGACGGCAAGATCGAGATCGACCCGATGATCACGCATAAACTCAAGCTCGAAGAGATCAACCACGGCTTCGATCTCATGCATGAGGGCAAATCCATCCGCGCTGTCGTCGAATTTTGACGCCCTAGGCTTTCGCATTTTTGCGATGATTTCGAAAAAAGATCGCCCATCCTGACGATGGGCGATCTCTTTGTTTTTATAGACTTATAATATGACGAGCCTAGAAATAGGCTTCTGTGATCAGCTCACGATTTTCGGCAACCGCCTCCGCCGTGCTGGCCAGACGCACCTGACCTTTGCGCAGCACAACAATGTCAGAGGCCAGTTGCAGCGCCACGTCGACGCATTGCTCCACCAGCAACACACCGACGCCCGAGGCCGCCAGTTCCGAAACCACGCAGACCAGACGTTTGACGATCAAAGGCGCGAGGCCCAGCGACATCTCGTCGATCAATACGTATCGGGGCCGCGCCATGAGGGCGTGGCCGATGGCGAGCATCTGTTGCTGGCCGCCCGACATGGTCCCGCGATCTGGCCTTTGCGTTCGGCCAACTCGGGGAAGGGCGCACAGACACGATTGAGCGCCTCTTTGGTCTCCGCCAAAGACAAAAGCGACGCGGCGGCGTGGATGAGGTTCGGGGCCTGCACGGTGATCGGTTTGCCATCGGCGCTTATCTCGCCACCCGCGACGGGCAAAAGCCCGGCGATGCTCAGCACCAACTCGGATTTCCCTGCACCGTTCGCGCCCAAAAACGCGGTCACCTTGCCGGGTTCGACGGTGAGCGAGACGTCTTTACAAACGCTTTGACGCCGTCTTTTTCGATGGTCACACCAGAAAGCTCAAGCATGCACTTCCTCCACTTCGATGCCGAGATAGGCCGCCTGAACCGCCGGATCGCGCAGCACCGACGATGACGAGGGCAAAGAGCATGACGCTTTCGCTGGCTCGGCCCGGTGCCATACGGCGGTGCAGCTCACTCAGCACGAACCAATCACCAGCCAAACCATCGTATAGCGCAGATAGGCGGCGTTGCTTTGGGCCACGAGAGGCCGACGCATATCGGCGGCAAAGGTCGCGTCCACGCCCCAGAAGCCCTCTGCGCCGTTGGAGAATTGCTTGGTCGTGAAAACGATGTGGAGACCGGCGGCGCACATGAGCGCGATGAGGTTGCCCAGGAACATCGTGACCGCCCCCGCAGCGGCCATGGCAAAGGTGGTGGTGGAGGAGAAAGTCTTGGGATGTCGACGTAGAATTTACGGGACGTGGCAACGTCTTTCACACCGAACACAATGTGGCTCAGGCGGATGATGTTGAACGGGAGATAGAGATTTGGGGCCGGGATGGGCATGTCTCTTGCTCTCTTTTTCTTGTGCGATTGTCGTTTGCGGGAGAGGTGATCTACGCCACCTTTCCGAAGATCATGAAGCGGGTCAGCCGCCGAGTTTCGGCACCTTGTGATACTGACGCGGGAAGGACACGCTGACCGTTTCCATGTCGAAATCGAACGACCCGTCGCCACCGTCGCGGCCGATGCCGGAGGCTTTGACGCCACCGAAGGGCGAGGGCAGGTGACGAACGTTTTCCGAGTTCACCCACATCATGCCGGCGTCAATGTTGTCGGTCATGTACATGGCGCGGTTCAGGTCGTTGGTCCACAGGTAGGCGGCCAGACCGTATTCCACGTCATTGGCGAGTTTCAGCGCCTCTTCGCCCACTTTCTCGCCACCTGCGGCGATGGCGGCACCGGAGGCTTTGGCTTTGTCGAAGTAGGACAGAACCTTGGTCTCATGTTCCGGGTGGATCAGCGGGCCCACCACGGTTTCCGGGTCGAGCGGGTGACCGACCTTGATGCGGCTGGCGGCATCCGCAAGCTTGTTGGTGAACTCTTCGTAGGTGCTTTCCTGCACGAGCACGCGCGACGACGAGGTGCAGCGCACACCGTTGAGCGAGTAGATCATGAAGTCGGCGGCATCGACCGCGCGTTCCATGTCGGCACCCTGTTTCATGATCAGGGACCCGGTGCGGCTTTCGCCCACAAAGGCAATCGCTTTGATGTCCTTGTGCTCGGTGAAAGTGCAGTGTTGATCGTGAAGAACGGCGGGTTCGTCGGGCAGTTCTCGCCCAAGCGCGTCGCAGTCTACGAACGTGCCCTGACGCGCAGCCCGCAGGACGAGGTCTGTATGAACCGTCTCGCCTCCGAAGGTCCTTGCCATATCGGTGCATCTGAGGAACGCGCAGGGCCCGCCCATGTCGTTGTCTGGGGGGATTCCCATGCTGGCGCGATGCTCTCCGGTTTCGATGACTGGTTTGCGACACATGAACAGAGCGCGTTGGCCTTTACCAAATCGGCTTGTCTGCCGGTGCTGGGGGTGCGCCGTGCAGATCAGCCCGCGTCCCATGGCTGCGATACGTATAACGCGGCGGTGTTGTAGCAGATCGACGCGAACCCCGAAATCCACCGCGGCATTCTTGCTGGTCGCTGGGCTTTGAATGCGGAAGGCCAGCGCGCGCTCAAGGAAAGAGGACAGCCGGTCCTTCTGGCCGAAACGGGCAGGCCGGCGGCGGGTTTCAAGAAAAACGCGCAACTGGTGGCCGAGGGGCTCGAGCGATTGGTGGCGCATTTGCATGCGCGTGGAATTTCCGTCACGATCATCGCCGGAATTCCGGAGATTGGCCGAGATGTGCCGGAACTTGTCCTGACCAGTGGATCGACTGGTGCCGTGGCCGGATTCCTTCCCGATCTCACCGCCTACTCGTTGCGCAACGCCCGTGCCGAAAACATCCTCGAACGCGTCAGTAAGGCGTATGGCGCGCAGATGGTCGCACCGGCACATTTGCTATGCGCCCCCAAGTGTCTGATCGAGGTTGGCGGCGAGCCCCTTTATCGCGACGACGATCACCTGAGCGACTTCGGCGCGCGCTGGCTGGTTCCGCAGTTGATGACACCCCTGTTAGAAGGCGAGAACAAATGGTCTGAAAAGACGACGGATGTCGGCAAGACGGAGCTGGCAAGACAGATCGGGGCCCCATGATATGGGACGCAAGGGTTTGTTCAGAAAGCCGGAGAACCAATTGCAGACGAACCATGGCGCCAAGGTCGCCCCAAAGTTGGGAAAGCCGACGCATTCGGCACTGGCTTGAGACTGTAGCTCGCGCAAAGCTACATCATTCCAACATCATGGTGAGGGGATATGGTAGCGGAGGAGGGACTTGAACCCCCGACACGCGGATTATGATTCCGCTGCTCTAACCAACTGAGCTACTCCGCCGAAGTGCCGCGTAGGTAGACGGATCGGCTCAGAGGGTCAAGAGGGAAATTGCCCGAAAATTGCAGATTGCTGCAACCCGCGTAAAACAAGTCAGGATCGGCCCTGCGTGACCACCCACGGCGTCTCGAACCAATGCTCTTCGAGGTTGGGGGTTTCGCCGATTCTGTCGATCACCGCGAACAGGCCGTTGCCGGACAGCGGGGTGAGGACGCCATGCCATGTGCCCTTATGGAAATTGATCGCCTGTGTGCCGTCACTGACAAAAGCGTGGGGCGTGGCATCGGGACCATCGGCGACGATGATCAGGAACGGATCGGCAGACATCGGCACGAAGCATTGCGAGCCTTCCGGGTGCCGTTCGATCAGGTCGAGCGTGTAGGGAAAATCCCGCAACTCGGCGTGAAACACCGACACGCCGACGCGCCCTCCGGTGTCGGGCGTCACATCGACCAAGGCGCGGTCGTGGTAGCGACCGCATTTGCCTTGGTTGATGATCTTATCCGGCGCGCCTTTGGCGTCGATCACATCGCCGTAAGGCGCGAAGGTCTCTGGTGTGAGCGGCTCTGTTGTGATGCTGCGGGTCATCTCCAGCTCACCCCAACTCCAGCTTCGGGTGACGGTTCACGTCTTTGTAGAGCAGGTAGCGGAAGGGACGGCGCCCGGCGGCATAACAGGCCTGCGGGCAGAAGGCGCGCAGCCAGAGGAAATCGCCCTCGGAGACCTCGACCCAGTCTTGGTTCAACAGATACACGCCACGCCCCTGAAGCACGTAGAGCCCGTGCTCCATCACATGGGTTTCCGCGAAAGGAATGGTGCCGCCGGGCAGGAAGGTCACGATATTGACGTGAAAATCATAGCGCAGGTCATGCGGATCGACGAAGCGCGACGTGGACCAATAGCCCGAGGTGTTCGGCATCTCGATCGGCGGCTTTTCCATATCGGCGGTGACAAAGCTTTCGGGCGCGTCGATCCCAGGCGCGGGTTCGTAGCGTTTGCGAATCCACACAAAGGTCGCGGGCGTGTCATTGTCGTTTTGCACGGTGTATGTGTCACCCGGCGCGATAAAGACATAGCTGCCGGGTTCAAGCTGATAGGCCCGCGCGCCGATGGTGATGCGCATGTGGCCTGCGAGCACAAAGAGCACGCATTCCGCCATCGGATCTGGCTCCGGGTCGGTCGAGCCACCGCCGGGGGAAACCTCGACGATCAGTTGGGCAAAGGTTTCGGCAAATCCGGTCATCGGACGGGCCAGGGTCCAGGCGCGGGTCTTGTCCCAGCCGGGCAGATAGCTCACCACGATGTCCGACATCACGCCATGCGGGATGACGGCATAGGCATCGGTGAACACGGCGCGTTCGCGGGCGTGATTGTTCTGATCGGGCAGGCCGCCCGTGGGGGCGCAATAGGTGTATTCGTAGCTCATCGGGGTCTCTTAGAAGTCCATGTCCTGCAAGCGGTGCCACGCGATCCGTTCGACCTGCTGACAGGCCGTTTTGAATTCTTCGTCTCTGGAATGCTCCAGTCGGGCGTGGAAGGCCGCGAGGATTGTCTCCTTGGTATTGTCTTTCACGGCGATGATAAAGGGGAAGCCGAATTTTTCGGTGTATTCGCTGTTGAGCCGCTCGAAGGTGGCGCGTTCCTCGTCGGTCAGCGCATCAAGGCCCGCAGAGGCCTGTTCCGAGGTGCTCTCGGCGGTGAGGCGTTTGGCCTGCGCGAGTTTTCCGGCCAGATCAGGATGCGCGATCAGAACGCCGTCTTTTTCGGCCACAGAGGCCGAGCGGAAGGCACGACAAAGCGCGGAATGCACGCCGATCCAGCTGTCATGCGCGGCGCCAAGTTCCAGCCCCCAGGCGCGTTCCGCGACCCAAGGAGAATGCTCGAAGATGGCCCCGAATTTTTCGACGAATGCGTCCTTTGACATCTCCGATGGCTTCGTTTTGCGCTGATGCGGGTGGGTCGCCGCCCAATGTTTCGCGATGTCGACCCGGCGCGGCGTCCAGACATCGTCGAAGCCCTTGATATATTCGATGAATTTCTTCAGTCCCGCCAGTTTGCCGGGGCGGCCAATGAGGCGACAATGCAGCCCGATGTTCATCATCTTCGGCGTGTTTTCCGTGCCTTCGGCATAGAGCACATCGAAGGCGTCCTTGAGATAGGTAAAGAACTGCTCGCCGGTGATATAGCCCGGCGCCGTGGCAAAGCGCATGTCATTGGCTTCAAGCGTATAGGGGATAATGAGCTGATCGCGGTCCCCCACCTCAAGCCAATAGGGCAGGTCGTCGTCATAGGTGTCGGACACATAGTCAAACCCGCCCTCCTCAGATACCAGACGCACGGTGTTGGCGGAACAGCGTCCGGTGTACCAGCCATAGGGCCGCTCGCCGGTGACTTCCTCGTGGAGACGCACGGCCTCGGCAATGGCGGCGCGCTCTTCGTCTTCGGGCATGTCCTTGTGTTCGACCCATTTGAGGCCATGGGACGCGATCTCCCAACCCGCGTCCTGCATCGCGGCGACCTGTTCAGGGGAGCGGGCCAAAGCGGTGGCCACGCCGTAGATCGTCACGGGAATATCTGCCCCGGTGAACAGGCGATGCAGCCGCCAGAACCCGGCGCGCGCGCCATATTCGTAGATGGATTCCATGTTCCAGTGGCGTTGGCCACGCCACTGTGCGGCCCCCGCAATGTCGGAGAGAAAGGCCTCGGACGCCTCATCGCCATGCAGGACACAGTTCTCGCCGCCTTCCTCATAGTTCAACACGAATTGCACCGCGACTTTCGCACCACCCGGCCACTGCGGATCGGGGGCCTTCGCGCCATAGCCAGACATGTTTCGAACATAACGCGGTGGATTTTTCGGCATTTCCTTTGGCCTTCGTGTTTTTTGACTAATTGGTAGGCTTGTGAATATCGAATACTCTTTTGTATGCAATCTGGCGAGAATGATTGTTGCCGCGCTCAAAGCTTTCCGACAGTCTTGCAATGAAACGCTAACAATTTGGGCAGCTTCTCCATGACGTCCGGTTTTTTAACCACCCATGTTCTCGACACGGCCAAGGGCCTCCCAGCCGAGGGGATCGAGATCGCGCTTTATCGCGTGTCCGGCAACAGCCACAAGAAAATCGCGACCGCCGTCACCAACGGCGACGGGCGCACCGATGCGCCGATCCTGCCGGCGGAGAAATTTCAAACCGGCACCTATGAGCTGATCTTTTTTGCGGGCGATTATTTGAAACGCACGGGTCAAGCGGGCGGGCAAGCCGGCGAAGAGCCGCTGTTCCTCGATCAAATTCCGATCCGCTTCGGGATCAACGACCCCGACAGTCATTATCACGTGCCGCTTTTGCTATCGCCATTCAGCTATTCGACCTATCGGGGGAGTTAAGATGAGTTTATTACCGATTTTCTGGGAATGGGCCGAATTTGCCCTGCGCTGGGTCCATGTGATCACCGCGATTGCGTGGATCGGCTCGTCTTTCTATTTCATCGCGCTCGATCTGGGGCTGCATCCGTCGTCCGACCGGCGCCAGGGCGTCTCCGGCGAGGAGTGGCAGGTCCATGGCGGCGGCTTCTATTTCATCCAGAAATACATGGTTGCCCCGGCGCGGATGCCCGAGGATCTGGTGTGGTTCAAATGGGAAAGCTACGCCACCTGGCTTTCGGGGGCTGCCCTCATGGCTGTGGTCTATTACCTGGGCGCAGAACTGTATCTCGTCGATCCTAATGTGTTGGAAATGGCGCCTTGGGTGGCGGTGATCGTCTCCATCGTCTCGCTGTCGATCGGCTGGATTCTCTATGATCTTCTGTGCAAATCGAAGTTCGGCGATGACAACACGCGGTTGATGATCTTTCTCTATATCATCCTCGTAGCGATGGCTTGGGGTTATACGCAGATCTTCTCGGGTCGTGCGGCGTTCCTGCATCTGGGCGCGTTTACCGCCACGGTGATGAGCGCCAATGTGTTCTTCATCATCATTCCGAACCAGAAAATCGTTGTCGCGGACCTGAAGGCGGGGCGCACCCCCGATCCGAAATACGGCAAGATCGCCAAGCAGCGTTCGACCCACAACAATTACCTGACCCTGCCGGTGTTGTTCATGATGCTCTCGAACCACTACCCGCTGGCGTTTGCGTCGAAATACAACTGGATTATCGCGGCCCTCGTGTTCCTGATGGGCGTTACTATTCGGCATTTCTTCAACACGATGCATGCGCGCAAGGGGATGCTGTGGTGGACCTGGGGGGCCACTGTCGGTCTGTTCCTGATCGTGATGTGGCTCTCGACCGCGGGCATTTACATGCAGGACGACGGCGAAGACGAGGCGGCCCTTGGCCCGATGGCACAGAAATTCGCGTCTGCCGAGGGGTTCGAGGATGTGCATGACATCGTCGTCACCAATTGTTCGATGTGCCACGCGAAAGAGCCCTATTGGGAGGGCATGGCCTCTCCGCCCAAGGGCATTCGTTTGGAGACCACGCAGCAGGTGGCGACGCTCGCAAAAGAGATTTGGCTTCAGGCCGGGGTAACCCACGCGATGCCACCGGCGGGCAGCTATATGTATCTCGATGATGACAGCCGCGCGGCCATTCGCAAATGGTACGAGGGCGCGCTTTAAGGTGAGACAGGAAGATGAGGCGCGAATTTCCCCGCCTTATTTTTTCGAGAACTGCCAGCGTGTTTCCTGCCGGTAGGTCTCATTCGGGTCGAGCCTGACGGAGGGGAATTCGGGGCGGTTCGGCGCATCCGGCCAGCCCTGCGCCTCCAGCGCCACACCGCAAAAGCCGATCTCCGGCACGCCGCGATGACCGGGGAAATTGCCGCTGCCAATGGGGGCGGCGTCAAAGACCTGTAGCCCCGGCTCTGTCGTGTCCATCCGCATCTCTATGCCAGAGGTGCCGCGCAACACGGCAGCGGGCTTCATCGCGCCTCGCGTCTCGGCAAGGCAGAAATTGTGATCATAGCGCTGGGCGTTCGACGGGCTGAGCACGCGCCCCTCGCGAAGATCGAAGCCCGTGCCGGCGACCGCTGTGATCTCCGTCGGGATCATCCGCGCATCGACCGGCAGGTAACGATCCGCAAAGACCTGTAGCCGATGCCCATCGGTGGTCGGCGTGCCATCCAAGTTCCAATAGGAGTGATTGGCCAGATTCATCAGCGTCGGCGCATCCGTCGTGGCCGTCAGCTCAAGCGTCAAAGTGGCGGGCGCCGTCACGGTATAGCGCGCGGTCAAGAGACGTTTGCCCGGAAAGCCGCCCTTGCCGTGGGGCAGGGTCAGGGTGAGCGTCAGGGAGGTCGCCGTCAGGCTCGCGATGCTCCAAAGCTCGGTATAAAGCCCGTGTTCGCCACCGTGCAATGTGGTCGGCCCTTCGTTGGCGTCGAACTGCAAGATCTCACTGTCCAGCATGGCCTGCGCCTCGGCGATGCGATTGGCGACCGGGCCGACAATGGCGCCGAAGTAATTCATCGGTCCGTGTTCATAGGCGGTGATCTCGGGGCTGCCCAGCGTCAGCCCATAGGGCAGGCCGCGTAGCCGCACGTCATTGAGGATCGCACCATAGGTCAGGATCGTGGTGGAAAGATCGCCTGCTGAGAGCGTGATGGCATCGACGGTCCGCCCGTCGCGGAGCTTGCCGAATTGGGCCTTCATCCGCTGATCCGATCTCGGGCCAATTGGAAGCCCGCGCGGTACATCTCGGTTTCATCGGTCAGAACCACCGGAACGAATTGGCTTTCCAAGGCGAGAAGGTAAGGCGCGCTGGGCAAAGGTGCGCCGATAATCGCCACGGATTGCCCAAGCCAATAGACCCGTGTCGCCGCCAGTTCCGCACCGATCAGCGCAGCACTGGCGCGAGAGGCGGCCTCGGCTTTGCTCATGCCGTTTTGCGACATTTCCGCCTGTGCACTCGCCAACCGCAAGGCGGCGTTTTCCGGGCGGGACATCGTGTCGGAGAGCGTGTCTTTGAAGGCGTCTTCATCGGTCAGTGTCGGCCCCTCACCCAGCGCGCCCGACACCATCGCCCCGGTCAGAAATCGTCGCATGGAGACGATCTCTTCGGCGCTCACATGCGCCCAAAGCGTGCTTTGCGCTCCGGGCAAACAGAGGATGCCGTCGAATTTGGGATTGAGCGCAATGAACCCAGCCATGGCGACTTCTTCGCCGCGGGTGACGGTCAGGGGATTGGCCTGCATGAGCGGGGGAATGGTGCCGGACGCCAAAGTTTCGGGCAGGGCCGTGCAGGGCAGGGGGCGTGGCGCCGCATGGGTGCCTGCAATGAGGTTTGGGCTGGTCTCTTCCGAGAAACCATCCGGCAGCGAAACAGTCTGCGGAGCAGCCTTTGGGTGATTCAAGTCCCAGAGCCGCAGCTCTGTTCCCGTCCAAAGACCCGCTTCTGTCATGACCTGCGCCCTCCGATCCCGTGTTCACCCCTTTATCGCGTGGCGCGGAAGGGGTTGCAATGGGCCGGAAGGGGCAAGATCAGGATTTGAGCGTTGCCGGGTAGCCCGCGTTTTTCAGCGCGACCAGAATGGCTTCGTCGCCCGCTTCGGAAAACACGTCGATCTCGCGCGCGTCCATATCGGCGTCGATCTCGACGGTGTCGTCGATGGCCTCCAGCGCTTCGGTGATCGAGGCCTTGCAATGGCCACAGCTCATGTCGGGGACGGAAAAGACAGACATAATGTCACCTTTCTGAGAGAAATTGTAGGCTTATGCGGGGGCGCCCTCGCCTGAACGCATGCATTGCCCTACATATGTAGCCAATCTTGTTCCAAAATCCAGAGCGACAAAATGCACAGCACCCGTCTTTCCGTCGAAGGTATGACCTGCGCCTCTTGCGTGGGCCGCGTCGAACGCGCTCTCACAGGCACCGAAGGTGCCACGCGTGCCAATGTGAACCTCGCGACTGAGACGGCGGAGGTGTCCTTTGGCGATGCGGTGAAGGTCTCCGATCTCGTGACGGTTCTGGACAAAGCGGGCTATCCGGCCCGCGTCGAGGAGTTGGTGTTCGATGTCCATGGCATGACCTGTGCGTCTTGTGTTGGCCGCGTTGAACGCGCCTTGGCGCAAGAAGAGGGCGTCACGGTGGCCTCCGTCAATCTGGCGGCAGAGACGGCGACGGTCAGCTATTTGAGTGGCGTTCAGGATGTCGAGAGCCTGACAAAGGCCATCGCGAAAGCGGGGTATGAGGCCAAGCCGCGCATCGACCGCGACGCCGCGCCGGAGAACCGCAAAGCCGATGAGGCGCGCGCACTCAAATCGAAACTGATCCTCGCCGCCGCGCTCACCTTGCCGATTTTCATCATTGAAATGGGCGGGCATCTGATCCCGGCGCTGCATCATTGGTGGATGATGACCGTGCCGGAATGGCTCTGGCGCATGGTGCAATTTGTTTTGACGGCTGTGGTTCTGGCCGTGCCGGGTCGGGTGTTTTTCGCCAAAGGTATTCCGTCTCTGTTGAAGGGCGGGCCGGATATGAACGCGCTCGTTGCGCTGGGCGCGGGCGCGGCCTTTGTCTATTCGACGGTTGTGACCTTCTGGCCGCAAATCGTGCCCATGGGCGCGCAGAACGTCTATTTCGAAGCCGCCGCCGTCATCGTCACCCTGATCCTTCTGGGCCGTTTTCTGGAAGCGCGTGCAAAGGGGCAAACCGGCGAGGCCATTCGCAAACTCGCGGGCATGCGGGCCAAGACCGCGCGGGTCGAGCGCGACGGCGAGGTGATCGAACTGCCGATCGAAGAGGTCGTTGTAGGCGATGTGTTGCACCTGCGTCCGGGCGAAAAGATCGCGGTGGATGGCAAGGTGCTCACGGGCGAGAGCCATGTCGATGAGGCGATGATCTCGGGCGAGCCGATCCCGGTCGCCAAGGCCGAGGGCAGCCCGGTGATTGCCGGTACGGTGAATGGCGAGGGCGCGATGACCTATGTGGCCGAGAAAGTCGGCGCGGACACGATGCTGGCGCAAATCATCCGCATGGTCGAAGAGGCGCAGGGGGCCAAGCTTCCGATCCAATCCCTCGTGGACAAGGTGACGATGTATTTCGTGCCCGCCGTCATGGCGCTGGCCGCCGTGACTGTCGTGATCTGGTTCGCTGTCGGGCCGGACCCCGCCTTGGCGCATGCGCTGGTGGCGGGGGTTGCGGTGCTGATCATTGCGTGTCCTTGCGCCATGGGGTTGGCGACGCCGACCTCGATCATGGTGGGGACGGGGCGCGCCGCTGAGCTTGGCGTGTTGTTCCGCAAAGGTGACGCGCTGCAAGGGCTGCAAGAGGTGAAAGTCATCGCTTTCGACAAGACCGGCACGCTGACCGAAGGCCGCCCGGATGTCACCGATCTTGTGACGCTGGTGGGCGAGGAGGCCGCGCTTTTGGCCGAGGTGGCTGCCGTCGAGGCAAAATCCGAACACCCGATTGCCCGCGCCATAGAACGCGCCGCCGAGGCCCATGGGCTGAACCTGCCGGAGGTGGACAAGGCTCGCGCGATTGCAGGCCACGGCATCAAGGCGGAGATCGGAGATGTCTCGCTTTTGGTCGGCAACATGCGTCTGATGACCCGCGAAAAGATCGACGTCACGGCCTTTGAAGCGCCGCTGGCCGAGCTGGCCGATCAGGGCCGCACCCCGGTTCTTGTGGCGCGAAACGGCGTGGCTGCGATGGTCCTCGGCATTTCCGATCCGATCCGTCCGGCGTCGCGCAAAGCCATTGAGGCGCTTCATGCGCGCGGCATCAAAGTGGCGATGGTCTCCGGCGACACGCGACGCGCGGCGGAGGCCGTGGCGCGCGATCTCGGCATTGATCATGTCGAGGCCGAAGTTCTGCCGAAAGGCAAAGCGAAAACCGTCGCGGCCCTGAAAGAAAGTCATGGTGCCGTGGGTTTTGTCGGCGACGGGATCAACGATGCGCCCGCGCTGGCCTCGGCGGACGTGGGCATCGCGGTCGGCACCGGCACGGATGTCGCCATCGAGGCGGCGGATGTGGTGCTCATGGGCGGCGATCCGAGCGCGGTGGTCACCGCCGTGGATGTCAGCCGCAAAACCATGGGCAACATTCGTCAGAACCTGTTCTGGGCCTTCGCCTATAACGCCGCGCTCATTCCCGTTGCCGCCGGCGTGCTTTACCCGTCCTTCGGGCTGCAATTGTCGCCCATGCTGGGCGCGGGCGCGATGGCGATGTCCTCGGTCTTTGTGGTGTCCAATGCGCTTCGTCTGCGCCGGATGCGCGCGGCTCTTTAAGGTCGGGCGCACGCGGTTCAGTCGAGATTCAAGATGTCGGGGGATGCCCTATATTTGGCCGTAACCTGTCGGCTTCAGTGATGATTTTGTGCCAAAAACGACAAAATCATGCCCGAACACGCATTTCTCCCCTAGCTTGCGAATCACCTTTAATGTAATTTGAGGCCTAATAAACAATAATCCGCACCGTTTTTGCGGTGTCGGTTGGTCTTATCGAGCAGAAGTGAATTGGTAAAATGTTGGGCATTCAATACTCCGTCCGCGATCATGCGGGCATCGTAACCACAGGCACGCTTTCCCTCTCAGACAACAGTGAAACAATCGCAGTGGGCGCCATCGAAGATGTCTCCCTGAATATGTCGAGTGCGGCTGTTTCCGGATATGTGCGCGAGGGCGACAACCTTGTGATCGAACTGGTTGGCGGCAAGACGATCGTGCTGGATGGCTATTTCGATGGCGCGCATGAGCTTTTGCTCTCGGAGCGCGGATTGATGACCAAGGTCGATTTCATGGCCGAAGGGGAGGGGGACCTCGTCGCGAGTTATCAGGACATCGACCTGACGGGGAAATGGAGCGAGTATGATCAGCTTGCTTTCCTCGATCTGGAACGCGTCGAGCCGGTTGTGGCGCCGCTTGCGGCAGCGGGTCTCGGCTGGCTCGGTCTGGGGGCCGCAGCGGCGGGTGTGGCCGGGATTGCGGCCATCGACAGTGTGCTGGGCGATGATGACGATAACGGTTCCGGTGGTTCTGGCGATGGCGGGCAGGGCAAGACTGACAGCACGCCTCCCGATGTGTCGATTTCCTCGGGCGTCGAAAGCACCGACGATTACGTGAATGGCGAAATCTATGACGGTGGCAGCTATACGATCTCCGGCGAGGGGGAAGTGGGCGCCTCTGTGACAGTCGAGGTCAACGGATCGTCGCAAACCGTCGTGATTGGCGAAGATGGCACCTGGTCCACCACTTTCGAGAGCGAAACCATCGACACCGGGGAATATACCACGGATGTCACGGTGACCGCGATTGACGAAGCGGGCAACACCACCACCGTGACGGACACGCTTGTCGTCGACACGGAAGCCGAAGACCTGAGCTTCGACACCGTCGAAGGCGACGATGTGGTCAATATTGCCGAGGCCAGCGATGACGTCACCATCTCCGGCCAATCCGAAGCCGGGGCGACCGTTGTGGTCGAGTTGGAAGGCCAGGTCCTGGAAACCACCGTGGCCGAAGATGGCACGTGGTCGGTGACCTTTGACGGCAGTAGCCTGCCGTCGGGCACTTATGACAGTACGGTCAGCGCGACGGTCACCGATGCCTATGGCAATGCGGCGACCTATACGCATGACATTCTGATCGACCTTGAAACCAACCTGACCGTCGATGGCGGTACGGGCGGCGACGGCACGGTCAATGCCGCGGAAATGGCGGCGGGCGTGACCCTGACCGGCGCGGGAGAAGCGGGCGCTTCCGTCACCGTGACTGTCGAAGGCGTGAGCCGGACGACCACCGTGGCCGAGGACGGCACATGGTCCGTGACTTATGAGAACGGCACCCTGCCGGAGGGCACCTACAGCACGGAGGTCACCGCGACCTCTACCGATCTGGCAGGCAACAGCACCTCTGCGACCGGGACATTCAACATCGACACGGCCACTGGCGTTGCGATTGACGCCGGTCATTCCGGCGGTGACGAGACCGTGAACTCCGCCGAGAGCCAACAGACCATGGGCTTTACCGGAACGGCGGAACCGGGGGCGACGGTCGTTGTGACGCTGGCCGGTGTTTCCGTAACGACCACGGCCGATGCCGCGGGCAACTGGACCGCGAGCTATGCGGCAGGGACGCTTGCGAGTGGCGAATATGACACCACGCTGACTGCGGTCTCCACTGACGTGGCGGGCAACACGGCCACCACCACCAGTGTGGTTCACGTCGATACGGTCGCAGGCGACATCACATTGACCACGCCCATCGAGGGCGACAACGTCATCAATGCCTCCGAGGCCTCCGACGGTGTCTGGATCACCGGCACGGCCACGCCGGGCGAAACCGTGACCGTGACGCTCGCGGGCGTGTCGCACAGCGTGATGTCGACCGCAGGGGGAACCTATGCGGCCTTCTTCGCGGCCTCCGAAATCGTGGCTGGCGAATATGACAGCACCGTCACCGCCACGCTGACCGATGCCGTTGGCAACAGCACAACGGTGCAGTCCGCCGTGGAGATCGACACCTATGTCTCGAATTTCGCGGAAACCGGCGTTCAGGGCGGTGCCGATGGCGTCGTCAATGCCGCCGAGGCCGCCTCTGGTGTTGCGCTGTCGGGAACGGTCGAAGTGGGGTCCACCGTGACCCTGTCCTTCCAGGGCAAGACCTATATGGCGATGGTCGATCCCGCCGGCAACTGGACCGCGACGCTTCCGGCTGCGGACCTGCCTTCTGGTGAGGGGGCGGCAAATGTCACCATCTCTGCCACAGATCTCGCGGGCAACACATCGTCGCTCACCGAAACGATCACCTATGACACCTATGTCAATGCGCTCGAAATGACGGCGGATGCCGGTGGCGATCTGTTCCTGAACCTGGCCGAGGTGAACGCCGGTGCGATTTTGACCGGCTCTGTCGAACCGGGCTCGTCCGTTTACGTGACCCTCGACGGGGTGCGTCGTCTGGCCGATGTGGCCAGCGATGGCAGCTGGACCGTGACCTATGCGCCGGGTGAAATCACCGAGGGCACCTATCAGGCCGATGTCCTGATCGAAGCCACCGATGCAGCGGGCAACTTCCGCTCTGAGACAACGGCCATCACCGTGGACACTGAAATCAACGAACCGATGGTCGAATCCGTGACACGGGATGTGACAGGGGTCCGGTCCATTTCGATCTCTGAGAACAGTGACGACGTCTCGGTCTACGCGCTCGATGAAGACGGCTCCACTGCGGAGATCAACCACGCGGATTACGACCTCGGATCCGAAACCCTTTTGAATTTCGGCTCCAATGTCTCCAATGGCGATCAGATTGTGATCACCAGTGACGACGTGGCGGGCAACAGTTCCGACACGCTTCTTGTGCTCGACACCACGAATACACGTCCCGACGGGGCCTATTTCGAAGTGGATCTCGACAACTCCGGCCTCGATCAATTCGATCTCGGCGCGATTGATCTGCAATTCGTCAACGGTGGTGAAGTCACCCTCTCTGCGGCCGATCTCGATCGGCTGATCGGCGAGGATGGCACGTTGACCATCCATGGCGGCGAAGACGATCGTGTGGTGCTCGAAGGGGCCGCCATGACGGGCGACAGCACTTCGATCGACGGGCAGACCTACGACATCTACACGCTGGGCGACGATCAGGTTTTGGTCGATCACGATATTGAGGTGGTTCTGCCGTAAAAGAGCAAAAAGCGCGGCGGGGAGCATTCCCCGCCTGAGCCAAAGATGTTGTGGGGGCATAGGTTATGAGAGTTCGGACACAGCTCAGCGTCCTGATCGGTGCCGTGATGTGCCTGAGTGGTTGTGTTGGTGGCTCCAACGGCGGTTTTGGCCAATCCTTCGCCCAATCTTTGTCTCTGTCAAAGGTCGAACCTGTCGCCTCCTCCAAAGGCGATATGACGTCCGATGCAACCGAAGCCTCCGCTCCAAGCCTGACCGCAGCCAACAGTGGCGACAGTTCTCCGATCATATCAGATCTTTTGTCCCGCCAGTCCGTCCTGCCCAAAGGTTCGGCCTATGACCGGGTCGCCGAGGCCGTTCTCTCCACCTCTTCGGGCGTGGCCGAAGCCGAACTGCGCGCCTCCAAAATGCGCTCTGTGGCCCGGTCCAAAAACTGGTTGCCCACCATTGGGCCATCCATCTCTCTCGATGCTTTGGGCAAGGTCGCAGCCGGGCTTTTGGTCGATATGACGCTTTACGACAATGGCAAACGCAAGGCCGAACGCGCCTTTGCCGCTGCCGATGTCGAAGTTTCCGCCGTGGCCCTGTCGCAGGACATGAACGACCGTCTCTACGAGGGGCTGACACTTTACATCACGATTTCCGAAGCGCGCGAAAAGGCCGGTATGGCCGAGCGTGGGCTGGGCCGGATGCATGAGTTCAACCGCGTGGTGACGGAACGTGTCAAAGGTGGTGCGTCGAGCCTGTCGGACCAACGTGTCGTGCGCTCGATCATTTCGGAAATGGAACATGAAGCGCGCACCCATCGCGAGGCCGAAGACAGTGCGCGGGCCGAGTTGGCCGCACTCACAGGTGGCGCAACCTTGCCTTCGCTCGAACAGGCGACCGGCGTGGCCTTGCCGCCTTCGGGCTTGACCTCGCTCGATGTGCTGCGCGCCGAGGCTGAAGCCAAACGTGCCGTCGCCGAGGCTCAGGCCGAGCGCGCCGCCATGCTTCCGACGCTCAGCGCGTCGACAATTCTGGGGCAGAGCAAGAGTTCGTCTGTTGACTATGCGGGCGCGGGGCTTGGTCTTGGCACATCCGCCGAGATGGACGCCAGCCGTGCCCGCGAAGCGGCGGCGACGGCGGCCATCGGCAAGGCACGTGAAACCGCAGCGCGGCGGGATGCACGGCTCACCAGCCACCTCACGGCCCTGCGCCGTCAGGAACGCGATGCCGCCGATCTGGTGCAGCAAACCCGCGCCAATTACCGCATTTTTCAGGATCAATTCGAAGCGGGTCAGAAATCTGTCATGGATGTGCTGAACGTCTACGAACAGATGATCCGCGAAGAGTTGAAACATATTGATCTGAAATATGAAATTGCCCTGACCGAGTTGGAAATCGCCCGCGTCAACGGGGCTTTGACAGATGGGGCGTCGATTTGAGCAAAGCACCGAAACTCGCCTTTAAACTCACCTCCGCAAAGCCTGCCGTGCCGAAGGATGTGTCAAATGAGGTCAAGGCACCGAAAGCCCCTTTGACGGTGCATCTGGGCGCACCTCGGGCAGAGGCGAAACCTGCCGCGACACGTCCTGCGTCCGCCGCCAAACCTGTTGATCCGCTGGCAGAAAAGAAACGTGCCGCGAAAGCCGCGTTGCGCGCGAAGGCCGCAGAGGCGACTGCCGAGGTGCGTGCCCGCGAAGAGGCCGGTGCCAAAGCCCGCGAAGAGGACCGCAAGGCGCGAGAGGCGGCTAAAACGGAGCGGCTTGAAAAGGCGCGCAAGGCTGCCGATGCGACCCGCAAACCGAAGCGCGATGTGGCCCAGGTGAAAGCCGATGTCAAAGCCGCTGCGCAGGCCCGTCAGGCGAGGGCCGCACAGGCGCAAGCACCTCTGGCTGCGCCGATTGAAAAGAATGCCGTTTCTGAGAGCGTGCCTGTGCCTGCGCAGCCGGTATCCCAGCCTGAGCCGCAGACACAGAGTGCCCCTGTTGTTTCACAAGCGCCTGCGCCCCCTGCGCAATCGGGTTTCACGCGCCGCCACATCCAGCGCGCCGAGCTTGTTGCCCATTTGGCCGCACAGTTTGGTCAACGTGCGATGATTTCCGATCTGTTGGAAAGCTTTTCCGATCAGGGCGGCGAAGACATTTCGCCTGAGGCGATGGCCCGCGCGTTGGAGATGACGGGGCTCAAGGCCGAGGTGGCGCGACCCACATCTTTGAGCGCAAAGTTTTGGCCCGCTCTGGCCTATATGTCCTCGGGTCATGTGGTTTTGGTTCTGAAGCAAAAAGGCCAGGTTCTGACCCTCTTCGACCAAAGTGCACCGGATCAACGCGCCGAAGTGCCTCTGGCCGAATTTGCGCCGTTCTTCTCCGGTGTCGCGGTGCGTGCCGGCAAGTCGCTTGAAACAATTGCCGCCAGTTATGTGCCGGACATCTCAAAACAGCATTGGTTTTGGGGCCAATTCGGCGCGTTCAAACGTCAGATCGGCGAGATCGCTCTGGGCTCTCTGGTGGCCAATATGCTGGCTGTGGCGGTCGCGATGTTTTCACTACAGGTCTATGACCGCGTGATCCCGCACCAATCGCAGGCGACGCTTTGGGTGCTGGCATTGGGGGCCGCTCTGGCCATTGGATTCGAGGCGGTTTTGAAACTTGCCCGCTCGCGGTTGATGGATGGTGCAGGGCGCCAGATCGAGATGCGGGTGCAATCCATGTTGATGCAGCGGCTCTTGGGCATGCGCTCGGATGCGCGCCCGACCACGCCAACGGGGTTGTTTTCCGCGATGCGGGAATTCGGCTCGGTGCGCGAATTCTTTACCGCCTCTACGATTGGTTCCGTCGCCGATATTCCCTTTATTTTCCTGTTCTTCGCCTTGGTGGCGTCTATCGCCGGGCCGGTGGTGATCATCTTGGGCCTAGGCGCGGTGATCATGGTCGTCCCCGGCTATTTCATGCAAAAACGCATGATGCGTCTGACGCAGGAGACCCAAGGCGCCTCGGCCAAAGCGACGCGTTTGCTACACGAAGCGGTGTTCGAGCTGGACACGATCAAGACCCAGCGCGGCGAAGAGCGCGTGCGCCGCATCTGGGACGAGCTGAACCTCTTGTCTGCCGCGAAATCTTCGGAGCAACGCAAACTTGCCGGTGTGCTGACCTTCTGGTCGCAAGCGGTGCAACAGCTCACCTATGTGCTGGCCGTTGTGGCCGGGACTTACCTTGTTTTTGCGGGCGAATTCACCGTGGGGACGATCATCGCCACCGGCATTTTGACCTCGCGCACCTTGGCGCCTCTGACGCAGCTTTCGGGCACGATGGCGCGGTGGACCAATGTCAAAACCGCGCTTGATGGGCTGGATGCGATCGCGACCGCGCCGCAAGATTCGGGCGAGGATCGCAACTTCCTGCGCCGTTCTGAGATCACCGGCGCCTATGCCCTGCGCGAGACGCAGTTTCGCTATGACCCGGAAGGTGCGCCGACGTTGGATCTGCCGGCCGTTGATGTCAAGCCGGGACAGATTGTGGCAGTTCTGGGCGCCAATGGATCGGGAAAGAGCACATTTCTCAAACTGCTTGCGGGGCTTTATGCGCCGACGCAGGGGCGTGTGATGCTCGATGGCGCAGAGATGAGCCAGATCGACCCGCGCGACATTCGCCGCTCTGTCGGCTATCTCGGCCAAGATGTGCGGCTCTTTGCCGGGAGCCTGCGCGACAACCTCGATCTGGGCGGTCTGGAACGCAATGACGACCGTCTTTTGGCCGCGTTGGATTTCGCGGGGCTTGGTGCTTTTGTCCGTGGCCATCACCGCGGCCTCGATCTCGAAATTCGCGACGGCGGCGAAGGGCTTTCGGTCGGGCAGAGGCAATCCATCGGCTGGGCGCGGCTTTGGTTGCAGAACCCGTCTGTGTGCCTGCTCGATGAACCGACAGCGGCGCTGGATCAAGCGCTTGAAACCGCCTTGGTGACGCGTTTGCGCTCATGGCTGTCTGGCCGCACCGCCGTGATCGCGACGCATCGTATGCCCATCGTCGGGCTGGCGGACCGCACCATGGTGTTCAAGGACGGGCGCATGGTCGTCGATGGCCCGCGTGATCAGGTCATGGCGCATCTGTCGAAATCCCAAAGTCCTGGCGGGCAAGCGTAATGGTGACGCTCGACGACATGTGGGACCGCGATATGGATCGTCCTGGTTGGGTGATCCGCATCGTGGGGCTGATCGTGTTGGCGTTCCTGCTCTGGGCGGCGATTGCGCGGGTCGATGAGATCGTGCGCTCCGATGGTCAGATGATCTCAAGTTCCCGCCCGCAGATCGTTCAGAACCTCGAAGGTGGCATCCTGTCCGAACTTCTGGTGCATGAGGGCCAAGAGGTCGCGCAGGGACAGGTGCTTGCGCGTTTGCAAGGCACAGAATTTCGCACCTCCGCCGATGATCTTCAGGAAAAGCTCGATGCTTTGAGTGTGCGTCAACTGCGGCTTGAGGCGGAGATGGCGGGTGAGGGGACTTTCGAGGTGGACGATGATCTGGCGGCCCGTGCCTCCGATGTCGTGGCCTCCGAGCAGGCGCTTTTGAGCGCTCGCGTCGCCGATTATCTGGCCCGTAAAGATGGCGCGATGGCGGTTCTCAAACAGGCGGAAACCGAGCGATCCCTGATGGAGGATATGCTCCAAAAAAACGTGGTGTCCCTCATCGAAGTGACCCGCGCGCGCAAGGCGCATTCGGACGCTCAGCTCAAATATAATGAGATCGTGACACAGGCCGATTTGCAGCGCGCCGAGGAATATTCCGATACGCTCAAGGAAATTGCGTCGGTGAAACAGGCGCTTACGCTGGCGAATGACCAATTGGACCGCACCGTGATCACCGCGCCGATGCGCGGCATCGTCAACAATCTGACGGTGACCACCATCGGCGGTGTGATCCGTCCGGGCGAGGAATTGGTCCAGATCATTCCCGTCGACGAAGAGCTGTTCATCGAGGCACAGGTGCGGCCCGAAGACATCGCCCATGTCGAGCCGGGGCAGGATGCGACGATCAAGCTTTCGGCCTATGATTACACCATCTACGGTGCGCTCAAGGGCAAGGTTCAGGTGGTCTCCGCCGACACCTTCAAAGACGAACGCGACCCGAATGCGCAGCCCTATTACCGGGTGACCGCGACCGTTGATCTCGACAGCCTCACCGAGCGGCAACAGCGGATCGAAATTCGCCCGGGGATGCGCGCGCAGGTCGAATTGCACACTGGGTCAAAGACCTTTCTGCAATATCTGCTGAAACCGCTCTACAAGTCACGCGAGGCCTTCCGCGAACCCTGATCTGCGTTTAAAGCGTCTCTCAAGAAACTTGAGGCACTCAATTTTTGAGAAACGCAGCACTATCAATTCATTGTGGTAACGTTTTTCGCTCAATCTGTTTCAGATTAAACGAAAAACGCTTTAGGCTGATGTCATGATGACAGATGTTCCCATACGTGATGCCGCCACGGTGATTCTCTTGCGTGACGGCGCAGAAGGTCCGCGTGTGCTCATGGGACAGCGCGGGCGCAGTGCCGTGTTCATGCCCGGCAAATTCGTCTTTCCCGGTGGCGCGGTGGATGCGGAAGATTTCGCTTCCCCTGTGGCACTGGATGTGGAGACCCTGCGCCGATTGTCGGCGGAGGCCTCGCCGGAATTGGCATCGGCTTTGGTCACGGCGGCGGTGCGGGAATTGCGCGAAGAAACCGGATTGTTGCTCAAGGAAACCCGCGAGGCGGAGTTCATCTTTCGCGCCATCACGCCGCCGGGCCGCCCGCGCCGGTTCGATGCGCGGTTCTTCCTGATTAAGGCCGAGGATATCGCCAATGACCCGGATGATTTCTCCCGTGCCGAGGATGAGCTGTCGCTTCTGCAATGGGTGACGTTGGAGGGCGCGCGGGCGTTTGATCTGCCTTTTGTCACGCGTGTAGTGCTGGCCGAAGTCGAGGCGGCCCTTCACAAAAACATGCCGCCAGACCATGTGCCATTTTTCGATCACCGCGAGGCGGTCGGCAAAATTCGTGCACTAATCTGACCTACGCGGGCCCATTGGCATCTTGCAAAAGCCGTTTGTGTTTTCGCATCTCCGTGAGGGCATTGCCAAAGGTGCGGATGCCTTTTTCCTCGGCCATGCGCAGCAATTTGATAAACACATCCGCCGTCGCAATCGTGTCCCCCATGGCGGTGTGACGTGCCTCTGGCGGGATTTTGACGCCGAGACGTGTGGAGATCGCATCCAGCGTGTGCTCTTCGGATTGGCCAAAAACGATGGCGGACAAAAGCACGGTGTCGAGCACGGGATTGGTGAATTTCGCGCCGATCTCGGCCTCGTGACGGCGCAGGAATTCCAAATCAAACGGCGCGTTATGGGCGACCAACACGGCACCTCTGGCAAAGCTGTGCAATTGCCGTCCGGCCACGTCGATTTTGGGCGCGTCCTTCACCATGGCGTTGGTGATGTGATGCACTTCTGTGGCGGATTTTGGGATGTTACGGCCGGGGTTCACGAGCTGGTCGAGGGCTTCGGTCTCGATCACCTTGCCGTTCACCACACGGAGCGCGGCGATCTGGCAAATCTCGTCGCCTTGGGACGGCAACAGCCCGGTGGTTTCCGTGTCGAAGACCACATAGGACAGGTCCGAGAGCGGTGTGTCCATCAACTCTTTCGGCGGGGTTTTCGATAGAAGATCAAAGTCATAGGTCACGGCGCGACGACCATCGCCCAGGGGGCGACGCAAACGACGGGCTTCGCGGATCGGCAGTTTCAGAACCGCGCGCGACGCGCGTCCGAATTCGGGCCAGATCTCCGTGCCATGGGCCTCCAAAATATCGCGTCCGCTCATATCGACGAGGCCCACGTCAAGCGTCTCTGAGAGCCAGTTTTCCAACAGATCGACCGACAAGGGATCGCCACTCCACCCCAGCGCCAGCATCGCGCCTGCGCCCTCGTCGCGGCTGATCAAAAACGACAGGGCGCGACCACCGGTGCGGGTGATGTGGCGGGCGATATGGGAGAGAAGTGTGATGATTTGAACCGCATCCAAGGTGAGCACCATGGCGTCGGAGGCATCAGCAGCCAGCGTAATGTCATCCTGTTGCAACTGCGCAGAGAGCGCATCGCAAAGCTCCGCGCTGCGCACCTGTGCCATCGGCCACCAGTTCGCTTTGCCCGCCTCATATTGATCGTCGAGGGTGGCGATGATGCCGGTGAGTTTTGACATCTCATCAACAAGCGCGCGGTCGAGACGCGGATCGCTGCGCAGGCTGTCGTCGGCGTCGCGAGCGGCCAGCGTGGTTTGCAGCGAGGCGATGGAGGGGCGCAGCGTCGCGAAGAGGCGCGACAGCAGCTTTTCGCGCTCGGCATGGACGGTGAGATCGGAGGTCACATCATCGAGCGTCAGCACATAAGGCGGCGTGACGTCGCCCTCATTCGGCGCATGCATCAGACGCATGCGGGCGGAGAGCACCTCGCCGCCATGCGTGGTGGCAACCGTCAGGGGCAGCACATGCCCATCGCCACCTTCGCCGGCGCAAAGCCGCGTGTAGGCCGATTGAATCGGACGCGCGCGCAGGAAATCGAAGATCGAATGATCGAGGCCGGGGGCGTGATCGGCGGACAAAAGATCGGCGGCGGTGCCGTTGTAAAAAGCGATCTTGTGATGACCGGAGGCGAGCACGATCCCAAGCGGCATCTCGGCGGAAAGTGCCGTGAGTTTTTCTTTTTCCTCGATGAGCCGGGTGGTTTCTTGCGCGACGCTTTCGGCCAGTTTGTTGCGGGTGGCGGTGAGGTTTTCCGTCACCGCGCGGGCGGCGGGGGCCAAGTCGCCCAGATAGCGCGCGGTTTTCTCGTCCAGAGAGTCGTCGACATCGGCATGCGCCCGCGCCAGCATGCCACCCGCGAGCCGCTGGATCGGGCGGGCGAGGTGTTCGTCGAACAGGAACCAGACCCAGGCCACCACGGCCAACGTGGCAAACCCCGCGATCACGCCGGCAAAGACAAACCCGTCTATGGCGCCGGGGTTGTCCATCCGGGCAAAGCCGAGGTAGAGCCCGATGGCCTCACCGGAGATCGCGACAACCGCGAGAAAGGCGAAAAATAGAAAGACCCGAAGCCGCAAAGACCAGTGTTCAATTTTCATGCGCTCCTCCTGCGATCAGGCGGGCGACGGAGCCCAAAAGATCACTCATGGCAAAGGGTTTTGTCAAAAATGCATTCGCGCCCATCGCCACACCTTTGCGCTGTTCGGCCTCGGAGGCACGCGCGGACATCATCAGCACGGGGATGTGCGCCAATTCGGCATCAAGGCGCAGACGTTGGCAGACCTCATAGCCCGACAGCCCCGGAAGCGTCACGTCAAGAAGCACGAGATCGGGCTTTTGCGCGCGAATGTTGGGGAGGGCCTGATCGCCATGGGACACGCGCAAAAGCTCATAGCCCGCGCGGGTCAACAACACCTCGATGGCGATGGCGATATTGTCCTCATCCTCAACCAGAAGGATGCGCTTTTGATCTGCCATATGTCTCCTCCTCCCCTCTGATGATGCTACCTCAACTCATCGCAAGCCGTCCGCAATACCGGGTCATCCTCGTTCATGTCATACCATGTCGCGCCCGAGAGATCGCCCTCCGGCAAGCCGACGGTGTCGGCGCGGCGCGACAGGAGGCAGTCGAAAGCCACCGGCACGATGGCGCTCTCGGAGCGGCGGGCCAAAAGATACATGTCGGTTTCCACCATGGCGCCGTCGACCTTGGCGCCCTCTTTGTCCAAGGCGATGAACTGTGTGGTGACCGGGAACACAAAGGTCCAGGGCCGCCAGATCTGGCGCTTGTCGACGGTCATGGCGGTGATCTTGCTCTCGCCCAAGCCCGCTTCGGCGCGCGAGAACCACGAGTAGTCCGACCAGATCGTAAAGGCCAACATGGCGAGACCGGCGGCGGCGGGCATCGCCCATTTCGGCATCGGCAAACGCAGAAGTTTTTGCAGCGCAAGGATGATCCCGGCGGCACCGACGCCTGCGGAAATGGTGGCGATGAATTCGAGAAGCATGGGGTTTGACCCTCTTTGTTATGAGCGCGCGGAGCTTGATCCGAGCGAAGATTGCATGGTGCGCACGATGACGAAGGCATCGCGCAGGTGGGAGCGCTCGAACGCCGGAAGCGCCGAAGGGCTCAGGAAATTGTCGGGTTTGCGGCCGCTGCGGACCTGTTCAGCCTGTTGTTCGAGACGCGCAGTGGCGATCATGTCGTAGGCGGCCAAGAGGTCCTTGCCGCCGGTTTTCGAAATCACCCCGGCTTCGATCGCGCCTTCGATCCGCGCGCGGGTGTTGGCCTCAGAGAGCTTGCCCTGAAGCGCGTAGACCCGGCCCAAATCGACGATGGGGACGACGCCGTTGGCTTTCATGTCGAGCTGATTGCGATGCTCGCCGGATTTGATCGTCGCAAAGCCGCGCAAGAGGCCCAGAGGCGGCGTGTGTTTCAAAGAGTTCGAAATCATATGCGCGACAAAGATCGAATTCTTCGCCGCCGCCTCCAGCGCAGTTTTCTGCAACGGTGCGAAGAGGCGCTCCTCGCCTGCGATGGGGCGCAGGTCATACATGACGGAGGCCAGCATCTGGGCCTCATTGTCGGGGGCGGCGATCCATTTGTTGAAATAGCCTTCCCAAACGGAGAGGGGCTGGCACCAGCGGTCGGCCATGGCCATCATATCGCCCGGGCAATAGACATAGCCGCAGGCGTCCAGCCCGTCGCAGACAAAGCGCGCCAATTTGCGGAAGTAGTCCATGTCCGCGTCGGTTGCCGCGTTGTCGATGATCAGACAATTGTCCTGATCCGACACGCCGGTCTGTTCGCGTCGGCCTTGGGACCCGCAGGCGGCCCAGAGATAGGGCATGGGGGCGGGACCGAATTCCTCTTCGGCCATTTTCAACAACCGCCGGGTGACGATGTCCGCGATGTCGGTGATTTTGCGGGTGACCACGTCATGGGCGAGATGGCTGCCGACGAGTTGCATGAGAAATTCCGGCAGACGCGCGGTGACGGCGGCCATATCGGCAATGCTTTCGGCCTTGCTTAGGTCAAAAACCATCTGGGTCTGGCTCGATCCAAAGAACCGGGTGATGTCGGTCTGTGTGACCATGCCGACCAGTTTGCCACCTTCGACGATGGGCAAATGCCCGATGTGGTTCTCCAGCATGACGTGGATCACATCGGTGCCAAGCGCGCCGGGGGTGAGTGTGATCGGCTCTTTTGCCATGATGGTCGATATGGGCAGGGCGGTGTCACGGCCCTCGGCCAAGACCTTGTTCGTCATGTCGCGCACGGTGACGAGGCCCAACAGGCGTTCACCCTCTGTCACTGCCACCGACGACACTTTTGCGTCGCGCATCAGTCGCGCGCACTCGGCAATGGTGGAGGTTTCCGCACAGGTCACGGGCGCATGGGCCATGAGATCGGAAACATGTTGGGTCATCAGACCCGAGGCGGATTTGGGACGCGCCTGGCCGCGATTGAAATAGCGGGCAAATTCGGGGTTTGCGGCCACTTCGGATTTGAAGGCCTCGGGCGTGAGCAACAGCACCGTGCAAGCGGAGGCCGCCGTCGCCGTGGTCGCCGCCACGCCATCGCGCAACAGCCCGCGCTCGCCGAAATGGTTCGACTTTTGCAACAGCGACATCTGTGCACCATTGGCATCGGTGATTTCGACGGAGCCGTCCTTGATCAGATAGAGACCTTCGAGCAATTCGCCATGGGCATAGATCACTTCGCCCTCGGCATAGGTCTTGCGCGAGAACCCGGTGGCAAGCTCGGCCAATTCACTTTGGGGCAGCACGTCATAGGGGTGGGTGATCTGAAGGAAGTCGATGATCTTTGATGTGGCGTTCACCTCTGGCCTCCCGGGAAAAGCGGTTAAAAAAAGGCGCGGAAGATCAATCCCCCGCGCCCAATATGAAGATGGACTGGCGATGACGCCAGCCCAAACCTTTTAGTGGTCGACGGCTCCGCCTGCACCGCGCGGGATGCGGACGCTTTCGACCAGCTCCTGGATTTCGACCGGCGGTTCATCCGTGGCGTTGGACACCACATAGGCCACGGCGAAGTTCACCAGAGCGCCGATGGACCCGAAGGAGGTCGATTTGATCGACAGCAGAAGCGGATTGCTGTCGTCAAAGGAGTTGGTGCCCGGGATGAAGAACCAGCCCTTGTGCAGGAAGATGTAGACGAGCGTCACCACAAGACCTGCGACCATACCGGCCACGGCGCCCTTGTTGTTGATGCGCTTCGAGAAAATACCCATCAGCAAAGCCGGGAAGATCGAGGAGGCTGCCAAACCGAAGGCCAGAGCCACGGTTTGCGCGGCAAAGCCCGGAGGGTTGAGGCCCAGGTAGGTCGCGATCACGATGGCCACGGCCATGGAGATACGCGCCGACAACAACTCGCCTTTTTCCGAGATGGACGGGTTGATCTGCGATTTGATGAGGTCGTGCGAGACCGCCGAGGAAATCGCCATCAACAGACCGGCTGCGGTGGACAGAGCGGCGGCGAGACCACCGGCCGCGACCAGAGCGATCACCCAACCTGGCAGGTTCGCGATCTCAGGGTTCGCCAGCGTGATGATGTCGCGGTTCACGGTCAACTCGTTGTCGGCAGAGCCGTTGTACTCGATCAGACCGTCGCCGTTCTTGTCATCAAAGGCAAGCAGGCCGGTTTGTTCCCAGTTGCGCACCCAGTCGAGGTTCTCGTTGTTCTCGATGGCCTCAAGGGAGACAGCTTCGCTCTGTGTGCCGTTCGGGTAGAAGGTGTCGATCAGGTTGACGCGGGCCATGGCGGCCACAGCCGGTGCGGTGAGGTAGAGAAGTGCGATGAACACAAGCGCCCAACCTGCGGAAGACCGTGCATCTGCCACGGTCGGCACGGTGAAGAAGCGCACGATCACATGCGGTAGACCGGCGGTGCCGATCATCAGCGACATGGTGAACAAGAACATGTTCAGCGTGGTGTCGGTTTGCTGCGTGTATTCCGCGAAGCCCAGATCCTGAAGCATCCCGTTGAGGGTCTCAAGGATCGGCACACCCGTAGATTTCGCATCTGCAAAGAGACCCAGAGGCGGCACCGGGTTGCCGGTCAGCTTGAGCGAGATGAAGATCGCCGGGATGGTGTAGGCCATGATCAGAACGACGTACTGAGCAACCTGCGTGTAGGTGATGCCCTTCATCCCGCCGATCACGGCGTAGAAGAACACGATGGCCGCGCCGATCAAAAGACCGGTGGTGTTGTCCACTTCGAGGAAGCGCGAGAAGGCCACGCCGACGCCCGTCATCTGGCCGATCACATAGGTCAGGGACGCGGTGATGAGGCAGATCACGGCCACGGTGCGTGCCGTTTGGCTGTAAAAACGGTCACCGATGAACTCGGGCACGGTGAATTTGCCGAATTTGCGCAGGTAAGGCGCGATCAGCATGGCCAGCAACACGTAGCCGCCGGTCCACCCCATAAGATAGGCCGAGGTGTTGTAGCCGCCGAAAGAGATGATCCCCGCCATGGAGATGAAGGAGGCCGCAGACATCCAGTCCGCGCCCGTGGCCATGCCGTTGACAACCGGGTGCACGCCCCGGCCTGCGGCATAGAATTCAGATGTGGAACCCGCACGGGCCCAGATCGCGATACCGATGTAGAGCGCAAAGGTCGCGCCCACAACGATCAGGTTGAGGGTAAACTGATCCATTGGTGATGCTCCTTATTCGTCCACGCCATGTTGCTTGTCGAGTTTGTTCATTTTCGCCGCGTAGGTGAAAATGAGCACGAGGAACACGAGGATCGAGCCTTGCTGGGCGAACCAGAAGCCGAGATCCGTGCCGCCGATCTTGATGCTCGCAAGCATCGGGCGCAGCAGAATGCCGAAGCCGAAAGAACAGATGAACCAAATCACCAATGAGATGCCGATGATCCGCTTGTTCGCTGACCAATAGGCATTGTTTTCTGAATTTTCCGCCATGAGTGCGGTCCTCCCTTTTGTCCCAAACCCGGGTTTTTGAAACCTTTCGGGTCCTTTAAATCACGTCCCCCGCCTCCTCGCGGGACCCGTTCTTTTTGCCAGTTCAACCCAATTTCCCGTTTCTGGCGTTCCCTTGGGTTGTGGGCGCATCACCCCTCATTTCGTGGGGGTGATGCTAAAAGCCTACCATATCTGCGAAAATGTCACGCAGATTTTTGGTACAGCGAATTCGCGATCAACTCCTCGACCACAGCAGGCTCAGCCAGCGTGGATGTGTCGCCCAAAGACCCGGTGTCGTTCTCGGCGATCTTGCGCAGGATGCGGCGCATGATTTTGCCGGAGCGGGTCTTGGGCAGGCCCGGGGCCCATTGGATGAAGTCCGGTTTGGCGATCGGGCCGATCTCCGTGCGGACCCATTTCTCCAACTCGATGCGCAGCTCGTCCGAGGGTTCGACGTCGTTCATCAGCGTCACATAGGCGTAGATGCCTTGGCCCTTGAGCTCATGCGGCATGCCGACGACCGCCGCTTCGGCGACTTTGGCGTGGGCGACCAGCGCGCTTTCGACCTCGGCCGTGCCCATGCGGTGGCCGGAGACGTTGATCACATCGTCGACGCGGCCGGTGATCCAGTAGTAGCCATCCGCATCGCGGCGGCAGCCGTCGCCGGAGAAGTAATAGCCTTTGTATTGCTGGAAATAGGTCTCCTGAAAGCGCTCGTGATCGCCCCAGACGGTGCGCATCTGGCCGGGCCAGCTGTCCTTGAGGCAGAGCACGCCTTCGGTTTCGGTGTCGGTCAGTTCCTCGCCGGTGGTGGCGTCCAAAATCACCGGCTGCACGCCGAAGAAGGGTTTCGTCGCGGAGCCCGGTTTGGTCGCAATCGCGCCCGGCAGCGGCGTCAAAAGATGGCCGCCGGTCTCGGTCTGCCACCAGGTGTCGACGATGGGGCAATTGCCTTTGCCGACCACCTCATTGTACCAGTTCCAGGCCTCCGGGTTGATCGGTTCGCCCACGGTGCCAAGCACTTTCAGGTCGGAAAGGTCATATTTTTCAACCCATTCGTTGCCCTGACCCATGAGGGACCGAAGCGCGGTGGGGGCGGTGTAGAATTGGTTGACCTTGTGCTTTTCGCAAACGGCCCAGAACCGGCCCGCGTCGGGGTAGGTCGGCACGCCTTCGAACATCACGGTGGTGGCGCCGTTGGCCAGCGGACCGTAGACGATGTAGCTGTGCCCGGTGACCCAGCCGACATCGGCGGTGCACCAGAAGACGTCGCCGTCGTGGTAGTCGAAGACGTATTTATGGGTCAGCGCGGCATAGGCGAGGTAGCCGCCGGAGCTGTGCACGACGCCTTTCGGTTTGCCCGTGGAGCCCGAGGTGTAGAGGATGAAGAGCGGATCTTCGGCATTCATAGGCCGCGGCGGGCAATCGGGGCTGGCGTGTTCCATCAGGTATTTGACGTCGACATCGCGGCCCTGAACCCAGGAAATCTGATCGCCGGTGTGTTTGACGACGAGGCAGCGGACTTTGTCGGAACAGTGCAGGAGGGCGGCGTCGGTGTTGGCCTTCAAAGGCGTGCGACGGCCGCCGCGCGGCGCGGTGTCGGATGTGATGACCAGCTTGGCGCCGCAGTCGTTGATGCGGTTCGCCAGCGCGTCCGGGGAAAATCCAGCGAAAACAATGGAATGGATCGCGCCGATCCGGGCGCAGGCGAGCATCGCGTAGGCGGCCTCGGGGATCATCGGCAGGTAGATCACGACCCGGTCGCCGCGCATGACGCCTTGGCTTAGGAGCACGTTGGCCATGCGGTTCACCTTGTCGGAGAGCTCCTTATAGGTGATGTGCTGGGCGGGCTCGTTGGGATCGTCCGGCTCGAAAATGATCGCGGTTTGCAGGGATTTCTTGGCGAGATGGCGGTCGATGCAGTTGGCGGAAACGTTCAAGACGCCGTCGGAATACCACTTGATATCGACGCGGCCGAAATCGAAACAGGTCTTTTTGACCTGCGTGTAGGGCTCCATCCAGTCGAGAACCTTGCCCTGCTCCGCCCAGAAAGATACCGGGTCTTCGACGGAACGCTGATACATGGTTTCGTAAGTTTCTGCATTAATATGCGCACTCGAGGCAAAAGCCTCAGAAGGTGCGGTCATCTTGGTCATGTCTTCCGACATCGTCGCCTCCCAACTCAAAACACGGCTCATTCACAGAACAAGCCTTCTCCTCGGGATAAGGTTTACAGAGTTTAAAATGAAAACGCGCGTGGCTTGAGACGTTTGGGACGGTTCTTTGTGAATATGTTCACGAAAATTTACTGATCTTTGTAAAATAAGTTAACAAACTAAAATATCATTAATATTCAATGCCATGGCCTGTGTGTATTTTTGTTTTTGTGGTGTGTTTGTATGTTTTAAGCAGTTGCGGCGCTCTGAGCATTTTCTGGGAGAGGTCAGTTTTCAGGAGCTGAGGGGTGTTTCTATCGCTGTGATGGACAGGTTGCGCGACTCGCATTCATATCTTTGCGAGCTGATCGCTTTTCTGAGTATGCCGCCCCCCAACGCCTGGAGAGTGTCCGGGTATTGGGGGCTGTGGAGATGGTGTCAGGACGCGAGGCGGAGGTCGTCGCCGTCTTTTGAGGTTTTGAGCTGGGCGCTGTCTCGTTCAAGGGATGTCGCCTGTGCTTTCAATGCCTGCAACGCGGCTGTCGTTTCCTCGAACATGGCGGCATTGTGTTGTGTCACTTGGTCGAGTTGGCTGACGGCTGTGGTGATTTCAGACAGGCCTACGGATTGTTCTGAAGCGGACGTTGCGATCATTTTCACCAAGGTGTCCAAATTCGTAACCAGAGATTCAATTTCCGTGAGCGCACTACCTGAAGCGTTGACGAGCTGTACGCCTTCATCGACCTGACGGCCAGAGGTTTCAATCAGTTGGGCGATTTCGTTGGCGGCTTCCGAGCTGCGCTGTGCCAAGGCGCGAACCTCGGAAGCCACGACGGCAAAACCGCGTCCGGATTCGCCCGCCCGCGCGGCTTCCACACCTGCGTTCAGCGCCAGAAGGTTGGTCTGGAAGGCGATGTCGTCGATCACGCTCGTGATCTTGGAGATCTGGGTCGAGCTTTCGGCAATGTCATTCATCGCTTTGACTGTGCGGTGCACAACATCGCGCCCGACAGTGGAGCGTTCCTTGGTCTGGCCAACGGTTTCGGCCGCAGTCTTGGCGCTTTTGGCGGAGTTTTCGACCGAAGCAGCCAATTCCGTGATGGCTGCGGCTGTCTCTTCGAGAGAGGCGGCCTGAGTTTCTGTGCGACGGCTCAGGTCAAGTGACGCGCTGTTGAGGTTCTCTGTTTCATTGATGATCGTCACCGCGCCTTCCGCAATGGCGGAGGCCAGATGTGCGACCTTTGTCACCGCATTATTGAAGTCATTGCGCAGTTTTTCGTAAGAGTCTGGGAATTCTTCGTCGATGCGGACTGTCAAATCGCCGCGAGACATGGCGCCAAGCCCTGTGGCGAGCGTGTCGACAACGCGTTGTTGTTCTTGCCGATTGCGTTCCCGTTCTTTTTCCGCGAGGGCACGTTCTTTTTCCTTTTCAAGGCGTGCAGCCTCTTGCTCCTGACGGCGCTGCTCGGCAGCCTGAGCTTCGCGACGTTCCGTTTCCCGCTCGCGTTCGGCATTTGCTTCGCGTTCCTTGAGCAATTCAGCATCTTTGATCGCTTGTTGTTGCGCGAGTTCTTCGCGTTCCACCAGAGCTGTTCGGAACACTTCCAAGACACGCGCCATTTCACCGATTTCACTTTGGCTTTGGGTCATGGGGACCGGCGATGTGGTGTCTCCATCCGACATTTTGGACATACGGTGTCGCAACATGTTCAGTGGATTGGTGACGCTGCGCGCAAGAAGAGTGGATGTGCCAAGAAGGAAGATCAGGGTAAAAAATTCCACGGCGTAGCCTATGTTGCGCATTTTTGCTGTCTGCGCCTCGATGTCGGAGAGATACGATCCGGTTCCGACAATCCAGCCCCACGGCTCGAATTCCGCGACATAGCTGATTTTCTCTTCGTCGCCATCACCATCGGGTTTCGGGAAAAAATAGGTGATTTTGCCACGCCCCTGCTCTTTGATGAGATCCGACATCGCCACAAAGATATTGGTGTCCCGCGTGTCGGAGTAGTCGGACATATCCTGGCCGATCCATTCGGGTTTTGTCGGGTGCGCGATCATGCGATTGCTGCGGTCGAAGGCAAAGAAATAACCGGCCTCGTCATAGGAGGAGGTCATGATCCGCTCTCGTGCGAGCGAATAGGCTTCTTCACGCGACAAGTCGCCTTTTTGGACACCGGTTTCGAGCAATGTCAGATTCGAAACGACGGTATCGACCACATCGCTCAGGTGTTGTTCACGCATTTCGAGTGCATTTTTATAAGCGATCGACAGCATGAACTGTGACAGAGAGAGGATCATGATCATGGAGACCAGAACGATAAGGTAAATCCGAACGGAAAGTTTGGAGAGTGTTGCGCGAAGCATGTTTTGCCCCATTTTCAGGAAGATGAGAGTCAGTTGCGATCAACATGAAGATGAGGTCTTAATTTTCAGTGCATTCTTTTTTCTTTTGCAAATTGATCTCGGCGGAGATGCCGGAGGATGACGCACTCCGGGCTCTTTTCTCAAGCTCTCGTGGGGTCTTCGGGCTGAGGGGCAGGGGGCAAAAAGGGAGATGTTGTCTCGGGACGCGCGTCGACCCGCAGCCATTCTAACGGTCTCTGCGTGTCTTGCGGCAAAAAGTCTGGCTTGGGAAAAGTCAGGAAAGACGCTTTAGCGTCACGCATCGCCCTTAGAGGCTTCTTCAAGACGTTTGGCATGCTCTTTGCGCAATTCCTTGCGGATTTCAGCGGCACGCCAGCGGTTCTGGTCCACGGTCGTCTCGGGTGTAAATCGAGGCACCTCAACGGTTTTTCCGTTGTCGTCAACGGCCACCATGGTGAAATAGCAGGAATTCGTGTGGCGCACATGCCGGGTGCGGATGTTTTCCGCCTCGACACGAATGCCGATCTCCATCGAACTGCGCCCGACATAATTCACTGTGGCACGGCAATGGAGCAATTCGCCGACATGGATCGGCTCTTTGAACATCACCTGATCAACCGACAGCGTGACCGCATATTGTCCCGAATAGCGGGAGGCACAGGAGAAGGCCACGAGGTCCAAAAGACGCAATAAGGCGCCACCGTGCACCTTGCCGGAAAAATTTGCCATATCCGGCGTCATCATTTCGGTCATCTCAAGATAGCGTGCCATATCGTCCCTGTGTTTCTTGCTGTCGCCACAGAACACTCTGCGCCGCAAGAAAGGTCAAGACGCCTCCTGCACATGCGGCAGGGGAGGGGCGAGGGGTCAGACGGCCAGCATGCGAAGCCCTTGCGTCACATCCGAACGCACCGCAAGCCTGAGCCCTGGCTCATCTCCGGCCCGCAGCGCGGCGACGATCAGACGGTGATTGTGAGGCACTTCGGTGCGGTTGAGGCGCGCATAAAGCGCCCGCATCGTTGGCCCGAGCTGAAGCCAGACGGTTTCCGTCAGCGCCAACATCGCAGGCGCCTGCGCGCGCAAATAAAGCGTGCGGTGGAATTCGAGATTGGCGCGGATGTAACCCACATCGTCATGTTTCGCGACCATCTCGGCAATCGTGCCATTGATCGTCTGCAACCGTTCGATCAGCGCCATATGGGCGCGAGGAAGCGCACGAGAGGCGAGTTCCGGCTCAATCAGCGCGCGGATCGAGGCCAGCTCTTCCAAGCGCTCGTTCGACAACTCCGGTGTGCTCACCCGCCCCGAGGCCGAAAGGTTCAGCCCTCCGTCCGCCACCAGACGCCGCACGGCTTCGCGCGAGGGTGTCATCGAGACATCGAACATCTTGCCGATGCCCCGAAGGGTCAGCGCCTGCCCCGGCAGGAATTCCCCATGCATGATCCGCGTGCGCAAGGCGCGGTAAACGCGGTCATGAGCGGCTGTTGGCGTTTCAGATGTGCGGATCGTGGGTGTAATCATGCGCGCAAATGTGATCACAAAGACGGGAATGTCAATCCGTCTCGAACCGCCACGCGTGAAGGGTTTCACCCTCGGTATGCAACCAGCGGCGATGGGCGGCGTGATCGGGGCACACCCGCGCGACATGAGCCCAGAAGCGCTCCGAATGGTTCATCTCCAACCGATGCGCCACCTCATGCGCGGCGACATAGTTGAGCACCGCCACAGGTGCCATCACCAGGCGCCAGGAATACATGAGATTGCCCGCCGAGGTGCAGGACCCCCAGCGCGAGCGCGGATCGCGCAGGGTGATCCGGCCGTAATCGGTTTTCAGCAAGGCCGCATAGCGATCGGACGCCTCTCGCAGCCGCATCTGGGCTTCGAGTTTGAGAAAGGCTTTGACCTTTGCGGCAACACGCGCGGGTTCACCGGGCACCTCAAGGCGTCCATTTTTCAACACCGCACGACGTCCCTGTCCCGGCACGATCTCAACGTCCTGTCCAAGAACGGGCAAGTATGCACCGAAAACCGCACTTCGCTCCGGCGCCCGCGTGCCGAGATGTTTGCGAATCCACGCTTCCTTTTCGCGCAGAAATGCCAGGGCTTCGCGCTCAGGCAAGCGCGCGGGCATCGACAGTGTCACCCGCCCGTCGAGACGTGACACCCGTAAGGACAGCCGCTTGGCCCGGCTCGATCGCCGCAAAGTCACCCCCACCGGCGGATTTCCCTCTAGAATAATGTCGCCCATACTTGCCTCTCTCGTGCATTCTCCCCACATATCGTGGCGAAGGACCCGAGGCCACGCTCTTTACCGTTTTTTGAGGGAAAAGCCTTTGACAGCCCCCTTGCGATATGGCATGGCCCGCGGGTCTCCACATATGGATCAGATTTAACGAAAGGGATTCATCATGCCCAAAGAGGAATGGGGCGTAAAACGCGTCTGCCCCACCACCGGCAAACGGTTCTATGATTTGAACCGCGATCCGATCGTGTCTCCCTACACTGGTGAGACCGTGACCTTTGACGTGAACAACAAGTCCCGCGTTGCCATCACTGAAAAAGAACAAGCGAAACCCGCAGAAGAGCTCGACGACGAGGACGATCTGCTCGTCGATGATGATGCCGACATCGATCTCGATGACGATCTGCTGGACGATGACGAGGATGACGATAACGTCTCTCTCGACGAGATTGCCGACGTCGCAGCGGACGACGAGGACTGATCTGAGGATCAATCGACGAGGCAGATGGAAAATTTCATCTGCCTGTCATTTTTTCGCTTGCAACGTCTGGCGAGACAAAATAGGTAGCGCGGGCGGACGGGAAACGCCCACCCGCACAGTCGCCTGACCGGCGCCAAACCGGTCATTTGGGGCCTTAGCTCAGCTGGGAGAGCGCCTGCATGGCATGCAGGAGGTCAGCGGTTCGATCCCGCTAGGCTCCACCAAATTACCGGCTCCACCAAATTACCGGCTCCACCAAATTACCGGCTTCACCAAATTGCCCACTCCACAGAATTTCCCATTGTGAATGGTAAGCGTGGTGAATCGTAAACGTGAATCATCGGATCGTTTTGGTTTGCTGTTTAGGGGCGTGTGTCGTAACGCATTCAGAAAAGCTCTTGAGGACCTCTTTCAGGTCTCGAAGAACGGTCACGTCACCGGCTGCCTTCAAAGTGATGTCCGACGGATTATACAAAACTCCGAGGTCCGCCCGATGTAGCATGTCCAAATCGTTGAGACCGTCACCGATCGCCAGGGTTGGCGTGGCGCTTTGAGAGATGAAGTCATAAACACGGGCCTTGCCTTGTCCCCTGTGCCAATAAAAACACTCGGTCGCAAAGCCCTGGAAATCGGCGGCAAAATGGTTGGTGAAAACCCGGCTTACGGAAAGGGCTTCGAGAGCGTGGGTGTTCATCGGAGAGAATGAATCGGTCACAATGGTGACCTCGGCGAAGGATTTGAGCGCGTCGATGAAATTGAGCGCGCCCGGCAGACATGACATCCCGGACACGATGTCTTCGACATCCGAAAGCCGCACATCGTTGGTGCGGAGCAACTCCAGTCTTTGCGCCATTAAGCTCGGATAGTCGGAGACCTCTCGTGTCGTGATTTCAAGGTTTCGATCGCCAATCGCGGCGGCAATGAACGGCCACATTTCGGGAAAGAGAACACCTTCCAGATCAACAAGGGCAACAGGTTTTGTCATATCAAACTCCCAGATCATTTTTCAGGAGCAGGACGGACCCGAGCAGCAGCAATACAAACCCGATGGCCCCATTAAAAACGCGCTGGTTGCTCAAGATACGGGCGCGAATAGCGGGGGCGGACATGAACATGGAGACAGAGCCGAACCACAGGAAATGCGAGGCCGAGATGAAAACACCCCAGAGCAATTTCATCTCCAGAGAGGTTTCCGGGCCGATCACCTGACTGTAGAGGCTTATGACAAATAAGGATGTTTTAGGGTTGAGGCTATTGGTGAGTAGCCCCATCCTGAAATATCGCCAGTTGGTGAACCGATGATCTCCTCCGGGAGTTGCGCTGATATGACCCGCCTTGGAGCGCATCATGGTCACGCCAAGGTAAAGCAGGTAACCCGCGCCGATGATCCGCACGTATTGAAAGAATTCAGGCACATATTGCGAAATCAGGGCCAGACCCAAAATCGCATAGGCGATGTGGACAAAGCACCCGGAGGCAATCCCGACCGAAGAGGCCAGTCCGGCACCATGACCAAAGAGCGAAGAGTTTCTGGAGACGACGGCAAAGTCAGCCCCCGGACTGATGACGGCAAGCCATGTAATGGTCGCAATCACCCAGGCTTGGGTTATGTCCACAGCGAGGTTCCTTTCGAAGGGCCAGTCACCCGTTCACATGGATGACTGGCAGAGGTAACTGGCAGAGTGTTTATTTGCGTTTGAAGGTCACGACCAACATGTCACGATAGGCCTCGCCCTCGGCCGAGGCCGGCAAAATGGCCGAGACACCATGGGCGACGCGCAAATCGTTCACCATGACGGCCTCAAAGGGCTTGGTTAGAGTGAACTGGGCCACTTCGTTTCGATCCGCATCGAGGACGCGCGTGGTGCCATTGACCACATTGTGCCGCGCGATCAGCACCATGAGCACGTAGTCCACACCGTCGCGGTGAACGCCTTCCGGCGTTGGTTTGCCGCCGGTGGAGAGGGCATTGATGCGAAATTGATGGGTCTCGATATGCCAGTCATACATGGGCGAGAGCATGCCAAAACTGCGCGACGCAAAGCGCAGAATGCCGTTGAGCACCTTGCCATCGGCGACATGATCCTCCAGCGGCGCAAAATGTCGCTGAATGCCGCCATTCAGATCGTTGAAGGTTGTGGTCTGGTAGTGGGGTTGATGGGCTTCTCGTGCGATACCGCCGCCCGCACGACTGGCGGAAAACGTGCCGTGCCGCCGCTTGCGATACGTGCCGCCGTCGGCCATGTGCTGGTCGACTTCCAGAGTGTTCCAACTGTCGCGAAAGCTCTCCAACTCATGCTGGGGCAGATCGTCGATCTCACTCAGAAATCTTTCAGGAGACAGTTGAACAAAATCATATTTGGCTAATTTTTCGCAATAAATTGGATATGTCGTGACGGGGGGCGATGATTGCGTCAACGTGACAGGGGATTGCATTTCATTTCCTCCAGAGAGCAATTAAGACTGCATGTGTCGCTCCCTGAAATTGAGGTATGACCGAGTAAAGAACAAACGAGCAAAGATCATGCTTTACCAAGAGTTTTTTTCATGACGGATCATAAGCGCCAAAGATACAAATGGAGCCTGAAAGCCATGCGCACGTTTGAGGTCTGTGCAAGGCGCGGAAGTTTTTCAGCAGCGGCAGAAGAGCTCAGGATCACCCAAGGCGCCGTCAGCAAACAGATCAAGGGGCTCGAAGACAACCTCGGTCTGGCGCTTTTCCACCGTCAGGGCAATCGTATCAAACTCTCCATCGAGGGGGCTGAACTTGCGGCCCATCTTTTCGAGATGTTCGAGGATTTGGATCGTTTGGTGCAAATGCTGAGCCCAAATCACGCAACGACCCCGCTCATTGTCTCCTGCGAACCGACAATTTGCCTGAAACTCTTGATCCCGCTCGTACCTCAGATCGAAGAGGCCACCGGCATACAACTTAAAATTCTATCGGGTGGCGGGGCCGTTGATTTTCACCGGCACGGGATCGACCTTGCAATACGGAGAAACGATTTCGAGTTGGAGTCAGATCTTCACATCGAAACCATCGCCGAAGAGTTCGTGGGGCCTGTCATGAACCTGGATCGCTCCTTTGGGACAGGCGCCGATCCGAGGAACCACACCCGTATTCGATCTTCGAGCCGCCCGGATTCCTGGCTAACATGGAACGATCAAACCAAGAAAGACACACTCACGCGTGACGTCGAGCACCAACACCATTTCCTTGCTCTGGAAGCCGCTGAAAACGGCCAGGGCATCGCGATGATGTCGCTCTATATGGTGGCCCGGAACATGGAAAATTCCAAATTGACAGCGCCTTTCGGGTTTGTGCCCGATGGCTCAAAATACATATGCATTTCAACCCGACCAATAGACGGCGATCCGCGCAAGCGCGCGCTTGTCGATTGGCTCAAGCAGAAGTTTCACGACTACAAAAGTTACTACGTCACCGCCCCATCTGCACAGAACGACAGGTGAATGGCCTGACATGTATGCGGCTCGCAAAGGCTGACGATCCTCATTTCACACACACATCTCTCGCTCCACATTTCTGGTTGACATGATCTGACTGCACTCTGAATATGTCGCCTACGTCAGGGGAGTCCCGCCGAGGGGACTGAGAGGCAGACAGGGGGAAACCCCGGTGACGCGACCCTTAGAACCTGACCCAGTTGACACTGGCGTAGGAAGACCGAAGGGCAATTCCGCAATCTCTGACACGAGGGCGGTCCTTTCGGGCCGCATGGCCCTTTTGCGTTTGGACGCAGGGGCGGCGGTCCATGTCTGCTACCCGTTTCACTTGGGTCTCATCGTTTGAGGAGACCGAAATGAAAGACACTATTCCCACCATCACCACCGGCGCTTTGCCGGCGTCCCAGAAAATCTATGTGCATGGTGAAACTCACGAACTGCGCGTGCCGCTGCGTGAAATCGCGGTGACGGGCGAGGCGCCTCTGCGGGTCTATGACAGCTCCGGCCCCTACACCGACCCCGCCGCCCAGATCGACATTGCCCAGGGCCTGCCCGATGTGCGCGGTGGTTGGCAACATCAGTGCGGCGATGTCGAAGAGTATCAAGGCCGTGCGGTGACCGAGGCCGACAACGGTTTTGCCACCGGCGAACGTCTGACTCCCGCCTTCCCGCATCAGCGCGCCCCACTGCGTGCCGTGGGGGATCGCGCCGTGACCCAGCTCGCCTATGCCAAGGCCGGGATCATCACGCCGGAGATGGAATTCGTCGCGATCCGCGAGAACGAGGGCCGCCTGTCGGGCGCGACAACCGATGGCGATGCCTTTGGCGCCACGCTGCCCGAGCTGGTCACGCCCGAGTTCGTCCGCAAAGAGATCGCCGAAGGCCGCGCTATCATTCCCGCCAACATCAACCACCGCGAATTGGAGCCGATGATCATCGGGCGCAATTTCAAAGTGAAGATCAACGCCAACATCGGCAACTCCGCTGTCACCTCTTCGATGGAGGAAGAGGTGGAGAAAATGGTCTGGGCGATCCGTTGGGGTGGCGACACGGTGATGGATCTCTCGACGGGGCGGAACATCCACAACATCCGCGACTGGATCATCCGCAACGCGCCTGTGCCGATCGGGACCGTGCCGCTCTATCAGGCGCTGGAAAAGGTCGGCGGCATTGCCGAGGACCTGACGTGGGAGGTGTTCCGCGACACGCTGATTGAGCAGGCGGAGCAAGGTGTCGATTATTTCACCATCCACGCGGGCGTGCGGCTTCACATGATCCCGATGACCGCCAAACGCGTCACCGGCATCGTCTCGCGCGGCGGGTCGATCATGGCGAAATGGTGCCTGCATCATCATCGCGAGAGCTTTCTTTACGAGCATTTCGACGAGATTTGCGACATCTGCCGACGCTATGATGTGTCGTTTTCTCTGGGTGACGGGCTGCGCCCCGGCTCGATTGCGGATGCCAATGACGAGGCGCAATTTGCCGAGCTGCGCACGCTGGGCGAGCTGACCAAAATCGCCTGGGCCAAGGATTGCCAGGTGATGATCGAAGGCCCCGGTCACGTGCCGATGCACAAGATCAAAGCCAACATGGACGAACAACTGAAGCACTGCCACGAGGCCCCGTTCTACACGCTCGGGCCGCTCACGACCGACATCGCGCCGGGATACGATCACATCACCTCCGCCATCGGCGCGGCGATGATAGGTTGGTTCGGCACCGCGATGCTTTGCTACGTGACGCCGAAGGAACACCTTGGCCTGCCGGACCGCGACGACGTGAAAACCGGGGTGATCACCTACAAACTCGCCGCCCATGCCGCCGATCTCGCCAAGGGGCATCCGGGGGCGCAACTGCGCGACGATGCTTTGTCACGCGCGCGGTTCGAGTTCCGTTGGGAGGATCAGTTCAACCTCGGCCTCGACCCGGATACAGCGCGCGAGATGCATGACGAAACCATGCCGAAAGAGGCGCATAAGGTGGCGCATTTCTGTTCCATGTGCGGGCCGAAGTTCTGTTCGATGCGGATTTCTCACGACATCCGGGCCGAAGCGGCCAAACAGGAAGGCATGGCTTCCATGGCGGAAAAATTCCGCGAGGGCGGCGCGCTTTACATCCCGGCAGAGGGCCAAGCTGCGGAACCGGCCGAATGATTTCGATCCTTGGATCAGGCGTGGCGGGGCTTTGCGCCGCCACCGCCCTCATGGACGCGGGGGTCGAACTCGAGGTGATATGCCCCGACACCGCCCCCGCGCCCGCCTCCCGTTTGGCGGGCGGGATGCTTGCGCCGTTTTGCGAGGGCGAAAGCGCCCCCGACATCATTGTCACACGGGGTCAGGCCGCCATCGCGTGGTGGGCCGCCCATGTGGATGTGACCCGACACGGCACGCTGGTCGTGGCCCCGCCCCGCGATGCGCAGGAACTCGACCGCTTCGCCCGTGCCACCCGGGCGCATCGCTGGGTCACGCCCAATGCGTTGGAACCCGATCTCGAGGATCGCTTTGCCCGTGGGCTCTATTTCGAGAACGAAGCCCATCTCGATCCAAACGCGGCACTCACCGGGCTGAAGCACCGGCTTCTCGCGCAGGGCGTCGTGTTTCGCGACGGCGCACCACAGGGGCGGATCGTGGACTGTCGCGGTATGTCCGCCACCGAGACCCTCCCCGATCTGCGCGGTGTGCGGGGCGAGATGCTTGAGGTTTACACGCCCGAGGTCACGCTCTCGCGGCCCGTGCGCCTGCTGCATCCTCGGTTTCCCTGTTACATCGTGCCGCGCGGCGAGGGGCGGTTCATGATCGGGGCGACCATGGTCGAATCCAATCGCTCCGGCCCGATCACGGCGCGCGCGGCGATGGAATTGCTCTCGGCGGCCTATAGCCTTCATCCCGCGTTTGCCGAGGCCGAAATCATCATGACCGGCGCAGGGCTGCGCCCGTCTTTTCCCGACAATATCCCGGCCCTGCGCCGCAACGGCACGGGATTTCACATCAACGGCATGTATCGCCACGGCTTTCTGATGGCCCCCGTTCTGGGCATGGATCTGGCCGGGCTTTTGACACAGGAGAACGCCGATGCGCATTGAATTGAACGGACAAACCGTAGAGACCTCCGTCCCCACGCTGGCCGCGCTGATCACGGAGCAAAACTATGAGGCGCGCTCTGTCGCCTCCGCCGTCGACGGGCAATTCGTGCCGCGCGACGCGCGCGAGAGGGTCAACCTGACGGCGGGCATGAAGATCGAACTTCTCTCGCCCATGCAGGGAGGCTGAGATGTTCTACGGCACCGAGTTGAAAAACCGCCTGCTGCTCGGCACGGCACAATACCCCTCCCCCGACATCTTGCGGGTGGCCATCGCGGCCTCTGGCACGGAGGTGATCACCGTCTCGCTTCGTCGCGAGGGCGCAGGCGGCGCGGGGTTTCGTGACATTCTCAAAGACAGCGGCTGTCGCATCCTGCCCAACACGGCGGGCTGTCACAGCGCCCGCGAAGCGGTCACCACGGCACAGATGGCGCGCGAAGTCTTTGGGACCAACTGGATCAAACTCGAAGTGATCGGCCATGCCGATACGCTACAACCCGATCCCTTTGCCTTGGTCGAAGCCGCGCGCATCCTCTGCGCCGACGGGTTCGAGGTCTTTCCCTACACCACCGAAGATCTGATCCTCGGCGAAAAACTGATCGAGGCCGGATGCCGCGTGTTGATGCCGTGGGGCGCGCCGATTGGCTCCGGCCAAGGGCTGCGCAACATCGAAGGCTTACGGACCATGCGCGCGCATTTTCGCGATGTGCCTCTGGTGATCGACGCCGGGATCGGCGCGCCGTCACAAGCGGCACAAGCGATGGAAATGGGCTTCGATGCGGTGCTTTTGAACACCGCCGTGGCCAAGGCCGTCGACCCCGTGGCCATGGCCGGGGCATTTTCCCGTGCTGTCGACGCCGGAAAACAGGCCTGTGACGCGGGCCTCATGCCGCGGCGCGATATGGCTGAGGCCTCCACCCCGGTGTTCGGCATGGCGGAGCTTTTGGCATGACGCTTGATCCGTTTTATCTCATCGTCAGTCATGTCAGTCAGTTGGAATTGCTCGTGCCGCAGGGGGTGCGCCTCGTGCAGCTTCGGATCAAGGATCAGCCAGACGAAGAAGTCCGCCGTCAAATCCGCCGCGCCCGCGATTTTTGTGCGGTGCATCGCGCCCGGCTTGTGGTGAACGACTATTGGCAGGCCGCGCTCGACCTGAAATGTCGCTTTGTGCACCTCGGCCAAGAAGACATGGACACCGCCGATTTTGCCGCCTTGCGCCGCGCGGGCCTGCGTTTTGGCCTCTCGACCCATGACGAGACGGAATTGGAGCGCGCGCTGTCGCATGACCCCGCCTATGTCGCTTTGGGGCCCGTCTATCCGACGCTTCTGAAGCAGATGAAATGGGGACCGCAAGGCTTGGATCGGGTGCGGCGCTGGAAAGCCATGACCGGAGACACTCCGCTGGTTGGCATCGGTGGGTTGACGCCCGAGCGCCTGCCCGGCCTGTTCGAAGCGGGCGCAGACAGTGCCGCCGTGGTGACCGACATAGCCACGGCCACGAACCCTGAGGCACGCTGCGCAGAATGGATCGAAGCCACGCGGGAGTATGTCAAATGAGCCGTTACGACAGGCAAATGAGTCTGCCGGAGGTTGGCATCGAAGGTCAGGCCCGGCTCGCCAAGTCCAAGGTGCTGATCGCGGGAGCTGGCGGCTTGGGGTCTACACTCTTGCCACTTTTGGTGGGGGGCGGTGTCGGCCAGATCACCCTTTACGACCCTGACATCGTCGAGGAGCACAACCTGCATCGCCAGACACTTTTCCGTATCAGCGATCTTGGCCAGTCCAAGGCCCAAGTGGCCACGCGACATCTGAGGGCGCTCAACCCTGACTGTCATGTGCTGGCGCGAGTGGCGCGTCTATGTCCTGTCTCGGCTCGCGCAGAGATCGACAGCGTCGATCTGGTGATCGACGCGGCGGATAGTTTTGCCGTCAGCTATGCGCTTTCAGACCTTTGCCTGCGCGCGGCCAAGCCGCTGGTGAGTGCATCCGTTCTTGGGCGGCAGGGCTATGTCGGCGGCTTTTGTGGTCAGGCCCCGAGCCTGCGCGCCGTCTTTCCCGACCCGCCTGCTATGGCCGCGACCTGTGCCACCTCCGGCGTGATGGGGCCAGCCGTCGCCACCCTTGGCGCGTTGCAGGCCCAGATGGCGCTCTCGATCCTCTTGGGCCACGCGCCTTCGCCTCTGGGTCGACTGTTGTCTGTCGATTTCGCAACATGGCACGTCTCGCAATTCGGCTTTGAGGACGCGCCTGAACCCGCCGAAGTGTTCCCCAAGATCATCTCTTCACGCGAGATCGAAAAGGATGACCTTGTGGTTGATCTGAGGGCCGGGGAAACCGTTGACCCGGCGCAGCATTCGCCCCCCACGGAGCGGCGTGTGGTGTTCCTCTGCGCCAGCGGTTTGCGGGCCTGGCGGGCCGCAAGAGATTTGGAAGACAAGGGCCATCGGCGGGTCGTCATCTGTGCGGTGGGCGCATGAGCGTGCGGGTGCTCTTGATCGGGGGGACGGATTCCGGCGGCGGCGCCGGGTTGGTCCGCGACATCGCCACGGTCGCGGGCATGGGGGCGGAGGCGTCCATCGCTGTGACGGCGGTCACCGCCCAAACGGACATGCGTGTCAGTGCGGTTCAGATGATGTCGCCGGAACTCCTGCAGGCACAAGTGACGTCGGCCAGAGGTGTGGATGCGGTCAAAATCGGAATGCTCGGGTCCGCGCAGCTTGTCAAAGCGGTGGCGCGTAGTCTGCCTGTTGCCCCGCTGGTGCTGGACCCTGTGCTCGCATCGTCTTCGGGGCGCGCCTTGCTTGATGGTGCCGGCATGGAGGCGCTTCTGGCCGATCTACTTCCGCGCACGATGCTTTTGACACCCAATTTGCCGGAACTTCGGATGCTCTCCTCCCGCTTGGGGCTCAAGGATGTGTCCGATGAGGCCGCATGCGTGGAGGCGCTCATGACCTGCGGGTGCAAGGCGGTTCTGGTGAAAGGAGGTCATGCAGAAGAAGGGGATCGCTGCGAAGACAGGCTCTATCTGGAAAACGGGTGCCTTCAGACGTTCAGTGGGTCTCGATACGGTTTTTCTTTGCGGGGCACAGGGTGTCAGCTTGCCAGCGCCATCGCGGTCTCACTGGGGCAGGGGGATGACCCTTGTAAGGCGGTCCGTAAGGCGCGAAGCCGCGTTATGGCACGGTTCCGAGAGGGGGTCTGACGGCGCAGACGGGATTAAGCGCACTTGCCCTCAACGATTAGGAGCGACGGCAAGGCGCAGCTCTTCGTCAGAGATTTCACTCTCACGGAAGGCGGGCATGGCGTTCAGTCCATGCCGCGTGACGTGGTGCAGGGCCTCATAATCCAGCTTTTGCAGCCGCAAATCCGGGCCGACGCCCATACTGTGGCACTGCAAACAGGTGTTCTGCGCCAGACGCGTGTCGGTGCTGTCGCCTTGGATCTCGGCGGCAGCGACCGGGTCTAAGGTCATCTCTTGCGCAACTGTGGCCGACCCGAAGGTCAGGACCCTAAGGGCAAGGGCGCAGACGCGCAGCGGCGGGGCGGAAAATCGCATGGCTCTTTCCGGGTCTTAGTGAAGGGTCTCGCGCACCGCCGGGCCCTGTACCAGATAGGCGCCTCCTGGGTCACCGGCGGTATCGCCATCATATAGGCGTAGAGCGCGTCAATGTCGGCGTCCGACATCTTGGTGTAAGACGTAAACCTCATCGTCGGATAGAGATTGCCGGGATGCGCCGTCATCCCTTCGCGCACGGCGCGGGCGACATATGCGCCACGGGCGATCTGGCGTTTGCTTGGGTCTCCGTACCGGCGGCCCGCGAACGATGGATGTTCTCGACTGCCGGCTGCACAAATTGCGACATTTTGCAGCAGATATAAACGACGCAGGCGGTCTTGTCGCAGAGGGACCAAAGTTCGCGCCCGGTGCGCCAGATGGTGATGACCCTGCCGAGATGCGAATTTACCGAGTTGCGCGACACAAAGCATTGGTCAGATCAGTTACAAATGCGGGTTCTCTGATCAGTCCCTGTTCAACCGTCAGTTCCGGCGTCAGTTCGGTCAAAGCCCGAAAGAGGCGCGGCTCGCAGCGAGCGCATCGCTTTTGCGGCCTTCAGCCCTTCATCGCGGGCATGCCCTTTGGCCGCGCCAGACGTTTTTGCGCGGCAATCCGGAAGGGCGCATTGGCCGCGCCATAGCCGCCATAGCCCGGCTCGCGCTGCACGATCTCAAAGAACATGCCGCCTGCGAAGCTGCGGGAATAGAGCTGGAAAAAGGGGCTTCCGTTCAGTTCGTCGTAGAACACATTGGTGGCTTTCAGACGTTCCAAAAGCCCGGGCGCGAGATCGAAACGCGCCGCGAGATCGGCATAGTAGTTGTCCGACAGGGGCAGGGGGTCGAAGCCGCAGGCTTTCAACGCTTCGGCCGTGGCAAAGATGTCGTCGGTCGCAAGCGCGATGTGCTGCACCGAGGCGCCGAAGCTTTGCGCGAGGAAATCCCCGGCCAGCGTGCGATGCGTCTCCGCACCGTTGAGCGAAACGCAGAACCCGCGACCTTCGCTTTCGACGACCTGAGACCGGACCAGCCCGTCAGGGTCGATCACGTCCACCATGGGTGATTTGTCCATGTCGAAAAGCGCGGTGTAAAACAGGGTCCAGCTGAGCATATTATCATAGCTCATGGTCTGGGCGATGTGGTCGATGCGCTTGAGGCCGGCGTCGGCGGTCGCCGCCTCGCCGGTCGCGACGAATTCCACGTCCCAGACCCGCGACAGCCCGCTTTCCTCGTCGATGAAATGCAGAACCGATCCCTCAAGCCCGCGAATGGCCGGGATCGACAATTCGCCGGGGCCGATGGGTTGCTCAAAGGGGCTGGCCCCCAAGGCGGTGGCACGGGCAACGGTGTCCTTGGCCGAGCCGACCTTGAGCCCGATGTCACAGACACTGAGGCCCCGCGCGTTCCAGACATGGGCGGCGTGGCCGCTGTCTTCGGAGTTCAACACAATACGGATGTCGCCCTGTTGCCAGAGGCCGATTTCCTTGTTGCGGTGATGCGCGGTGTGCACGAAGCCCAGAGAACTGAGAAGGGTCGAAAGCTTCTGCGCATCCTCGCCCCGGGCAGCGAATTCGATGAAAGACACGCCGTCGACCCCGACACGCGGTGGGATCGGCGGCAGGTCGAGCGCGATCGTCGGCTCCACCGTGCGCACATCGTCCATCAGCGAAATCAGCGAGCGATAGCCGTCCTGCGCGATGGTCAGGGGATTGCCGCCGCGGAACTGATCGTTGAAAATCTCAAGGCTGATCGGCCCGGCATAGCCCGACGCCATGACGGCGCGCATGAACCCCGTGACGTCGAGATCGCCCTCGCCCGGCATGTTGCGGAAATGGCGCGACCAATAGAGCAGGTCCATGTCGATGAGCGGCGCATCGGCCAGCTGGACAAAGAAAATCTTGTCGCCGGGGATGGAGCGGATCGAATTCGGATCGAGCTTGCGTCCCAGCGTGTGGAAACTGTCGACGATCAAGCCGATGTTGTCGTGATCGGCGCGACGCACGATCTCCCAGGCGTCGCGGTGATCGTTGATATGCCGCCCCCAGGCGAGTGCTTCGTAACCGACACGGACGCCATGCGCCTTGGCCACCTCACCCAGCTCCGCGAAATCATCCGCCGCGCGGTCGATACCGCCAAGGCTTGCGGGGTGGCAGGAGGAACAGAACAGGATGAGGTCCGTCCCCAGCTCGTTCATCACGTCGAATTTGCGTTTCGCACGATCAAAGGCTTTGGACCGGAGCGGCTCCGGCAGGCATTCGAAATCGCGAAACGGCTGGAACAGCGGGATGTCGAGGCCGTGATCGCGCACCATCCGCGCCACGTCGCGCGGGCCGCCGTCATGGGCGATGAAATCCTGTTCGAAAATCTCGATGCCGTCATAGCCCGCCTTGGCGATGGCATCGAGTTTTTCCCGGAAGTTGCCGGAAATCGAGACGGTGGCAATCGAGGTCTTCATCGCGGGGAACTCCTATGGGACAGACCCCAGGCCCAAGATGGGCCCGGGGGTATTTCATCAATAGCCGAGCACGGTCGGCAGCCAGGTCACCGTTTCGGGCACGAAGGTGAGGATCAAAAGCACCAGCACTTCGACCGCAAAGAACGGCAGGATCGCGCGGGTGAGTTTGGCCATCCCCACCTGCGCCACCCCTTCGGCGACAAATAGGCAGAGGCCCAGCGGCGGCGTGATCAACCCGATCATCAGGTTGAAGATCACGAGGATGCCGAAATGCACCGGGTCGATGCCGAGGCTGACGGCAATCGGATGCAGGATCGGCACGAGGACCAACATGGCCGCGATGCCTTCGAGGAAGAGACCCACGAAGAGGAACAGCAGGATCACTGCGATCAGGAAGGCGGTCTGACCATCGACGTTCGACAGCACCCAATCGGTGAGCATGTTCGGCACGCGGTTGTAGGTCAAAAGCCAGTTGCCGGCGCCCACGGCAGAGATGATCACAAGGATCACCGCACTGTCGCGCATGGCGGCGGCGAAGATCGTCGGCAGACGGTCGAGCTTGATCTTGCGATACACAAAGAGGCCCAGAAACAGCGCATAGGCGACCGCAAAGCTGGCGGCCTCAGTCGGCGTCACGATGCCCAAGAGGATCGAGCCCACCACAAAGACCGGCATCAACAGCGGAAGGATGCCGCCTATCAGGGCCTGACCCGCAGGTTGCGTCACCAGATCGCTGGACTGATCGCCGTGGTCGATTTTGACCGTCAGCATCACATAGGCCGACAGGAACACGGCCAGCAGAATACCGGGGATCACACCCGCCATGAAGAGCGCGGGCACAGAGACGCCGGAGACGATCAGCGCATAGATGATCACCGGGATCGAGGGCGGAATTATCGGCCCGATCACCGAAGAGGCGGCGGTCAAGGCGGCGGCGAAATCGCGTTTGTAGCCGTGTTTTTCCATCTCGGGGATGAACACGCGGCCAATCGCGGAAGTATCGGCCACGGCAGAACCGGACAGCCCGGCAAAGATCACAGAGGCCCAGATGTTCACCAAAGCCAACCCTGCGCGCATCCGTCCAACAAGGACGTTGGCGAAGGCGATGATACGGCCCGTGATGCCGGACTCGTTCATCATTTCGCCCGCCAGAACGAACAGCGGGATGGCGAGAAGCGGGAAAGAGTTCAGGCTTTTGAACATCTCGGTGGCGACGATGCGCATGACATAGGGGTTGTCCTGCGTCGCCATGAAAGAAAACAGCGCGGCGAGGATCGAAAACGCGATCGGCACACCGGCGATCAGCGCAAGGATCAAAACGGCGTAGATCATCTCTGCACCCCTTTCAAAGCGTCATAACGCTCAAAAAATTTCCCAAAGGCCGCAAGCGCCAAAAGCACGCCGCCGACGGCCATGGCATATTGCCAGGTGCCGACCTTGCCTATCCAGGTGAGCGCCTCGATGCCGGTCGATTGCGCAAGGCTGTCGGCGGTGGATTTCAGACCCGAAGAGGCCAGATTGCCGCGACGCATCGCGAACATATGCCCGGAGTAGGCGAGGCACAGCCCGGAGATCATGGTGACCACATCCACCGCAAGATAGAGCTTTTCGCGGGTCCGGCGTTTGATCATGTCGACAAGGATTGTAAAGCGGATGTGCTGGTCGACGCTATAGGCCCAGGCGATGCCGAACATCACGCCATAAATGGTCAGGTAAATCGGAAGCTCCTCACCCCAGGGCACGGATTGCCCGACGATGTAGCGGCGCAGCGAGTTCACGAAGATGATCGCGAAGACGAGCGCCATGGACAGGCCGGAGCCAAAGGCGAACACCCGTCGGATAATGGCGTTGAAACGGTGCATGGAGCCCCCTCTTTACGGCGTTGGACCGGCACATTTCGCGCCGGTCCGCCGTCAGTTACGTGTCGTGGTCCGGATGAAGGATCACTCGTTCGCGGCGGCCACAGCGGCCTGCAGGTTGTCGATCCAGACGGCATCGTCGCCCAGCTCGCCACGGAGATATTCCACCACGGCAGGCTGTGCTTTCTCGGCGAAAGCGGCGATTTCGTCGGCGGTCGGGGAGTAGACTTCCATGCCTTCTTCCTGAACCTTCTTGACGCCTTCTGCGGTGTTCCATTGTTGGATCGAACGGCCCATGTTGCCCGCGATGCGCGCGGCTTTCGCGACGACTTCCTGCTCGGAGGCCGAGAGATCGCCAAAGAACGCATCGTCGATCACGATGAAGTCGGCGGCGTAAACGTGGCCGTCGAGCGTCATGTATTTCTGAAGCTTGTGCAGACCGTTGTTGTAGATCACGCCGACCGGGTTTTCCTGACCGTCGACCACACCCGTGGAGAGCGCGTTCGGCAGTTCGGTCCATGCGATCGGAGTCGGCTCACCGCCCAGACCTTTGACCATTTCGACGTAGAGCGGGATCGGCTGAACGCGGAATTTCAGGCCTTCCATATCCTCGGGGCTGCGAATTTCGCGGGTGCCGTTGGTGAAGTTGCGGAAACCGGTTTCACCGTACGCCAGCGTGCGCAGACCGGTTTGGTCGAGGCAGTGCTGGGCGAGGTTGTCGCCGAACTCACCGTCGAGCACGTCCCAGGCGACGGTCGCGGAGGCAAAGGTGTAGGGGATGTCGAGCACGGAGGCCGCCGGGCAGGCTTTCGACATGGCGCCGGACACGATGGCCATTTGCAACAGGCCTTCTTGGGCCTGACCGATCAGCTCGTCTTCGTTGCCAAGGGCGCCTGCCGGGAAGATCTCGACCTCAAGATCGGTTTCACCTTCGACGATGTTCTTGAAAATCTGAGCAGCGGCGCCTTTTTTCGAGCCGGTCCATTCGTCCGGATCGACGTGGGCGATGCGGATGGTTTCCGCGCTGGCCATGGCACCCATGCCGAGCGTGAGCGCCGCGGCGGCGGTGAGGGTTTTCAGTTCAAAACGCATAGTGTTCCTCCCATTTGCGTATCTGTCGTGTGCGTGTCGTTCGCCCGCCTGTTTAACTCGCCTGCGTTTGCGGGGTCTCGTCAAAGGCATCGAAGCGGGCTTTCATCCGCTCCGGGCTGGCGGGCAGGCCGGTGAAAAGCTCAAAGGCGCGAACCGCCTGAAACACAGCCATGCCGGAGCCGGGCAGCACGGCGCAGCCCTTGGCCCGCGCGGCGCGCAGCAATTCGGTTTCCAGCGGGAAATAGACGATGTCCGCGACCCACATCTCAGGATCGATCAGGTCGACCGGAAAAGAGGTGCCGGGCAGTTTCGCCATGCCCACGGGGGTGGTGTTGACGATGCCGTCGGGACGATCTTCGTTCACAAGGGCAGCCACATCGGTCACGGTGCGGGTCGTGCAGTCCGGGCGATTGGCGCGGACCTGCGCGGCGAGGCTTTCGGCGCGCGCGGGGTCTATGTCGGTGATCGACAGCAGCTTCACGCCGCAATCCGCCAACGCGTGCGCCACGGCCACACCGGCCCCGCCGGCCCCGATCAAAAGCGCATGGTCGCGTTTGGCGTCGGGCAGGCCACGGCGAAAGCTTTCGGCAAAACCCCAAAGATCGGTGTTGTGCCCGTAGCGCTTGCCGTCCTTCAAAACCACCGTGTTCACGGCGCCGACAGAGCGGGCGTTGTCGGACAGCTCGTCAAGGTGCTCGATGACCTCGATTTTATAGGGATAGGTGACGTTGAACCCGTCGTAGCCCAGGATTTTTGCCTGCTCGATCAGCTCTTTGAGGGAGGTGTTCGCACGCTCCGGTGCGTCCATGTCGAGAATGCGGTAGACGCCGTTGATGCCTTGGGCGCGGGCCTCGGCCATATGCATGGCGGGCGTGCGCGACAAAGCGATGCCGCGACCGATCAGGCCGGTGAGGACAGAGTCCTTGGGGGTCTCTGTTGTGGTTTTGGGTGCGTTTGGCGTGGTCAAGACGCTCCTCCCAGGCGGTATTGACGATTCGTTGGTGTTAAAATGAACCACTCGGTTAATTACGTCAAGACAATTGAACCCTGCGGTTAAATGTGCAACTTTGGCGGGACGGAGGAGGCGAGCCATGGTCAGCGAGACAAAACAAAAAACTGCGCAAACGCGTTCACAAGGTCGATCGTGGAAACAGGACCCGGAAACTGTGAAGGCGGACATCCTCAATGCGGCGCGTGCAGAGTTTGCAGCACACGGGTTGTCGGGCGCGCGGATCAGCGCCATCGTCGAACGTACCCAGACGTCGAAGCGGATGATTTTCTACTATTTCGGCGACAAGGAGAGCCTCTATCTCGCCGTGCTGGATCAGGCTTACCGCGAAGTCCGCGAAGCCGAGGCCAATCTCGACATTCGTCACCTGCCGCCGGATGAGGCGCTTCGCAAAGTGGTGGAATTCACTTTCGATCACCATCGCCAGAACCCGGATTTCATCCGCCTCGTGATGATCGAAAACATCCACGACGGCACGCATATGTCCCGCATTGAAACGCTTGCGACGACCAATATCGCAGCGATTGAACAACTCGACCGGATTTGTCGCCGTGGCGTCGAGGCAGGCCTCTTCCGCGCAGATGTCTCGCCCTTGGTGATCCACTGGCAAATCTCTGCGATGAGCTTTTTCAACGTTGCGAACCGGGCAACGTTTTCGATGAACTTTGGTGATGATCTCTTTGGCGAAAATGCGCAACTCATGCTGCGCGAACAGGTCGTTCAGAGCATTGCAAGCTCGGTTCTGAAATCGGTGCCATAAGGGGGGCAAAAGCCTTCCACTGATGGAGCGCGCTTTACCGATCAAGCGTGTGATCGGCCTGCATCCATTCTGGACCCCGCAGAACGACGCGGGCAGGCTTGCGGCTTTTGGCCGCTTACCCGCAGGTGCAAGGGACACGCAATGTCAGAAAGCGGAGAGATGACGCTCAGGCGTCTTTGAGCCTGCTGCTCTCGTGGATGTATTTTTTATCGCAATAGCCGCATTCCACATAGCCCGTGTCGTGCGGGATCACCAACCAGACGCGCGGATGTCCAAGCGCGCCTTCGCCGCCGTCACAGGCCACTTTCCATGTGGAGACCACTTCGGTTTCCGGCGCTTCTATTGTCATCGTCTTGTCCTTTTCGCTATCGCGTCAGCTGTCTGGCTTTTGCCACGGGCAGTGCTTTATCTGCATCTGCCTGTGCGGCTCTGTGCAAGGGGCTTGGCGGTGGACGCGGTTGCCGCAGCCACAAAGACCGCCTAAGTCAGGCTGCATGATAACGATCCGGGCGGCACGGACAAGAGGCAACCGTGCCTCCATCCGTGGCGCAGGCAAAAGGAACAGGCAAAGGAGCGAGACCCATGAGCGACATGAGCTACGCACTCGAGATTGAAGCTCTGCGCAAGACTTACGGTGGCGGGGCAGGGCAGCCTGCGAAAGAGGCGCTGAAAGGCGTCGATCTGAAGATTCCGACCGGGTCGATCTTTGGCCTTCTGGGGCCGAATGGCGCCGGCAAATCGACGATGATCAACATCCTCGCGGGTCTGGTGATCAAGACCTCCGGCAAGGTGAACATCTGGGGCTTCGATCAGGACGTGAACCCGCGTCAGTCGCGCGCCGCGATCGGTGTGATGCCGCAGGAGCTGAACCTCGATCCCTTCTTCACCCCGCGCGGCGCCTTGGAGGTGCAGGCCGGGCTGTATGGCGTGCCGAAACGCGACCGTCGCACAGATGAAATCCTTGATCTCATTGGGCTTTCCGACAAGGCCGATGCCTATGCGCGCACGCTCTCGGGCGGCATGCGGCGGCGTCTTTTGCTGGGCAAAGCGCTGGTGCACAACCCGCAAATTCTCGTGCTTGATGAGCCGACCGCAGGGGTCGACATCGAGCTGCGTCAGATGCTTTGGACCAATGTGCGCAAACTCAACGAAGAGCGCGGCATGACGATCATTCTCACCACACACTACCTCGAAGAGGCGCAGGAAATGTGTGACGAGATCGCGATCATCAACCATGGCGAGCTGATCAAACAGGACACGACGAAAAACCTCTTGGGGCTGATGGATGCGAAGACCCTGGTGATCGAACCGGACGGCGCCGCGCCTGACAGTTTCGCGCTGCCCGAGGGCGTCAAAATGGAACGCCGTCGTGACGGGGCTTTCGTGTTCGATTTCTCGCGTGGTCAGGCCTCGGTCGGGGCGATTCTCGATGCGGTGAAGGCCGCAGGGATCACCATCGGTGACGTGCGCACGATGGAGCCGGATCTCGAAGACGTCTTTGTCGAGCTGACCTCCGGCAAATAACGCCTGTCTTCTTTTTGGTCAAAATACTCAATAAAAACCCCGCCTCAGGCGGGGTTTTGTCATTTAAGGACGCAACTTATTATTTGCAGGTCAGCGGCCCCACGGGCTCGCCGCCCAAAAGATGGACATGAAAATGCGGCACTTCCTGATGCGAATGCTCGCCGGAGTTTGTCACGAGGCGAAACCCCTGACCGCCCGCAGACTCAGCCACGCCGACCAATTCGGCCACCTTGGCAACCGAGCGGAAAAAGTCGAGCTGCTCCGCGTCAGAAGCGGCCTGAACGAAATGGTCGTAGCACCGATACGGCCCTTTCGGGATGACCAGAATATGCGCCTTTTTCTGCGGCGTGATGTCGGGGAAGGCCAGCGTGTGTTCGCTCTCGAACACCGGAGACGAGGGGATTTCCCCGCGCAGGATTTTGGCAAAGATGTTCTGGTCATCATAGGCATAGGGCATGGTGGGCTCGCTTAGTCGGAAAACAGGTAATGCATCGAGACGATCTCGCGCGCTTTATCTTCGGAGATGCCGAGGAAGCGCGCAAGGGGGGGCGCGTTTTCCTCTGGTGTGTTGAACTGTGAAATCCTGGCGTAGTTCTCAAAATCCGCGTCGCGGATTTGATCGCTTTCATGGGTCATATCGGAGCGGATCGTCGGCAAAAGCCGCGCCAGCGCGTCGTCCGGCGTGTGATCGCCCGCAAGGCCCGTGCGCTTGGCATGTCCGGTCAGATAGTCGTCGGTGAATTCGCACTCGATTTCCAAAAGCCGCGTGCCGGAACGGTCGGCATAAAAGTCGCGGATCAGCTCGATCCCCTCCGGATCGAGGCAGACGATCATCCGATCCGTGTTGAAATAATCGAACAGCATCCGCACCCAGGCCCGACGGTGTCGCGTACGTTTCTCGAGGCTTTTCTCGATCCCACCCAGATCGGGCAGGTAGGTGTGTTCCTCGTTGAAGAGGTATTCGAGACAGGGGATGTCGGTGTGGTTTTTGATCTCCGCCACAAGGCGTTTGGCGACGTGCCATTTCTTGCAAACGATCATCAACAACTCGCGGTCGCGCCCCAGAGAGCTTTCGGTCTCCCAGAATCTCTGCGCAAACCGCCGCCCGTTGCGCCCGCGTCCCGAGAGGAATTGAAACAGCGATCGCCCTTCGTTCGAGATTTGAAAATTTACCCCAGTCGCCGCGAAAAGATCGCCCAGGCGTTTCTTCAACTCCTTGGCATCCGGCGAAATTTTGCGCGCGAAGAGGTAGTCCTGCGAGATCAGCAAATCGTAGTGGTCGTTGTAGAACACCACGGGCATGCCATAGTCGGTGAACATCAAAAACGTCTGTGTGCGGGTGCGGATTTCCTTTTCCGGCACGAGATGGCGCACAAGCGTTTGGAAAAACGTCTCGTCGGGAATCCAACTGGTGCGGAAAAATTTCATCACGTCTTTGCGGGTCCGTGTGAAATCGAGAATCCACTCGATGGTCCGACGCCGGAGGCACCACCATTGCGAGCCGATCATGATCTGAAGGTCTTCGGGAATTTCGCGTTTGAGGCCCAGACGCTGTTGCATCTTCAGGCTCTCGTAAAACAGCCATTTGTGCGTGCGTTCGTTGAACCAATGGCGATAGATCAGCCGCTCTTCCTTGATCCCGGTCTTGATCCAGTCGCTTTCGAAAAAGTCGAAACTCTCGATGAAATCGACATCCTCGCGGTCGAGGTAGTCATGCATATATTCGGCGGTCTTGATCGACATGCAGTCGCCGGAGAGCATGTAGAAATGCGTGGCGCGCGGAAAATCGCGTTCAGCGGCCTCGATGGCATAAAGCGTCGCCTCGACAAGGCTCCAGGCTCCCCAGCCACATTTGATCCGTTTGGTCGCGAAGGTCACATTCGGGTTGTTGTCGAGACCCTTTTTAATGGTCTCGAACATTTCCTTGCCGCCACGCGCATCGAAATGGATCGAGATATAATCCCCGGCCCGCGTCAGCCGACGTGCCTGGTCGATGATGGCCTCTGGGTCCTTATGGCACAGCAAGATGAAGGCAATTCGTGCCATATTGGAAACCGCAACCTCATTTTTGGCGTATTGTTCGCATATAAGCGTAACCAATCATTGAATAATCAAGGCTAATTTGCTTTTAAAGCGAAAAGGGTCACGTTGAGCGTGACAAAGAGGAGTTGTGGTAAATATGGGCTTTCCCGGAACCTGGATGACCGAAAGCGAAAGTGTGGTCTATCGTGTCGTCCCCAAATGTGCCTGCTCGACCATCGGGCAAATCATGTTCTATTCCGATCATGGCGAGTTTTTCGATGGCGACATCCACGACAGCAAGGATCGTATGCACAAATGGGCGCAAGAGGACAGTCAGCCTCTGATCGAAGCCAATGTGCAGAGCCACAAAAGCTATGCTTTCACCTGTGTGCGCAACCCCTATACCCGTGTTTTGTCGAGCTTTTTCGACAAGATTTGCGGCATTCAGCGCAACGGCAAACGCTATCGCGGCAATCTCGTACCGCAGCTCATTCAGAAATACGGTATCGAGGTCGGCGGCCCGGACGGCAAGGACGACTTCGACCAGATCGCGTCCTTCCGTCGTTTCCTTTTGTTCGTGCGTGACACCATTCGTTGGCGCCGGCCGATGGACCCGGATATTCACTGGTCCGCCATGGCTGGCCATGTCTCGACCTTCATTGTGAACGGCGGGACCTATGACAAGATTTTCTTCACCGAGAAATTCAACGAAGGTATGCAGGACGTGCTGGATCACATCGAGACGCCTCATGCTGTCGATCTGACGAAAATTCCGCGCTTCAACGAATCTGAGGGTCACGGCCCGAAACGGCTGCATCCGGTCGAAGATTATTTCGACGATCTGTCGATGCATCTGATGTGGGAAATCTACAAAAAAGATTTCCAGCTGTTCAAATATGACTTCGAAAATCCGGGCAATAAAATGCCTCTGAACGAGGTTGATTTGGCCGAGGTCCACGCCAAACTCGGGGACTGATTTCCCCTCATTGCCGGACTAAAAAAATGCCGCGGGAGTTTCCTCCGCGGCATTTTTCCATCCGCCCTGAGCACATTGTTCAGAGCGAACTGGACCACCCGTTATTGGATGTTGTTCACGTTGGTGTGGGCGACAGCCGCACCGTTGGCGCCCACGAGCACGAACTCGATGTTGGAGCGCGGCGCGGTGGACAGGCTGACTTTCACGTCGGTGTTGGCGCCGGCTTTGACGTCGGTGGAGCCCAGAAGAGCCACGCGCTCACCGCCGTGCACGGAGTAAACTTCGAGGGTTGCCGGCGCGTCGGCACGGACGAGCTCGACGTTTGCGGTGGTTTTGGAACCGGCCTGGTTGCCCGGGATGATGTAGTTCGGGCCAGCGAAAGCGGCGGAACCGGCAACGGCAACGAGAGCGGCGGCAGCGAGGGTTTTGAAAGAGTTGGTCATGGTTTTGGTCCTTTATAAGTGTTTCGTGTGTGACACGTCAGTTGTGGAAGGCGCCGTATGTTCGTTTTTGCGTCTTTCGATGGAGATGAATGTAGGCTTCTGTCATGGATGTGTAAATGGGAACGAATAATGGGTTTATAAACATTATAATGTGCGTAAATGCAGATCACATTTTTGGGAGAATTTTATATTTTGATGTGATTTTGCGTGATCATCCACTGAATGCGGCCAATTTCGTCCTGTTTTTGCGCATTGTTTGTTTTTGAACATAAATATGGATTTTTGGGGATTTTTCTGTGTGCCTATGTATACAGGTGATCTTTTATTGAGGAATTGACCTGCATAAACTGTGCATATGTGCGGAAATTGAGTGGCGCCGAGCACGGGTATTGCCGGTCTGTTGCGTGAGACTCAGGGGGGGCACGAGAACGTCAGACACACTTCGGATCAACTTATACGCAGCCCCTTTCACTTTTCGCTGGCATTGGCCGCCCGTTGAGGCAGGATGGGCGCATGTCACATGATCATCCCCACGGGCCTCACAGCCATAGCCATCACCATCACATTGACCCGAACGCCGGGGATGCCCGAGTCGCGGGCGCCATTGCGGTCAACCTCCTTTTGACTTTGGGGCAAATCGTCGGCGGCGTCGTGTCAGGCTCCATGGCGCTGATCGCCGATGCGATTCACAATCTGTCCGATGCCATCGCCCTCGTGATTGCGTTCGGCGCGCGCAAAATCGCTCGCAAGCCGCGCGATGACACCATGACCTTTGGCTACGGGCGTGCCGAAGTGGTCGCCGCCATGGTCAACTACACTTCGCTGATCATCATCTCCGTCTATCTTTTTGCCGAAGGCGTCTCTCGCCTGTTCAATCCGCCGGAGATTGCGGGCTGGACCGTGGTGATCGTGGCGCTCATAGCCTTGATCATCGATCTGGTGACGGCAGCGCTGACCTATTCAATGTCGAAGGACAGCCTCAACATCCGGGCCGCGTTCCTTCACAACCTCGCCGATGCCGCGACCTCTGTGGCGGTGATCATTGCGGGCGTGGTCATTCTGATCTGGGATTGGCGTCTGATCGACCCGCTTCTGACCATCGCCATCGCTCTTTATATACTGTGGCAATCTTTCGCAGAAATCCGTCCGGTGATCCGCATCCTGATGCTCGGCGCGCCGACGGACACCAAGGCGGACGACGTGGCCGCAGCCATGGCGGAAATCGAGGGCGTCGAGGACGTGCACCATATTCACCTGTGGCAGATTGACGAACGCCGCACTACGGTCGAGGCACATGTGGTGATTTCGGGGGAGACGACGCCTGTTTTGACCGAACTGAAAAGCGTGCTGCGCGAGCGGTTCTCCATCGCACATTCTACGCTGGAGGTCGAAGCGCCCGGTGCGGGCTGTGCTGGAGGGGCGGACGGAGCGCAGCCGTTAGCTTAACGCCTGCGCTTGGCGGAACCAGTCAAGCCCGTCTTCGGTCCGTTTCTTTGGCGTATATTCTGCCGAAATCCAGCCCGTGTAGCCGCTCTCATCCACGCGCCGGAAAAACTCAGGAAAATCAACCAGACCTTTGATCGGCTCATGCCGGTCGGGCGGCCCGGCGATCTGAATGTGCCGCACAAAGGGCGCGTATGTCTCCCAGGCTGCCATGGCATCGCCGGTGATGATCTGGGCGTGATAAGCGTCGAATTGCAGCCCGAGGTTCAACTCCGCCACCTCGTTGAGAATCTCGACAGCCTGATCGAAGTCACTGAGGAAATAGCCCGGCATGTCGCCTTCATTGATCGGCTCGATCGTGAGGCTCATGTTGGGGGCAACTTGGGCCGCCCATTTCAAATTGCGTTTGTAGGTCTCAAGCGCCACCACGCCTTTCGCCTTCCCGGCCATGATGTGCATATGCGCGGCGCCCAGGAATTCCGCATAGCGAAGCGCGCGTTTGAAGTCGCGTTTGAACCGATCTTCCAGCCCCGGCACAGCGGCAAAGCCCCGCTCGCCGCCGGTGTAATTCGGCGGTGGCACGTTGATCAGCACCATCTTGAGGTTCAGATCGGCCATCCGTTTCGCCACCTCTGAGGCCGGTTCGTCATAAGGAAACAGAACCTCCACCGCCTTGAAACCACAGGCCTTCGCCTCAGCAAAGCGTTCGAGGAAGGGGTATTCCTTGAAGAGAAACGACAGGTTGGCGGCGAATTTGGGCATCAGTTCCGGGTGGTTCAGGCGAGATCAGTCGCTTTGGCGATTTCGAAAAACGTGTCCGCAGACCAGACGCCAAAAACATCCTCGCCGTCAATCTCCTCCGTGACACCATGGTCAACAAGTCGGAAAAAGCTTTTGCGGTCGATCAGCGCCTCAAGCCCCGCGCGCACCTCGACATAGGGGGCGGGCTCTCCGTCGCGCGTCTCGACCCGGATCGGATGATCGGCATCCGCCGTCACCGTATCGCCGACCGAGGTCTGAAAGGTCAGCTTTTGCGCGGGGCCGTCCCCCTCCACCTCGAAATCCACCGCCAGAAACGGCGCGTCATCGACGGTGATTCCCACTTTTTCGACCGGGGTGACGAGGAAGTACTTGTCGCCCTCGCGTTTCAACACGGTCGAAAACAGCCGTACCAAGGGCGCGCGCCCGATGGGGGTGCCAAGGTAGAACCACGTCCCATCCCGCGCGATCCGCATGTCGAGATCGCCACAAAACGGCGGGTTCCACTTGTCCACCGGCGGCAATCCGCGCCCCTTGGCGGCTTTTACGGCGCTCGCGATGCTTTCTGCGGAAACGGACATGGAAAATCTCCTCTTAAACCTTTTGTCATTTGTGCTTTGCACCTGACACGTTTCTAATAGTGGCATGGTTCGACCCGCTAAGTAAGTGCTTGGCAAGTGAGGAGTATGTGATGACCGAAACCGACCTCGTCGCCGAGATCGAAGCTCTGGGCGCGAAATTGAACGAGGCCAAGGCCTCCATCACCCGCCGCTTTATCGGTCAGGAAACCGTGGTGGATCTGGTGCTGTCCTCCATGCTTTGCGGCGGCCACGCTTTGCTCTTGGGTCTGCCGGGCTTGGGCAAAACCCGCCTTGTCGACACGCTTTCGACCGTCATGGGCCTCAAAGGCGCGCGGGTGCAGTTCACTCCCGATCTCATGCCCGCCGACATCCTTGGCTCCGAAGTTTTGGAAACCGCGTCCGATGGATCGCGTGCCTTCCGTTTCATTGAAGGCCCCGTGTTTTGTCAGCTTTTGCTGGCCGATGAGATCAACCGCGCCAGCCCGCGCACCCAATCCGCGCTCTTGCAGGCGATGCAGGAAAAATCCGTCACCATCGCCGGTCAGCCGCATGATTTGGAGGCGCCATTTCACGTCCTCGCCACGCAAAACCCGCTGGAACAGGAAGGCACCTATCCGCTGCCCGAGGCCCAGCTTGACCGTTTTCTGGTGCAGGTTGATGTCGAATATCCCGACCGCGACACCGAGCGCGACATCCTGATCGCCACCACCGGCGCCGATGAGGACGAAGCCCATGCCGTGTTTACCGCAGACGAGCTGATCCGCGCGCAGGCGCTGTTGCGCAAAATGCCGGTGGGCGAGCATCTCGTTGAGATGATTCTCGATCTCGTCCGCGCCTGTCGTCCGAATGAAGCCGAAGCGCCCGAGGCCGTGAATGCCTCTGTCGCCTGGGGGCCGGGACCGCGCGCCGCGCAGGCCCTGATGCTCACCACCCGCGCCCGCGCTTTGCTGGATGGTCGTCTCGCGCCCAGCCCCGAAGACGTCTTGGCCATGGCGCGTCCCGTGCTCATTCACCGTATGGCTCTGACTTTTGCGGCGCGTGCGCGGGGGGACGATTTGGGGGCGATCATTGCAGATGTTTCTGAGACCGCCCTGAAAGTGCGGTCCGCAGCGTGACCCAGCCAAGCGCCCATAAAGGCCCCAACCACAAGGGCCTGCGCGCGCGCGCCGAAACCCTCAGCGCCCCCTTGCCACCCTTGCAGGCCCGCGCAGAACAGCTCGCGCGCACGCTTTTGATGGGCGGCCACGGGCGGCGGCAATCCGGGATGGGCGACGAGTTCTGGCAATATCGCCCCGCGCAGGCGGGCGATCCGGGGCGCGCGATTGATTGGCGCCGCTCGGGCCGCTCCGACGGGCATTATGTGCGCGAAAAGGAATGGCAGGCGGCGCAATCGGTGCACCTCTGGGTCGATCTCTCGGCTTCGATGGGATTTTCATCCGACAAAAACGTGCCGCAGAAATCTGACCGCGCGGCGCTCTTGGCAATGGCCTTGTCGATCCTCCTGATGAAAGGCGGCGAACGGGTGGCTCTGGCCTCACTCGGCACGCCGCCCCGGATCGGCTCGCTGCAACTCCGGCGCATCGCCGAAGGGCTGGCGCAGAGCACGGAGGCCGACTACGGCGCACCCGACGCGACGCTGTTTTTACCGAACGCTCGCGCCGTCTTCCTGTCCGATTTCTTAGGCCCCATCGAGGCCGTCGAAGCGGCCGTCGCTGCCGCCTCGGATCGCGGCATTTCCGGCATGCTCTACCAAATTCTCGACCCCGCCGAAGAGGCCTTTCCCTATCGCGGGCGTACGATCTTTACCTCGATGTCCGGGGGGATCATGCATGAAACGCTCCGCGCCTCTGATTTGAAAACCCGCTATCTGGAACGGTTGGCCGAGCGCAAAGATCGCCTGAACCAGATCGCCCATCATGCTGGTTGGCGCTTTGCCACGCATCACACGGATCACTCCGATCTCACCGCGCTCTTGTGGCTTTACGAGGCTTTGGAGGGCCCGCGCTGATGTGGATTTTAGGCCCCATCGGTTTCACCGCACCTTGGGTTTTGCTGGGGCTTTTGGCCCTGCCGATCCTTTGGCTCTTGCTGCGCGCCGTGCCGCCGGCGCCGATCAGACGCCGTTTTCCGGGGGTGGCGCTTTTGCTGGGTCTCAAGGACCAAGAGGTCGAGGCGGATCGCACGCCTTGGTGGTTGCTTCTGCTGCGCATGGTGGCGGTGGCCGCTCTGATCCTCGCCTTTGCGGGTCCGGTTCTGAACCCGCGTGTCGAGCGTGGCGGCTCCTCCGATCCGTTGTTGGTTCTGCTGGACGCAAGCTGGGCCTCCGCGCCCGATTGGTCGTTGCGGATGGGGCGCGTGGAACAGGCGCTCGATGAGGCTGAAGCCGACGGGCGCACCGTTTGCATCCTGCCTGCTACCGACCTGCCGACCGAAGGCTGTACATTCCTTGCACCCGCCGATTGGCGTCCGCGTCTGGCCGGGATCACGCCCGCACCTTTTGCGCCTGACATGGAGGCCCTGAGCGGTGTGATTTCCGTGATGCCCTCGGCTGTCGAGACGCTCTGGCTGTCGGACGGTTTGGCGCGTGCCGGACGCGAAGATGTGCTGGCCGATCTGGAAAGCTTCGGCCCGGTGTCCGTTTTCGAAACCGCTCGTGATGTCGTGGTGCTTGGGCCTTTGGAGCTGACCGACACGGGGATTTCCGTCCCCGTGCTGCGCGCCGATGCGGGCGGGGAGCGCGATGTGGTGATCCTGGCGCATGGCCCCGATCCCGCCGGCGTGCCGCGTGTGCTCGACCGGCGCGAGGTCACTTTGCCGAGCGGAGAAACCCGCATCACAGTGCCATTCGACCTGCCGCCGGAACTCCGCGCGCGGGTCACGCGATTTGAAATTGAGGGCCAAACCTCCGCAGGCGCCAAACGCCTCACCGACGACAGCCTCAAACGCCGCGAGGTCGGGCTGGTCGTGGTGCGTGAAGGCGGCGAAGGGCTTCAGCTTTTGTCACAACTCCACTACCTGCGTGCGGCTCTCGCAGGCAAAGCCGATGTGATCGAGGGCGCTTTGCCCGATCTGATCATGGCCAATCCCGATGTGATTGTCTTGGCCGATGTCGCGCAACTCTCGGGTGGCGAAGTGGCCGATTTGTTGGACTGGCTGAACGACGGCGGCATGTTGTTGCGCTTTGCCGGCCCCAATCTGGCGGGCTCCGATGTGGCGCGCGACGAGGACGATCCGCTGATGCCCGTGCGGCTGCGCGCAGGCGGGCGGACGCTGGGCGGTGCGATGAGTTGGGGCGAGCCGAAACGCCTGCGCACCTTTGCCGAGACCTCGCCCTTTTACGGTCTGCCGGTGCCCGATGACGTGGAGATCAACGCCCAGGTCATGGCCCAGCCCGATCCTGAATTGGCCAACCGCGTGATCGCCACGTTGGAAGATGGCACGCCTTTGGTCACCCGCAAACCCGTGGGCCAGGGCCAGGTCGTGCTGTTCCACGTCACCGCGAATGCCGAGTGGTCCACGCTGCCCTTGTCTGGGCTGTTCGTCGAGATGCTCGACCGTCTCGCTGTGACCTCGCGGGCGGCGGTTTTGGAGGTGGAGGATTTGGCGGGGCAAAGCCTTCAGCCGGTGCGGGTGATGGATGGGTTCGGTCGTCTCAATGAGGCCGCCGCCATGCCGCCTGTCGCGGGCGAAGAGTTTGTGACGGCACGCGCATCCATGGCCACGCCGCCGGGGCTTTATCAGGGGCGCGACAGCCTCCGGGCGCTCAATGTGATGGCCGAAGGCGATACGCTTGCGCAGATGCGCTGGCCGTCTGATGTGGCGCTTTTGGGTGTCGAAGCCGGGCGCGAACGCCCCCTTGCGCCGTTCCTTTTGACGCTGGCTCTGGCGCTTTTGGGTGCCGACCTTTTGGCCTCGCTTTGGCTCTCAGGCCGCCTGTTCGGCGCGCGGGCGCTGCCGGTTCTGCTCTGCGCGATGCTGATCGCCCCCGATGCCAAAGCGCAAGAGTTGGACGATGATTTCGCCCTTCGCGCCTCGTCTGAACTGGCGCTGGCCTATGTCGAAACCGGCGATGCCGCCTTGGATCGCATCTCCGAGGCCGGTCTTGCCGGTCTCTCCGACGTCTTGACCATGCGCACCTCCGTCGAGCCTGCGCCGCCTATCGGGATCAATCTGGAAACCGATCCTCTGGGCTTTTTCCCGATGCTCTATTGGCCGGTGACGGCGAGCCAGCCGACGCCCTCGGCGGCCGCTTATACCAAACTCAACGCCTATCTGCGCACCGGCGGCGTGATCCTTTTTGACACGCGCGATGCCGATGTCGCGGGCTTTGGCGCGGCGACGCCAAACGGCACGAAACTGCAAGCGCTTGCCGCCTCTCTCGACATTCCCGCCCTCGAACAAATTCCCGAGGATCACGTGCTCAATCGCGCCTTCTACCTCTTGCGCGAATTCCCCGGACGTCACGCCGATGGCACGCTTTGGGTCGAGGCCGCCCCCGACAGTGAACAGGCCGAGGGCATGCCGTTTCGCAACCTCAACGACAATGTGACGCCGGTGATCATCGGCGGCGGCGATTGGGCTTCGGCCTGGGCTTTGGATGAGACCGGCTTTCCGCTCTTGCCGGTTGGGCGTGGTCTGTCAGGTGAGCGCCAACGCGAGCTGTCTTATCGGTTCGGCGTCAATCTGGTGATCTACGTGCTGACGGGCAATTACAAATCCGATCAGGTCCATGTGCCTGCGCTGCTCGACAGGTTGGGCCAATGATCCGCGATCTCACCTTTTCCCCGCTCATTCCCCTGTCTGTGCTGGCCATTTGGGCGGGCATCGCTTTTGTTCTCATCATCTTCGCCGCTTGGCGTGGATTGTCAGGCTGGGCCTTGCGGGCGCTGGCCGCTTTGGGCGTTTTGGCCGCCTTGTCGGGACCGTCGCTCAAACAGGAAATGCGCGATCCGCTGACCGACATCGTGTTCCTCGTGGTCGATGAAAGCGCCTCGCAAGATCTCTCGACGCGGCCCGATCAAATTGAGGCGGCACGCACCACTCTGGAGGCCCGCATCACCGCCATGCCCAACACGGAGCTGCGCGAGATTACGCTGCGCGATGCCCCGGACAATCGCGGCACGCTGTTGATGACCGCGCTCGCGGAAGCCATGGCCGATGAGCCGCGCGGGCGGTTGGCGGGGGCTGTTCTGCTCTCTGACGGCCAGTTGCACGATGTCGACCTGGCGCCTGATTTTCCTGCTCCCGTGCATCTCATGCTCACAGGCGAGCCACAGGATTGGGACCGTCGTCTGGTCATTGAGAGCGCCCCGAGTTTTGCCATCCTGGACGAAGAGGTCGTGCTGAAACTTCGTGTTGAAGATCAAGGCGCGGTGCCGAATGAAGACGCGACCAGCCCGCTTTTGGTCTCCATCGACGGCGAGGCGCCGCAGAGTTTCACCATTCCCGTCGGACGTTCCATCGAAGTGCCTTTGATGCTGCCCCATGGCGGCATGAATGTGATCCAATTCACCCTGCCGGAAGCAGACGGAGAGCTGACCACGCGCAACAATTCCGCCATGGTGCAGATCAACGGCGTGCGGGATCGGTTGCGTGTTTTGCTGGTTTCCGGCGAGCCGCACAATGGCGAACGTACCTGGCGCAACCTGTTGAAATCCGACCCTTCCGTCGATCTCGTCCACTTCACCATTCTGCGCCCGCCCTCGAAACAGGACGGTGTGCCGGTCACGGAGCTTTCGCTCATTGCCTTCCCGACGCGGGAGCTGTTCATGGAGAAGGTCGAGGATTTCGACCTGATCATTTTCGACCGCTACAAATTGCGCGGCATCCTGCCCGCATCCTACCTCGACAACATCGCACGCTACGTGGAAAACGGCGGCGCCGTTTTGTTCGCTGCGGGGCCGGATTTTGCCTCCGCCGACAGCATCTATCGCTCGCCTCTGGCGCGGGTCATTCCGGTCTCCCCCACCGGCCGCGTGATCGAGGATCCTTACCGGCCGCGCCTCACCGATCTGGGCGCGCGCCACCCGGTGACCGAGGGCTTGGGCGGGTTGCGCTTTGCCGAGGATGAGCCGGCATGGGGCCGGTGGTTCCGTCAGGTCGAGCTTGAGCCCGATGAACAGGGCGAAACGGTGATGTCCGGTCTCGATGGGCGGCCTTTGTTGGTGCTCGATCGGGTGGGCGAGGGGCGTGTGGCGGTGCTTGGGTCCGATCACGCCTGGCTTTGGACACGGGGCGTCGAGGGCGGCGGGCCGCAGCTTGAGTTGCTGCGGCGTCTTGCGCATTGGATGATGAAAGAACCGGAGCTTGAGGAAGAGGCGCTGACCGCCACCGCCGAGGGCAACACGCTGACAATCACCCGCCGCAGTCTCACCGAAGGTTCGCGGTCGGTGACCGTCGAGGCACCCGATGGCACTGTGTCCGTCGTGCCGATGGAAGAGACCGCGCCGGGCCGCTATGTGGCCGAGGTCACCGGTGGCGAGATGGGGCTTTATCGCCTGTCCGAAGGAGACCAAACCGCCGTCATGGTGCTTGGCCCGTCTGCGCCGCGTGAGTTCGAGGAAACCATTGCCACGGGCGATAAATTGGCCTCCGTGATCCGCACCTCGGGTGGCGGCACCTTTGCGCTCTCGGGTGGGGTGCCACGTCTGCGTCTGGTCGAAGAGGGCCGCGTCGCCGCAGGTCGCGGTTGGCTCGGTATCACCCCGCGCGAGGCTTATGTGACGCAATCGACCCGGCTCTCGCCCTTGTTGCCCGGCTGGGTCTGGTTGGTGCTTTTGGCGGGGCTGTCGGTGGCGGCTTGGCTCAGAGAAGGGCGGCGGTGAGGCCGCCCTTTTGGGGCTTGCCCCCAAAGATCACACCAGAGCAGGTTTCGCTTTTTCCCATGCAAAGGCCTGCATCGCCGGATCGACCGGCGTTTGCGCGATGGCGTTGGTGTAATTCGACATCACCTTTTGCGCCGTCCCAACCAGCACTTCGAGGATTTGCCGCTTGGTATAGCCCGCGTCGAGAAACGCTTGCATCTGATCTTGCGTGACCTTGCCGCGCTGGCGCACGATCTGAAGCGTAAACGTCCTGAGCGCCTCAAGGTGCGCCGTCGGCAGAGGCGTTTCATCGCGCAGGGCATTGGTGATGGCGTCATCCACCTTCATCATCTTCGCGATACCGGTGTGGCCGGGCACGCAGTAATGGCATTCGTGTTCGACATTGATGGTCTGCCAGATCACGGTCAGCTCATCCTTGTCAAACGTCGTCTCGGTCATAAATGTATGGTGGAGCTGCCAATAGGATTTCGCGAGCGCCGGTGCTTCTGCCATGACGGCGATGAGGCCGGAGACGCGACCGAAGGCGGATTTCACCTCCTCCATCGTGGCGCGGCTTTCTTCGGGGGCGGAGTCAATCGTGTGGGCGGTAAAGTCGATCATAGTCGGTCCTTTTGATTCTTGAGCGATTGCTCAATTAGAGATGGTCTGACATTAGTTTACTTGAGCGGTCACTCAATATATATTTTGAGCGATCACTCAGATTTGAGGCAAAAGATGGCGAGACAGGCGACATATGACCGCGACAAGGTGCTGAAATCCGCGATGGACCTGTTCTGGGCCAAAGGGTTTCATGCCACCTCGCTGAAAGATCTGGAGAACGCGCTCGACATGCGGCCCGGCTCGATCTACGCCGCTTTCGGATCGAAAGAGGGGGTCTATGCCGAGGCGCTCAGACTCTATTCGGGGCGCACGCAGGCGGGGCTTGCGGAGGTCATGGCGGAGGGCGGTTCAAAGCTCAAAGGGATCGCGGATTACATCCGCTTGTTGGGTGGCCAAAGGCGCGCTGAGGTGCCGTCGCGCGCCTGTATGTTGGTCAAAACCATTCTTGAAATGCCCGATGACGACCCGAACCTGCGGGGCCTCGCCGAAGATTTGATCGACCAAATGGAAACGGCCCTGACCGAGGTTCTGCGTCAGGCGCAGGCGGAAGGCGAGCTGCCCGCAAGCACCGATCCGGTGCGGCTCGCAGGGCAGATTCAGACACAGCTGATCGGATTGCGCGCCTATGCGCAGCGGATGCACGCGGAGGGGCGCGTCGCGCAGGTTGCCGAAGACATCGCGCAGGGCATCGAGGCCCTCTCCGTCAAAGCGGCTTAAACTTCTTCGCGCATCAGAATGCGTCGGGACGTCGAGGCGAATTCGCGGCGCAGCATGATGAAGATCACCAGGCTCCCGCCGACCAAAAGCCCGACCGGACCTAAGAGCCACGACAACGCGCCAAGCGCGAAATAGATGCCGCGAATGCCTGCGTTGAACGCGCGCGCAGCGGTGATGTTCAACTCACCTGCCTTGTGCGCTCGGGGCAGGGCCTGAGGGTCGGCCTCGTCATTGCTGACCGAGGCCATGACCACGCCGCAATAGCCGAACAGCCGGTTCGACCAGATGAATTTCAAGAATGCGTTGGTGATAAAGAACAGCGCCAAAAGGATTTTCACCTCCCAGATGATCTTGGGTGCGTCCAGCGCCAGATCGCTGGCCACAGCGCTCAACCGCTCGGCATTGGAGATCGCGGCCAGACCACCACCGATGGCGATGAGACAGGCAGAGGCGAGAAAACTCGTACCTTCGCGCAGGGTCGCCAAGACGGTCGCATCGAAAATTCGTGGTTTGCGGGTGATCATATGCACCATCCACTCACGCCGATAATCGGCGACCAGAACGGAGGTGGAGACGCGTTTTTTCGGTGGATTCTCGATCACATAGCCCAAAATTCCCCAGGCCGCGATCAGATAGATCACGGCGAGAACATCGAGCAGGGAGAAATATTGAAGCTGATCAAAGAGTTCCATGGGTGCAGCATTACGCAAAGCCGCCACGCTTGTCACATCTAAAAATTGGTTATAAAACTTGACCAATAAGGGGAGAGAAGCGCCATGGATATGCCTGCACCGAAGCCGGAGATTCTCCGCCGCAAATCCGAACTCGCGACGCGTCTGCGGGCGGTTTTGGCCAAGGATGCGCTCATTGAAGCCCCCGAAGAACTCAAGGCCTATGAATGCGATGCGCTGACAGCCTATCGCTGTCCGCCGCTTTTGGCGGTGCTGCCGGAGACCACGGAAGAGGTCTCGAAAGTCATGGCGATTTGTCACGAGATGGGCGTGCCGGTGGTGCCGCGCGGTGCCGGGACGTCGCTGGCCGGGGGCGCTTTGCCGTCGGAAGACGCCGTGATCTTGGGCGTCGCGCGCCTTCGCGATGTGGTCGAGATCAACACCTCTGACCGCTACATCCGCGTCCAGACCGGCATGACCAACCTCGCCGTCACGGCGGCGGTGGAAGACGAAGGGTTTTTCTACGCCCCCGACCCATCAAGCCAATTGGCCTGCGCCATTGCGGGCAATATCGCGATGAACTCCGGCGGCGCGCATTGTCTCAAATACGGGGTGACGACGAACAATCTTTTGGGTGTCACCATGGTGATGGCCGACGGCGAAGTGGTCGAGATCGGCGGCGCCGAAATGGACGCGGGTGGGCTCGATCTTCTGGGTCTGATCTGCGGCTCCGAGGGGCAGTTGGGCGTGGTGACCGAAGCCACCCTGCGCATCCTGCCGAAACCCGAAGGCGCGCGGCCTGTGCTCTTTGGCTTCGACAGCAACGAAGTCGCGGGGGCTTGCGTCGCGGACATCATCCGCTCGGGGCTGATCCCCGTGGCGATCGAATTCATGGACCGACCCATCATTCGCGCCACCGAAGAGTTCGCGGGCGCGGGCTACCCTGATTGCGAGGCGCTTTTGATTGTCGAGGTCGAAGGTTCGGAGCAGGAGATCAACGACCAGCTGGCGCGGATCATCGAAATCGCCAAGCAGCACAACCCAGTCGCGATCCGGGAAAGCCAAAGTGCCGAGGAAAGCGCGCGCATTTGGCTGGGCCGCAAGTCCGCCTTTGGCGCGATGGGGCAACGCGGCGACTATATTTGCCTCGATGGCACGATCCCGGTCGGCGCACTGCCCGCCGTGCTCAAACGCATCGCGGAACTTGGCGTCGAGTATGGCCATATGGTCGGCAATGTGTTCCACGCGGGCGACGGAAATATGCATCCGCTCATTCTTTATAATGCCAACGAGCCGGGACAGTTGGAGAGCGCTGAACGGTTGGGCGCGGAGATTTTGAAGCTTTGCGTCGATGCAGGGGGCTGTCTCACCGGGGAGCATGGCGTGGGCGTTGAAAAGCGCGAGTTGATGACGCATCAGTTTGCGCCCGCCGATCTTGAGGCGCAGATGGCGGTGAAAGATGTGTTTGATCCGACATGGATTTTGAACCCGGCGAAGGTGTTTCCGCTGGATGTCAGCGCCTCGCGGAGGGCGGGGGCATGAGTATTTTGACAGCAAAGGAAACTGCGAAAAGCGAAGCCGATTTGGTCGAGATCATCCGAGGCGCCGGGCCGTTTGTCATCGAAGGCGGCGGGACGCGGCGGATTGGCGTGACCGAGGGAGAGCCCCTGTCCACGCGGGGGCTGAGCGGTGTGACGCTTTATGAGCCGGGGACGCTGACGCTTGTGGCGCAGGCGGGGATGCCTTTGAGTGAGATTGACGTGCTTTTGGCCGCTGAAAACCAAAGGTTGGCGTTTGAGGTTCCTGATTTCCGTGGGCTTTTAGGGCGTGCGGGAGAGAGCACCCTCGGCGGCGTCGTGGCCACGAATGCCTCCGGGCCGCGGCGTGTGGCGGTGGGCGCCTGTCGCGATTTTTGCCTTGGGGTGCGCTTTGTCGATGGGCGCGGCGAGGTGGTGAAAAACGGCGGGCGGGTGATGAAGAATGTCACCGGGCTTGATCTTGTGAAGTTGATGGCCGGGAGCCATGGGACGCTGGGCGTGATGACGGAGGTGAGCCTCAAGGTGCAGCCTTTGCCTGAGACCACGGTGACGCTGGCGGTGCCGGGATGTGACGCGGCAGAGGCGATTGCGATCCTGTCGCAGATGTTGGGCCAGCCATACGACCTGACCGGGGCTGCGTGGCAAGATGGCGAGGTTTTGCTGCGGTTAGAGGGCTTTGAGACCTCGCTGCGCTACCGTGTTGAGCGTCTGAAGGCGCTCTTGCAGCATGATGTTCTTGAGCATTGGGGTGTGGAAGCCTGTGAGCCGATTTGGCGCGACATTCGGGATGTTCGGGCGTTTCATGGCAGGTCGGGGGATGTCTGGTCGGTCTCGGTGAAACCTTCGGAAGCCGTGCGTTTGGTTCAAGCTGTGCAACCCGAGGACGTGATGTTTGACTGGGGCGGCAATCGGCTTTGGCTTTTGACCAACGCCGACACGGATGTGCGCGCAAAGATGACGAGCGGACACGCGACATTGGTGCGCGCCTCTGACGAGACAAAGCGACGTCTGGGCGTATTCCCTCCACAATCCCCCGCACTTGAACGGATCAGCGTGGGGCTGCGTCAACACTTTGATCCCCAAGGCAAATTCAACAGAGGCATGCGCTGATGCAGACGAATTTCACGCCAGAGCAGCTCATGGATCCCGGGATCAAGCGCGCCAATGAAATCCTGCGCGCCTGTGTGCATTGCGGGTTCTGTACCGCGACCTGTCCGACCTATGCGGTGCTGGGCGACGAGTTGGATAGTCCGCGCGGGCGGATTTATCTGATCAAGGATATGTTGGAAAACGACCGGCCTGCGGATGCCAAGATCGTCAAACATCTGGATCGCTGCCTGTCCTGTCTGGCCTGTATGACGACCTGTCCGTCAGGGGTGCATTACATGCATCTGATCGACCATGCGCGGGTGCATGTGGAGAAGACCTACAAACGGCCCGTGATGGATCGGTTGCTGCGCTGGACGCTGGCGAAAATCCTACCTTATCCGGGGCGGTTTCGGGTGGCTTTGATGGGGGCGAAGATCGCGAAACCTCTGCGTCATCTGATGCCCGAACCACGGCTGAAAGCGATGCTAGAGATGGCGCCCGCTCGCATTCCGGCCCCGTCGCGCAATGATGAGGCGCAGGTGTTTCCGGCCAAAGGCGCACGCAAGATGCGCGTCGCTTTGATGACCGGCTGCGCGCAAAAGGCGTTGGACACGGACATCAACGATGCAACCATCCGGCTTTTGACGCGGTTGGGCTGTGAGGTCGTGGTGGCGAAGGGCGCGGGCTGTTGCGGGGCGCTCACGCACCACATGGGCAAGGAGGCGGACTCGCATGGAGCGGCCGCCAAAAACATCCGCGCCTGGATGCGAGAGATCGAGGGGGACGGGCTGGATGCCATCGTGATCAACACCTCTGGTTGTGGCACGACGGTGAAAGATTATGGTCATATGTTCCGCAGCTCTGAGCTGGCGGATGAGGCCGCACAGGTCGCCGCGCTGGCCAAGGATGTCTCCGAAGTGCTGATGCTGCTCGACCTGCCTGAAGGCCAACAGGACCTTAAAGTCGCCTATCACGCCGCCTGTTCGCTGCAACACGGGCAACAGATCAAGACCCATCCGAAAACGCTTTTGAAACGCGTCGGTTTCGAGGTGGTCGAGCCACAGGACAGCCATCTGTGTTGTGGATCAGCCGGCACCTACAACCTCTTGCAGCCCGAGCTGTCAAAAAATCTGAAAGAGAGGAAAATTAAAACCTTATCGGCGAAGACCCCAGATGTGGTGGCCGCTGGCAATATCGGCTGCATCATGCAGATCGGATCGGGCATGGATGTGCCGGTGGTGCACACGGTCGAACTGCTCGACTGGGCAACAGGTGGCCCAAAACCGCCCAAATTGTTCTCGAATCGGTCATAATCCCGCCTTGAACCCCCTATAGCGCTGGGGGCGAATAGGACTCGAGGACCACCATGAGAAAATTGCTGACCATCTTCTTTATCCTCCTCATGGCAGGACAGGCGCAGGCGGACAGCAAGCTCAAGGCCTTTCAAACCGGCGATGACAGCCGCGGCTGGGAGGCCGTTGGACGTCTCGATTTCGCCGGGCGCAGTTTCTGCACCGGGGCTTTGATCACCGAAACTCTGGTCCTGACCGCCGCGCATTGCATGTTCGACATCTACGATCACAAACCGCACAAGCCCAAAGACATCACGTTCAAAGCCGGTTGGCGCAATGGTCAGGCGCAGGCTTACCGCGCTGCCAAGGCGATCTACGTGCATCCGGGGTTTGCGCTCAATTCCGGCGATCTGCATGACCGTCTGGTGCATGATGTGGCGCTGATCGAGTTGGACCGTCCGGTGCGCACCACCTCTGTGCGGCCTTTCGCAATCTCGGCGCGCCCGGAAAAGGGTCAGGCCGTTGGCGTCGTCTCCTATGCCCATGACCGTGCCGAAACGCCCTCTTTGCAAGAAGTCTGCCATGTGATGGCGCGTCAGGGCGGTGTGCTTGTGACCTCATGCGAGGTGGATTTCGGCTCCTCCGGTGCACCGATTTTCGATATGTCCGGCCCCACGCCGCGCATCGTCTCGGTGGTCTCCGCCAAGGCGCAATTCCGGGGCGGGCGTGTCTCTGTCGGCACCTCTCTCGATGGCGCCCTGTCTGATCTCTTGCAAATGGCCTCCACCGGGAAAAGCCATTTCCAAAAGGCCAGCGCAGAGCCCTTGCCCGACTTGTCCCAGACAGAATTCGTCGTGGGCGTCACGGGGCACTGAACGGCGCGGGGCTTTGCCCTCTTGAAACGACAAATCCCGATCCCCAGATTCCTGATGTCGGACGCCTCTTTTGGGTCCGGCATTTCGCCTGTCCGCGCGTCGGAAGGCATTCACATTTGGAATCGCTCACTGGAGGATACCCATGCGCAACTTTGATCTTGCACCGCTTTACCGTGCCACCGTCGGCTTCGACCAGATCGCCGATCTGATGGACCGCGTTCTGACCCAAGAGGTCAGCCAACCCAGCTACCCGCCCTATAACATCGAGAAAACCTCCGATGACGCTTGGCGCATTTCGCTCGCCGTGGCCGGGTTCTCGACCGAAGACATCGGAATTGAACAGCGTGAAAACGCGCTGGTGATCACCGCACGCAAAGCCGACAGCGAGGAAGAAAAGGCCAAGACCTATCTCCATCGCGGCATCGCCACCCGCGCCTTCGAGCGCCGCTTTACGCTGGCCGAACATGTGCGCGTTACCGGCGCGTCCCATGAAAACGGCATGCTGCACATCGACCTGAAACGCGAAGTGCCCGAAGCTCTGAAGCCCCGCCGGATCGAGATCGCCGGACCGAACACGGTGGAAACCAAGGTGATTGAGAGCGATCCGACCACCGAGGTCTGATCTTTTTCTTGGCAAAAATACTCACATAAAAACGCCCGCCGATTTGGCGGGCGTCTCTCGTTTTATAAAGCGTCAGCTTACTCGACAGACCCGATGGACCAGAAGAATGTCTCGCCCGAGCTGTCATCCACGCCGTCGTTGTCGGTGGAGACGAACATTTCGCCCTCAGGGGTGATAGCGAGGCCCTCGACCTTATCGACCACATAGCCGCCGAAGGATTTCAGATCCGGGATCAGATCGCGGACCTCTTCCTTGGTGACCACCGGAAGCTCGCCGCCCAAAGGCGCAGGCACCATCTCGGCGGCGGGGATGCGGTAGATTTTCTTGGTCACAGCATTCGCACCGATCTGGTTGTCGCGCTCGATGACGTAGAAGTAATCGCCATGAGCGACGATCTCCGACAGGCCGACCCAGCCGGTGTCCGGCGCGGCTTTGGGATAGGAGACGGCACCCCATTCCTTGGTCTCAAGGTTATAGGCGACGAGTTTCACGGTGTTCTTCGCGTCATCGCCCCATTCGCGCTGCACAGCCATCCAAAGCGTGTCACCGACCTTGGTGATGCCTTCGAAGCCAAAGCGTTTTTCAACGGCGCTCAACTCTGCGGGGATGCCGATCTCGCCTTTGTTGGTTTCGATCAGGCCATCGGCGTTGACGTGGTAGATCGCATGCGGGATCAGGCGCTCGGTGCGGCCTTCGGAGGCAACATAGAACCCACCTTTGCCGTCGAGCGTGATGCCTTCCATATCGAGTTTCTGCGCCGCGTCGCCGTTGGCACGATGCACACGGATCACATCCACGATACGGGCCGGTTTGCTCGACGGATCGATTTTGAAGATGGAGGGCTGGAAGCCATAGAAGCTGTCGTTGACGGCGTAGATCATGCCGTCCTCATCCGCGACCATGCCGGAAATCGCGCCCCAGCCGATCAGCTCATCTGCGCCCTCAGAGGTCAGCGTCGGATACATCGGCTCACCTTCGGCACGCTCAAAGATCATGACATGCGCGCGCACGCCGCCGTCTTCGATAAGGTCGGTTTCGTTGGCGGAGATCAACAGGTTGCGCTCCGGGATCGCGACATAGCCTTCCGGCCCGATGCCCGACGGCAGGATTTGCTCCAGCACAGGGGCAGAGAGGTCAGACACGTTGTAGACGCCCACGGCAGAGCCGCGCTCGGAGCCGACGAAGACATAGGGCGTTCCGTCGAACACGGCGGTTTCAATGCTTTCCGGCTCAACGCCTTTGGCGTCGGAGCGTTTGTCCGGGTAGTGGCCGATTTGGATCAGCGCATGTTCGAACGACGCGCCGCTCTCAAAGACGACAGAACCGTCCTTATTGAAAATGGTCCAGCCGCGCGAGCCGCCGTCCATGTCGCCTTCGTTGGCGATGGCAAAATGGTCGTCGTCGATCCATTTCACCGCATCGGGTTCGCGTTTGCGGCCCAGTTGTTCGCCGGTGAAATCAAGCGAGGCGCGCTCGTCCACGGTGTCGATCCCGGTCAGATCCACGGTGCCTGCGGAGAAATGGTTCAGGATCTCACCGTCTTTCGATATCACCATCAGGTGGTTGTTCTCCTGAAGCGTCATGACGGTTTCGCCCAAGGAATTGATGTCGACAAACTCCGGCTCCGGGTCTTCCGGCGAAATCTCGGTCAGGCCGGTCATTTCGACGGTTTTCACGTCAGAGCAACCGCTCTCAGTGACGGAAACCATATCCAGAAAGCCCGCCGGCATCTGGCCGGTGCGACCGTCGCCGAGGTCTTCGTCGCGCTCGTTCTCAATCGCCACGGACACGAAAGACCCGTCTTTCGACACGGCGATCGAGTCGGGCTGACCGCCCAGATCGCACGACCCGATGATCTCTTTCTTGGCCATATCCACCACAACGATCTGGCCGGAGGTGTTGACGTAATCCTCAGAGGTTTTCACGCCGACATAGGCGGTCATGCCGCGCACAGCCACGGAGGTCGGCTCGCCCGGCATCTCGATATTGCCAAGCGCCTTGGGGGCTTTCGGGTCGGTGATGTCGATGAGGCCGACGACGCCCAGCGGGCTGTCGGTGTAGATCAACGTCATGCCGTCTTCCGAGGCGGCGATGATCTCGGCGGAGGTTTCGCGCGCGTGGTCCTCGCCCTCGGCCATATTGTCCGGCGTGGCGAAAGAGGCGATGCGGTTGAAGGTCATATCGGCAGATGCCCCGGTCGCACAAAGCGCCAGAGCAGAAGCCGCAAGCAGCAGGTTCTTTTTCATGAGACGTCCCTCGTCAGTATCTGTGCGCGCGGTGTGACGAAGGGAAATGTCGCCGGGGTGACGATTTTGTATCCGTTTTATAACGGCATATCTTTGCGGGTGTTTCTGGCGAGACCATGCCCGCTTAGCCGCGCGCAAGCCGGCCGAGCTCTCAGCATTTACGGTCGAAATCCCCTGACACTCCGAACTTATGTTCAAAAAGGAACAATGTGGAGAATTGTGGGGGTGGAGAGTCATCACGCCACTGTTTGTGCATGAAATGTGAAAAAGTTCCCGAGATCACGATATTTGTGATGTTCAAATATAAACATTATGCCGGCTAACTCTTGTATATATGTTCCTATTTACACATCCATAACGGAAGCCTACATTCATTCTCATAGAAAGACGCAAAAACGAACACACAGCGTCTTCCACAACTGACGTGTCACACACGAAACACTTATAAAGGACCAAAACCATGACCAATTCATTCAAAACCCTCGCTGCCGCTGCCATCGTTGCCGTTGCCGGTTCCGCCGCTTTCGCTGGCCCGAACTACATCATCCCGGGCAACCAGGCCGGTTCCAAAACCACCGCAAACGTCGAGCTCGTCCGTGCCGACGCGCCGGCAACCCTCGAAGTTTACTCCGTGCACGGCGGTGAGCGCGTGGCTCTTCTGGGCTCCACCGACGTCAAAGCCGGCGCCAACACCGACGTGAAAGTCAGCCTGTCCACCGCGCCGCGCTCCAACATCGAGTTCGTGCTCGTGGGCTCCAACGGTGCTGACTTGGCCAACACCAACGTGAACAACATCCAATAACGGGTGGTCCAGTTCGCTCTGAACAATGTGCTCAGGGCGGATGGAAAAATGCCGCGGGAGGAAATTCCCGCGGCATTTTTTCTGTCTCAAAGGTCCAAGGCATAACCGGGTCAATCACATTTAAAATGTCGCAAATCCTTTTTGTGGATTTCCCCAATCAAATGTGTGACATCGGGGCGCTGAATGGAGAATGTCATGAGTCTGCCAGAGAATTCCGCCGAGACGACTTTAGAGAAAACAAGCGCGCGTCTGACCGAACTGTTCGCCCATCGGACCGGACGGATGCGGGCGTCAGAGATCCGCGAGCTTCTCAAACTTCTCGACCAGCCGAACATTATTTCCTTTGCGGGCGGCATTCCCGACCCGGCCTATTTCCCGCGCGAAGCCTTTGCCGAGGCGATGACCAAGGCGCTGAGCGAACAGGCAGCGGCGGTCGCGTTGCAATATTCCACCTCCGAGGGCTACACGCCGCTTCGTGATTGGATCGTTGGCTATATGGCACGCCATGGTGTGACCTGTACCCGCGACAACATCCTGATCACGGCAGGCTCGCAGCAGGCGCTGGATTATCTCGGGAAAATCTTTCTGAACGCAGGCGATACGGCGCTTGTGACCTGGCCGACCTACATGGGCGCCTTGGGGGCGTTCAACGCCTATGAGCCACGCTACGACCGGATCGACCCGCAGACCAACCGGCCCACCGAAGACGTGCTGGCCGACGCGAAAGCCGCAGGCGGCGAAGTCAAATTCGCCTACCTGTCGACCGATTTCGCCAACCCCACCGGTGTGACCCTGACCGAAGATCAGCGCCGGACCGTATTGGCGCGCGCAGATGCGCTGGGCTGCGCGGTGATCGAGGATGCGGCCTATCAGGAGCTGCGCTACCGCGGCGAAGAGATCAAGCCGATCTTGGCGCTTGAGATCGAAGAGAAAGGCGACATCGACGCCTGTCGCACGATCTACCTCGGCTCTTTCTCGAAAACCTTGGCGCCGGGGTTGCGCGTCGGCTGGGCCGTGGCCGCGAAACCGGTGATCAGCCAGATGGTGCTGACCAAACAAGCCGCCGATCTTCAGACCGCGACGATCAACCAGATCGCGGTGAGCGAAGTGGCGAACGGTGTGTTTGAGGATCACGTCGCCAAGCTACGCGAGGTCTACGGCGTTCGGCTGGACGCGATGTTGGCCGCGCTCGAACGCCATATGCCCGAAGGTGTCGAATGGACGAAACCCGATGGCGGGATGTTCGTCTGGGTGACACTGCCGCAGGGCATGGATGGGGCGGAGCTTTTGAAAGAGGCACTCAAAGCCAATGTGGCTTTTGTGCCGGGGGGCGCGTTTTATGCCGATGGCTCGAACCGCAACACGCTGCGCCTCAATTTTTCGATGTCAGCGGCGGCGAAGATCGAAGAGGGCATTGCGCGTCTGGGGGATGTGATCCGCGCGCAGCTGTGAAATAGCTCTCAATGGAATGAAAAAGAGGGGCGTGCCGGCCCCTCTTTTTATGTCTTTGTCTCAGGACAATTAGTAGCCGAAGCGGCCCAAGGCGCGGTAGTCGATGCTCTCCAAAAGCGGCAAGACCACATCACGCGGCTCGCCCGAGGCCTGCACCAAGACGCGCCCCTCGACCAAGGCGGTGAGATCGCCTTCGTTCTCTAAGAATTTCTCACGCCCCACGCGCACGGTTTTCATGCCCATGGCACCAGCGTTGGAAATCATGCCGCCCATCATGGCAATCATCGGGCTGTCGACAACGATGGAAATGGTGAATTCCTCGCCAGATTCGTTGGTATAGCTTTGCGCCGCCGCCGTGCCGCCGCCCATCATGGCAAAACCGGCCACGGTGTCTGTGTCTTCCTCTGCGGTCCAGCCTTCGGGCGCGGCGGGCAGAAAGGCGGCCAAGGCGCCGGTTTGCATTTCTTGCATCAACTGCTTGGCGTAATCCAACTCTTCGAGCGCATAGGTGACGTCGCCCTCTTCATAGGCTTTGAGCGCGCTTTGTAACGTGTCGGTGACGTCATCCGCCATGGCGCCTGTCGCCATGAAAAGGCCAAAGCCGGTGCCGAGTAGAACAGTTTTAAGTGTCATGGGGTCCCCTCCGATGGTGATAACATCATAGAAAACCCGCACGGCGTCTGTCACAAGGGGAAGAATAGGGAGCGGACCTCATCTCTGATGAGGCGCATTTAAGACGTATGATTTTACGGTGTTAGGCCAGCTTACATTTGGAGGCAAAGGCATGATCGACATGGGTGTGATAAGCGGTATTGCGATTCCGGTTGGATTGATCGGCGTTGCGGCGGTGGCCTTGCCGCTGGCTTTGACCCCGCGCGGCACCCGCTCGCAAAAACGTCTGCTGGTCTCAGTTCTACTGAGCGCTTTGGGGCTCTTCGTGCTGGGCGGGGCTTTGTTTGCCTTTCTCTACGAGGTCGACGGCGTGCCGGTGATCCAGACGCTGCGAGATGCCCCGGGGCAGATGTTCGGTTTTCTCGCCCGCCGCGCCGCTCTGGCCAGCCTGATCTGGTTGCCGCTTTTGGGCCTCGCTTGGCTTAGCCTCGCGCGTCGCGTCGAACAGATCAAATCCGACGAGGCCATGCGCCACGATTTGCCCGATCAAGAGACATAACCCGATCAATTCACCTCGCGCTTTCGTGGCAGTGCAGCTAAAGCGTTTGTCAAAAAACTTGAGGCACTCAATTTTTGAGAAACGCTGCAATATCTATTCAGTGTGGCAAGGTTTTTCGCTCAATCTGATTTAGATTAAACGAAAAACGCTTTAAGCTGGATACAACGGCCGGACGACCCCGGCGCGACAGGGGACACCCCATGCTGGGCTTTTTGCGGTTTCTGATCATCGGCTTTATCGTGATGACCCTGTTCTACGGGCTCCTGACCGTTTATGTCCGCTCGCTCACCCGCGAACGTCTTGAAGAAGATTGGGAAAAAGAGGGTTCCATTGGCGAGAGGGACGCTTATGTGGAGGAGGGGATCAAAGCCTATGAGCGCTCTTTCCGCCCAAAACTTTTGCTCTTGGTCTATATCCTGCCGCTGATCGTCTTTGCCGCGATCTTTTATGTGACGAATTTTCTGTGAGGCCCCGCCGATGCGCTATGTGAAATGGACCCTGATCGCCCTGATCGTTCTGATTGTCGGAGGGTTTGCGCATTACACCTTGCCACAGCATGACATCGTGCGAATCGTGAACACCTATGAGGAGCGTCAGGATCTGTCCGGCTGGACCACGATGTTCTGGCAGGCGCCTGACAATGGCTCGACGACGGGCGATCAAACCCGCGATGTACAATTCATCCAGGCCGTGCGTCCGAACGGCAAGAGCATCGTCTATCGCAACGAAGACACCGGCTGGGGCTGGCCGCCGTACTTTAAATTCGACACGGCGAATCTTTATACCGAGGCCAATGATGCAATCTCGACCAAGGCGGCCCCCGAATGGGTCTCCGTCACCCACTATGGTTGGCGCTCGGAGCTTTTGTCGATCTTCCCCAATGCGATGGGGATCAAACCGGTCGCGGGGCCGGATGTGACCATCATTCCTTGGGCCAATATCATCATCCTGACGGTCCTGTTCCTCTTTGTGGTGACCCTTTACCGTATGTGGCAACAATTCCGCCAACGCGCCATCGAGCCGCTGGTCGATGATGTCGAAGACGTGCTTGAGCTGGCCGACGAAAAGAAAGACAGCGTGGTCGATAAGGTCAAAGGCTGGTTTAAACGATAAAAAAAGGGGCCTCGGAAAGCCCCTTTTCATGTCCTGTTTTATTCCCCGTAGGGCACCCAGATCGTCTTGACCTCGGTCGCCTGCGCCAACCAGTCCCGCGCGGGATAGGCCCGGCTCAACCCATTGTTGACCCAAGTGCGCTTCAGGTTCCCGGCGCTCTCTTTTTCGATCACAGCGGAGATCTCGGCGGAGGAGAAACTCCACACCGCTTCGACATCCATATGGCCCGACATAGTCTTGGCCAGCCCCGCATGCGGCCCGGTCAGGATGTTGACGACACCTGCGGGCACGTCAGAGGTGTCGAGCACCTGATAGAAATCGGTCGCGGCCAGAGGATAGGCCTCGGAGGCCACAGCAACCATCCGGTTGCCCATGGCGATGGCCGGCGCGATCACCTCGATCAACCCCGCCAATGGCCGGTCATCACAAAACGCGCCGATCACGCCGACAGGCTCATTCATCGCCAAAGCCACACCGCGCATCGGCACGGGTTTCGCCGCGCCATCCAGCTTGTCGCACCAAGCGGCATAGGTGAAGAGCGTGTCGATCGCCTCCGCCACTTCGTCTCGGGCTTTCGCTTCGGTCGTGCCGGTCAGATCGCGGATGCGGGTGGCGAATTCATCGGCGCGGGCCGAGAGGTTTTCGCCGATGAAATACATCACCTGCGCCCGGTTGTGAGCGGTTGCTTTCGCCCAGCTCTTGGCACCTTGTGCGGCCTCGACGGCGTTGCGAATGTCCTTGCGGCTGGCAATCGAGCTATGGCCCAAGAGCTTACCTTTCGGGGCGTAGATCGCCTGAGAATAGCCGCCATCGGGCCGCGCCTGTTTGCCGCCGATGTAGAGCTTTGCGGTGCGATCCAGCCCCAGAACCTCGACGTCGTCGGGCTTCACATGCGCTTTCGCGGGTTTTACGGGCGTCGCTTTGCCTTTGGGTTTGGTATAGGCCATCAAACCTTCCCAACCACCTTCGCGGCCAAAACCGCTCTCGCGCACACCGCCAAATCCGGCCGCGGCATCGAACATGTTCGACCCGTTGACCCAGACGACACCCGCGACGAGTTTCGGCGCAATATCGAGCGCCAGATTGACGTTCTCGGTCCAGACGGAGGCCGCCAAGCCATAGCGCGTGTTGTTTGCCACCTGCACCGCCTCGGCGGGTGTGCGGAAGGTGGTGGAGACCAGAACCGGCCCAAAGATTTCCTCTTGCATCAAGAGCGAGGAGGGCTCCAGCCCCGACACCAAAGTCGGCGGGTAGAAACAGCCCTCCGGCGCTTTCACCGGTTGGTGCACAGTGCCCTCGGCGCCGCCCTTGGCCACGAGGTTTTCGATCCGCTCCAACTGCACCGGGTCCACAATCGCACCGACATCAATGCTCTTGTCCAAAGGATTGCCGATGCGCAGATTGCCCATGCGCGCCACAAGCCGCGCGTGGAAATCCTCGGCAATGCCTTCTTGAACGAGCAAACGCGACCCGGCGCAGCAGACCTGCCCTTGGTTGAAGAAAATCGCATCGACCAAGCCTTCGATGGCGCTGTCGATGTCGGCATCCTCAAAGACGATGTAGGGCGATTTGCCGCCGAGTTCGAGTGTCAGCGACCTGCCCGAGCCAGCGGTCGCCTCGCGAATGCGCCGTCCCACTGCGGTCGATCCGGTGAACGCAATTTTGTCCACGCCGGGATGCGTGACTATCATCTCGCCCACGGCCCCGTCGCCGGTCACGATGTTGACGACACCTTTCGGTACGCCTGCTTCCTGACAAATCTGCGCAAACAGCAAAGCGGTGAGCGAGGTATATTCCGCCGGTTTCAACACCACCGTATTGCCCATCGCAATCGCGGGCGCCACCTTCCACGCCAGCATCAAAAGCGGGAAGTTCCACGGGATGATCTGGCCGCACACGCCAAGCGCCTCACGCCCCGGAAGCTCTTCGTCCATGAGCTGCGCCATACCCGCGTGGTAATAGAAATGCCGCGCGACCAGAGCCACGTCGATATCGCGGCTCTCGCGGATCGGTTTGCCGTTATCCAAGGTCTCCAACACGGCAAATAAACGCGCGTGTTTCTGCACCAGTCGCGCCAGCGCATAAAGCACCTTGGCCCGCGCTTTGCTGTCCTTCGCCCATTTGCTTTGCACCTTGCGGGCGGCGGTGACAGCCGCGTCGACATCGGCCTCGGTCGCCTGTGTCAGATGCGCCAAAACCTCGCCCGTCGCCGGGTTCTTGGCGTCAAAAACTGCGCCCGGTTCCGTCATCGTCCCATTGATGAACAGGCCAAAGCGATCACCGCCATCCACCAGCCAGGCCAGCGCCTCCGCCGCGCTTTCGGGCGCCGTGCCATAGTCCATCGTGTCGAAAATCTCTTTCACGCTCATTGCCCGCGCCCCTGCTTTTTCTTGGCAAAAATACTCATGTTCGACCTCACCCGATGGCGTGACGCCACGCGGCAGAATACTGCCCGGTCACATGATGTTCCAACTGCCGCTCGATGTCGCCCAACAAAGACGAGGCGCCAAAGCGGAACAGATGCGGCGAGAGCCAGTGATTGCCCAGTTCTTCCTTGATCAGCGACAGGTAGACCAAAGCATCCTTCGCCTTGGAAATCCCGCCCGCGGGTTTGTAGCCGATGCGATAGCCGGTGCGGGCGTGATAGTCGCGGATCGCACGGATCATCACCAATGAGACGGGCAGGGTGGCGTTGACGCTTTCCTTGCCGGTCGAGGTCTTGATGAAATCGGCGCCTGCCATCATGCAGACCTGCGACGCCTTCGCGACATTGCGCAGCGATCCCAGCTCGCCGGTGGCCAGAATGGCTTTTACATGCGCCTCGCCGCAGGTGGCGCGGAACGCGCGCATCTCGTCGTAAAGTGCCTGCCAATTGCCGGTCAGGACGTGACGCCGGGAGATCACGATGTCGATCTCTTTCGCGCCTGCCTTGACGCTTTCCTCGATCTCTTTGACGCGCAGATGATAGGGCGAGAGACCCGCCGGAAACCCCGTCGAGACGGCGGCAACCGGAATGCCCGTGCCGTCCAGCGCCTCCACAGCGGTTTCGACCATATCGTGATAGACACAGACCGCGCCGGTGGTGATCGCGGGCATGCCCATGGCGTCCAACAGATCGGCGCGCACGGGATGGGCGGCCTTGGCGCAGAGGCGTCGCACGCGCCCCGCCGTGTCATCGCCCGCCAAAGTGGTCAGGTCGATCATGGTGATCGCTTTCAACAGCCACGCCGCTTGGTGATCTTTCTTCACCGACCGCCGCCCGGGCAGCGTGGCACAGCGGCGTTCGACAGCGGAGGTGTTGACGCGCTGGCGTTCCACCACGTCCAAGTCCAGTTCCATGCCGGGATTGCGCGGTTCATGGATCTGCGGCAATTGTGCAGTACGTGTCGCGAGGCTTGTGGCCTCAGCGGTGCTATCGGGTGTGCTCATCTGCAAGCTCCGTTTCAACTTATGCGCAAGCTCGCATGGTCCGAGGGATTTGGCAATCATTGACCATTTGGTCAAACGGGCTGCACCACACCCTTTTGATGTTTCACGCGGTACTGACGCGGCGTCATGCCAAAGCGCGTGCGGAACAGGCGGTGAAAATGGCTCATGTTGTGAATGCCGATCTCATCGGCGATTTCCGACAGCGAATCCGGCGTGCCCTTGAGCTGACGCGCGGCGAACTCCATGCGCAGCGTGTTGATGTAATCCGAGGGCGTTTGGTGCAGATGCATTTGCATGGTGCGGGCGACATGGGCATGGGCCTTGCCGCATTGCGCCACGAGGCCCGAGGCGCCTTCGCGGAACACCGACGGGTCTTCGGCCCGGATCAAGGCGTCGCTCAGCCACGCGGGCATGGCGGCGTTTTCATCGCGGGCCTCTGACAACAGTTCGGCCACCAGCGGCAAGAGAAAGGCCTCGAGATAAAGCGCGTTGCGCGGCGCGGCTTCGAGCGTTTTGGCTGCGGTGGAGAGCCGCGACAAATGGCGCATGTCGCGGTGGATTTGCACGGGAAGCGACCCAGGAGCCGGGAAATAGGGCGCCAGTTCAGGGAAGCGGTCGGTCAATTCCCTGATCCGTTTGCGCTTGAGGATGATGTTGACGATATGGCTCTCGTCGCCCACGCCCTGAAGCGCATGGGGAAAGCCGGGCGCGAGGAACACCAGATCGCCCTCGGTCAGCTTCATCTGAGAGGTCTCGGTGACCAGCCGTGCACGGCCATTGTGCAGCCAGAAAACTTCGTAATAATCCTGATCGTGCAGCGCTTTGGGGCGATCCCGCGACAAGACTGTACGGGAGAAATGGTACTGTTCCCCTTTGCCTAAAATGTCGGACTGCTTCAATGCGATGATATCCATGGCGTAAAGATAGCACATGTTCTCATATGATTCGTGACCTTTCCTTTATTTTCGAACAGGAAAACGGAAGTCGCGAAGATTTTGCTATATTCGCGAGCATTGCGGGGCAGGGGCGGCCTTTGCGTGGCCCATCGGCGGCGAAACAGAGGAAAGGTGACAGGGGCGGGCAAACCGGGTAGATGCAGCGCGAAGACTGCCAGTTTGAGGAATCGCCACCATGTCCAGCCAGAGCTTTGAGCGCTCGATCAAGATCGCCCCATCCATCCTTGCCGCCGATTTCGCGAATTTCGGGCAGGAGATCGAAGCCGTCGAAGCCCAGGGCGCCGACTGGATTCACGTCGATGTCATGGACGGGCATTTCGTGCCGAACCTGACCTTTGGTCCGGCCATGTGCAAGGCGATCCGCCCGCATATCAAGACGGTGATGGACGTGCACCTGATGATCGCGCCTGTCGATCCCTATATCGAGGCCTTCGCCGAGGCGGGCGCCGACATCATCACTGCCCATGTCGAAGCGGGCCCGCATATTCACCGCACGATGCAGGCGATCCGCGCGAATGGCGCGAAAGCGGGCGTGGCGCTCAATCCCGGCACACCGGCGGAAAGCGTCGAGTACCTGTTGGACATGGTCGATTTGATCTGTGTGATGACCGTGAACCCCGGCTTTGGCGGCCAGAAATTCATCCACTCCCAGATCGAGAAAATCAAACAGTTGCGCGAGATGATCGGCGATCGTCCGATTCATATCGAGATCGACGGCGGCGTGGACCCGAGCACAGCGCCCTTGGTTGCGGCCGCTGGCGCAGATGCGCTGGTCGCGGGCTCTGCCGTGTTCAAAGGCGGCTCTGTCGTGAATCCGATCCCCTACGGCGATAACATCCGCGCCATCCGTGCGGCGGCAGAGGCTGCGCGCTGAGGCGCTTTAAAGCGTTTTTCGTTTAATCTGAATCAGATTGAGCGAAAAACGTTGCGACACTGCATTGATCTTGCTGCGTTTTTCAAAAATTGAGTGCCTCAAGTTTTTTGAAAAACGCTTTAGTCGGGCTGTGTCACGGGCTGAAGGAACGTGATGCTGTCGTCCTGAGCGAAGCTGTCGAGGTCTTCCTCGTAATGCGCGGTGAGCACCTCGATATCTTCCGCACCCCACCCGGGAATGGAGCAGCGCGGGGCCAGAGCCTCCTCGCGTCCGTATTTGTTCAAAAACACCATGACCACGCGTTCGTATTGCTCGCGGGTTTTCGGTGGGTGGCTGGTCAGATAGGTTTGCAGGCGCTCGTATCCTTCGTCATGCAGCAAGGGTTTGAGCGGCAGGATACGACCGGACAGCGGGACATCGGGCGGCAGATGAAAGAGCCTGTGCATGACTGCCGGCCAGATCAGCGGCGCGTCCTCTTCGGCCCAGACCACCAGCGGGATGTCGGGCAGGGCGGCGCGCAGGTCATTGAGCGTATCGCGCCAGCGCAGGGTTGCGGGATCGACCTCTTCGACGAAGGTCTTGAGCAGGTGTGCCCCTGTGCCGGAGGCGAAACTTTCACTCAGAAAGATGGCGGGATTGATCAGCGACAGGCCGATTTGCAGCTCTGATGAGGAGAATATCTCGGCCACGGCCCTGACGTGTGTGCCGATTTCCGGGTAAAGGGTTTTCCCCTCCAGCGCGGTACGCAGTGGCGAGGCCCAGCGTTCGTCGGACAGGAACAGATGCTGTGCCTGAGCTTTGCCCAAAAGCGTTGTGCGGACTTCGGTCGCTTCCTCGGCAATCGGCGGGAGCCCGTCGAGACGTTTCAACATCGCGTTGATCGTGCCCCAGGCGTGGCGTTTGGGGGGCACATATATACCATGCTCTTTGAGACACGTACGGTTTGCGCCGATGGCCTTGAGGATGTAATCGGCCGAGGTGAAATGCAGCCCGATATGAAGCGTGACGCGCTGGGCGTCGTTGGCCTGTGTGTCGCTCAATGTGCTGTCTCCCCGCGTTCTACGGTGAAAAAGAATTTCTCATCCGGGTCACGTTGCAGCACCTCGTCGGGCACGCATTCCGGGCCGGTGAGAAAGACGTTGGCGCCGAAATGGCGGTGCATGCGGCTGAGTTTTTCCATCCGAGGGCCGGTCAGCTCGGCGTAGAACCTGCTGTAGTTTTCCGTCGCGCGCAGCTCTTTGATCTTGTCTTTGTGGGCTTTGACACAGGCCTCATGCATGGCGCGAATGTCGGGGTCGGACAGCAGCTGGTCGAACTCGTGCTGAAGCTTCGGGATCATCCGCTGGATTGAACGTTCTTCTTCGAAATTGTTGTTCATACGGAACCAGTACGCCAAGCCTTGGTCGCGGTCCACGTGGTTCACCCGGCCCCGGTCACGCTTCACGAGAAAGCTTTCGGCGGAGCGCACGGCGTAGTGATTAAGCTGCACGACATCATAGCCATAGGTCGATGCGTTCGAACGCCATGCGTTGCGATATTCGCCCTCCGGCATACGCTTGGCGGAGCCGTTGTACCAGCGGATCTTATCCCAGATTTGCGGCTTGAGACCCTTTGGACGGTGCACGCCCAGTTTCTTGAACAGGCCGACATTCTTAAACAGGGTTTTAAACCCCCAGGCCTGATGCGGTTTGTTGGCAAATTCGGGCGCGCAGCGGAAGAACTGTTCGATCAAAAATCGGTCTTCGTACTCATGCACATCGTTGTTGCCAAACAGCCGCCAGGTGCAGGAAATCAGGTTCGCATCCGGTACCACATCAAAGAGTGCCGTCATCGTACCGTCGCCCACCTTGATGTCGATGAACTCGTCCACATCCATGGAAATCGCCCAGTCGCTTTCCATGACAACGGGTTCTTTCTCGGCCTGCTGCAACGCGTGGTGCTGCGGTTTCAACCCGGTGCCGTGGAACTTGTTGTCGCGGTGCTGGACGTAGCCTTTCTCTTGCAAGAGATCGAGGAACGTATCGGTGCCATCGGTGCAATCGTTGGTGTAGACCAGAAAGCCCTCGATCCCGATCGCCCGGTGATAGGCGAGCCATTCGAGGATGAAGGGCCCCTCGTTTTTCATGCAGGTCACGATGGCGACGGAATTGTCGCCCTTGGGCGGTTGTTCCACCTCCTCGTGCGGCATGAGGATCGGTTTGTGATCCCATTCGGCTTCCGACATTTTAATCAGCGGTGCATGTTCGATCAGCGAGGCCTTGGGCACAATCTTTGAAACAGTGGGCGCACGGTGGCGGAGCGCCATGAAGCGGTAGAACGGATAGGCGACCTCCGGGTCTACACCGCCGATCCGCACCAGTCGGAACACCGCCTGATCGTCAAGCGCAGCCATCGCGGCGCACCAGCGGCCTCGACGTTTCTTGGCATCGAACTGGACACAGATGTGATCGGCAAAGCGCACCGGATCGTCGTCGCGCACCCGCCAAGGGTAACATTGCTGCCCGACGAGTTGCACCACGCCGCCCTTCGCGGTTTGCGCCAGATCGAACATCGTGCCGCGTGGGTCGGGGGGTACGAGGTCATAGACCTCGATATTTGCCACCGCACGGGCTTTGGTCAGAAAGAGGTGCCTGAGCATTTCGTAAATCAACACATCTCCCAAGGGCGCCGCCCAGGGGGCGGGCTTTGGCACCTCCATCCGGTCCTTGCCCGGCGCACCGGGCGTGACGAAGGGGTGGTGTTCAGGCGCGTTGTCGGATTGCCCCAAAGGCACATCGCAATCGACCAGAAGCACAGCGAGATCGTCGAAGGCCTTCAGGTCTAATTTTTTCAGGCCGCTTTCCAGCTCTTGGGCAAATCCCTCATCCGTGCCGGGTTCTGCGCGATCCAGAATGATCGCCCCCGTCAGGCTCTGATATTTGACGTGATAGCCCAGCCATTCCAGCACCGTTTGAGCCGTCTCGCCATTGCGCGTGGCCAGCGCCACATTGCGCCCGGCCATCATCGCGGGTCTTGGCGCTTCGCGGGGGATGTCCATCAATTCGCTGTTGAAAAACGCCTGAATGCCGCCCTCGGGCATCTGCCCGGTGAGCCATGGCGCATCGCCTACGCTGCGCAGTTCAGGCCCGTTCACAAGCTTTTCGGCGATGACGGGGCTGACCTCAGAGCCTTTGGTGAAAAACAGATGGGCGCGATCCTCATCGGCGCGCACAGCGGCCAAAAGCACCGCAGGGCCGAGATCGCGCGACTGGATGTGATGTCTGTCAAACTGTGCCATGTCAGGCCTGTCCGTCCTCGCTCTTGAGCGCCTTGAGCCGCGCCAGATGTGACGCCAACTGTGTCGGGCCGGGGGCGACCGAGCTTCCCATGAGCGTCAGTTGCCACATCAGTTCGACCACCTCGCGCCGCGCTGTCAGCGTCTTGAGCACCGCGCGGTGGTGCCGCACCGTCTCCGCGTGCAGATCGTCAAAGTCCGACAATTCGGCACGCGCGATTACGGCAGTCTCTTGCATCCTTGCGATCCGCGCATCCTCAGCGGTGTTGAAATTTCGTTCCGCCCAATAGCCTGCGCCCACGGGTTTTTCCATATGATTGGGAAGACCTCGCCGGGATTTGAGGATGAATTCCTCAATGGACCGCGTGGAATAGTGATTGAGCCAAGCCTGTTCGCCTTTGGAGGTCAGGCCAAAGAGGTTGATCTTTGATTGCTGAGCGGCAAAGTTCGGCGCCATCGGACGCCCTGCTGCGGTGACCCAACGTGCCTCTTTGCCCTTCGGACGATGCACGCCCAGACCCTTGAACGCTTTCGGACGGTGCAGGGTCTTGAAGAAATGCGCCAAGGGCAGGGAGACGTCGTCGGGGGCCGCCATGGTAAACCGCTCCGTCACAGGGCGGTCGTCCCATGTGCCAAGCCCGCTGTTGCCAAAGAGATGCCAGCGCAGAGGCATGGCGTCGGCGTCTTCGGGCAACAGCGTGTCCAATGGCGCTTCCAGCACGAGATATTCGTCGACATCGAAGAACAGCGCCAGATCGGCCTCTTTGTAAAGCGGATGTTTGGACAGTTTTTTCATCGCCTGCCACTGCACGGCTTTCTCACCCTCGGGCACGAAAGGAAGGTGGGTGACAATTCCGGCAGCGTCCAGTGCGTCGAGCATCCGGTCGGAGCCATCCGAACAATCGTGCGAGGCGATGAGAAAATGGGTGAACCCTGCTGCTCGGTGATGGGCAATCCAGTCGAGAAGCCACGGTCCTTCGTCTCGGATGCATGTGATCGCGAGTGTGTTCAAACCCGTTACCTCGTACAAAACGGCGCAGAAGAACGATCTCTGAGCCCTGTTTTTGTTTCCATTTTGGTTTCACAGCGGCCCCGGCAAGTCAAGGAGGAGGCGCGGAGCGGGTGCATGTGGGCAGGGGCGCCAGAGGCATGCTGCAAAAATAACGCAGTCGTTTTCGCCGTTGCGCGGCCACGGGATGTGACGGTGGTTTTGACTGTATTTTGTGACGGGCTTAGGCTATTCAAATTGCAAAATAAGTTTTCTGTGGAATGCATCTATGTCCAAGTTACCCGTGATCGCCGCCTTGTGGATGGAAGGCCCGTTGAGCTTTCTCGAACAGCTCTGTTTGAAATCCTTTGTCGATGCCGGGCACAAGGTCGTTCTCTATCATTACGGTCCGCTGGAGCGGGTGCCCGCAGGGATCGAATTGGGGGATGCCAACGAGTTTCTGCCGCAGACCAATTTCCTGCAACACGAACGCACCGGCTCGCCCGCCCTTCATTCGGATCTGTTCCGCTACAAGATGCTTGAGAAAAGCGACAACACGATCTGGGCCGACACCGATGCCTATTGCATGCGTCCGTTCGAAACCGAGACCGGGCATTATTTCGGCTGGGAAAGCGACAAGCACATCAACGGCGGCGTTTTGGGATTGCCGAAAGACAGCGATGCTTTGAAGGCCCTGCTTGAGTTTACCTCAGACGAATTCGCGATCCCGACCTATTACGGCGAGGACTATGTGGCCGAGCTGGAACAGAAAAAGGCCGAGGGGAATCCGGTGCATGCCTCCGAACAACCCTGGGGCGTCTGGGGGCCGCATGCGGTCACGCATTTCCTGCATCAAACCGGCGAGGACAAATATGCTTTCCCGCAGGAGGTGCTCTATCCCTTCCTGTTCAAAGATCGCCGGATGATGCTTAAACGCGATTTCGATGTCTCGCCCTATGTGACCGACAAGACCTGCTCCGTGCACCTTTATGGCCGCCGGATGCGGATGCGCATTCTCGAAAAGGAAGGCGGTGCCCCGCACCCGAAAAGCTTCCTGGCGTCGCTTCTGCGCAAACACGACATCGACCCGGCTGCCGCGCCGATCATGACACGGCACAAGAAACAGGTCGAAGAGAGCAGCGCCGAGAGTGGTCCGGTGGGGGAAGAGCCGCATCTCGATATGGCGACAGGCGTGTTGACGGGGGACCCCAAACTCCTGGCGCAGATCGGCATCGAAGGTCTGAAAGAAGAGAAAAGTTTCGGCGAAGTGGCGAAGGAATTCAACGTGCACCGCAAATTGGTGCGCGCCTGTCGCGACCGCATTCGCGACAATGCCGACACGCTCTTTTCTACGGCGGTTTCGAACGACTGATCGGAGCCCGGCTCAGTATTTGAGCCGCTCCGCCAATCGCGTCAGCAAAGAGGGGGCCACGGCCACAAGGATCACGATCCGCACGAGGTGGTGGATCGAGATATAGGCCACCTCCGCATGCATCGCCAAAGCCACCAGAGACATCTCTGTTAGCCCGCCGGGCGCATAGGCCAAAAGCACCTGTTCGACGGTCTGGCCGAACATGTCGTGCAACAGCACCGCAAAGCCCAAAGACAGCGCCATAGTGATCAGGGTGCCGCCCAGCGTAAGCAAAAGCGTCTCACCCACCAGATTCGGTTTGGCGCCACGAAAGCGACAGCCCATGGTGGTGCCAAGGACAATCTGCGCGATGATCACGATGAGACCCGGCGGCGAGGAATGCGTCAGCCCCGCCATATGCACGGCGCCTGACAAAAGCATCGGCCCCAAAAGCCCCGGCGCGGGGAATTTGAGTTTGGTCCCGATCCAATTGCCCAAGACGGCACAGGCCAAAAGGATCGCCCCGCTCACCAGAGTGAGGCTTTCCCCCTCTGCGTGAAGCGGCACGCCGCGCACCTCATAGCCAAGTACCACGCGAAACCAAAAAGCGATGATCGAGATAGACACCACGATGCGACCCGCGTGCGCCAGAATGATCCGCTTTTCATCGCCGCCCAAAGCGCCGCCGATCACTGTCATCTCATTGAGCCCGCCGGGCATGGCGGAGAAAAACGCGGTCACCGGATCGAGGCGCCCGATCTTGATGTAGAACGGTACGACCAGAATGGCGGCCAGCACCAGATAGACTGCAAGCCCGGCCAGCGAGAGGCCCCATTGGCTCAGGTGGTGAAAAGTGTCCGAGTCGAAACTCGAGCCTAACATGACGCCGATCACCGGGATCACGATGGGCCGAAAGCGACCCGAGGTCTCAAGCGGTGCGCCCGCCATGACACAGACGAAAATCGCCAACATGGACCCAAGCATCCACGGCAAAGGCAGGCCCGCGACATAAAACCCGGTCCCGCCCAATGCGCCGATCAGCAGCGTCAAAATATTACGGAGCGCGCGCGTTTTGGTGTCTGAGGATGCTGTCAAAATCTGTTCCCGAGCCTGTCGTCGCGTCAACATAACGTGGCGGTTCGCAAGGGCAAGGCGGTGAGATTTGGGATTTTGCACATCACTTGGGCAACGGGGCTTGGCGCTGCTTATGGTTTCGGCTTTGCTTCGCGGTGTGTCTTAGATTTGGGGTCGTCACAAAAGTTTTCGAGACCTGTCACAGAAGGGTTTCAGACCCTGTGCTTTATCCCCGCCGAACACGCGAGGGGACAGATATGCTTGATGTGAAACATCTGACGAAACGGTTTGGCGCAAACACCGCCGTGGACAATGTCAGTTTCACTGTGGATCGGTCGATGATGATCGGCATCATCGGGCGTTCGGGCGCGGGCAAGTCGACCTTTTTGCGCATGATGAACCGTCTGACCGACGCCTCCGAGGGCGAATTGAATTTCGAGGGCCGCAATGTCCTGTCGCTCACCGGCAAGGATAAACGCGATTGGCAATCCGATTGCGCGATGATTTTCCAACAGTTCAACCTCGTGCCGCGTATGGATGTTGTGTCCAACGTTTTGCATGGCACCTTGGGTCGTCGTTCCACGCTTGCGACCATGTTCAACCTCTATCCTGAAGAGGATATTCACAAGGCGATCGACATTCTCGGTCGCCTTGGCATTTCCGAACATGCCACCAAACGCGCCGAGGCTCTTTCTGGTGGCCAGCAACAGCGTGTCGCCATCGCGCGCGCCCTGATGCAGGACCCGAAAGTCATTCTGGCCGACGAACCCATTGCGTCCTTGGACCCGATGAACGCGCAAACCGTGATGGAGGCGCTCCGCCGTATCCATGACGAAGACGGTCGCATGGTCATCGCCAACCTTCACACGCTCGACACCGCGCGGCGCTATTGTGACCGGATCATCGGCATGCGCGACGGGCGCGTGGTCTTTGACGGCACGCCTGCGCAACTGACCACAGGGGTGGCGCGCGACATCTACGGCGCCGGTGCCGATTTTTCCGAAGCCGCCACATCCACCGAAATTCGCGACCACGAAGCCTTGGAAAAGGCCGAGATTCGAGCCGCCGAAGTCGCGATCTAACGACCTTTCATCCCCGCATACGAAAACCGCGGGAATAACAAACTGGAGACAGAGATGAAAAAACTGCTTGCTGCCGTTCTGGCCACCACTGCCCTCACGGGCGCTGCTCAGGCTCAGGAGATCACCGAATTCAACATCGGCATTTTGGGCGGCGAAAACGCCCAGGACCGTCTGAATGCCTACCAGTGCCTTGGCGATTACACCGAAGAAGCCCTCGGCGTTCCGGTGAAAATGTTTGCCCCTGCCGACTACAACGGCGTGATGCAGGGCCTTCTGGGCGGCACCATCGACATGGCCTGGCTCGGCGCCTCCTCCTACGCCGGTGTCTACATCCAGGACCCCGACGCCGTTGAGCCGGTGCTCATCAAGATCAACCTCGATGGCTCTTACGGCTACCACTCCATCGGCTTTGCCCGCAAAGACAGCGGCATCACCTCGCTGGACGATATGGAAGGCAAGGTCTTCGGTTTCGGTGACCCGAACTCCACCTCCGGCTACCTGATCCCCTCCATCGAGATCCCGACCTACAAAGACGGCATCACCATGGAAAGCGGCGACTATTTCGGCGAAGTAAAATTCACCGGCGGTCATGAGCAAACCATCGTGGCCGTGAACAATGGCGACATAGACGCTGGTGTGACCTGGGCCGATGGCCAGGGCGCCTGGGAAGATGGTTACAACAACGGCGCGCTGCGCAAAGCCTCTGACGCGGGCATCGTGGACATGAACGACCTCGTGGAAATCTGGCGCTCCAAGCCGATCCCAGAAGGCCCGATCGTGCTGCGCAAAGCTCTGCCGGACGATGTCAAAGCCATCATGACGAAACTCGTCGATGATCTGCATGAAAATGACCCCGATTGCGCCTATGGCGTGGCGGCGGGCGACAGCCTCGGCTTCGACCCGATCACCCATGCGGCCTACGAATCCATCGTCGCGGCGCGTCTGGCGAAATCCAACTAAGCGCCTTTGACACAAGACCTCGCGTGGTTCACGCGGGGTCTTTCCTTTTGACGACTTCCCGACAGGACTGACCCCACATGGCCGATCTGACAGCGGCGTCTTTGGACGTCACGCGCGCGCATTACATGGCGCTTACTCGCCAACGCCGTCTCTATGGCGGGATCATGCTTTTGGTCTTTGTCCTTTTGCTGGCCGCCGGATTTGGCATCGCCAACGAGCGCAACGCCGGGGGCTTTCTGCCCGGTCTGCCGCATATTTTCGACTTTCCCGCCGATGTGGTCGCCGAGGCCTGGGAAAAACGTGCGAACCTGCCGGGGCATCTTATCGACGCTTTGCCTGCGCTGATCGAGACCATCAATATCGCCGCCGTGGCGACCCTGACCGGCGCTTTGGGTGCGATCATTTTGTCGATGCTCTCGACCCATGGTCTCGCGCCTTGGCCGCGTCTCATCCCCGTGTTTCGTCGCATGATGGACCTGATGCGCGCCATGCCTGAGATCGTGATCGCGCTGGTGCTGATCTTCATCCTGGGCGGGGGACCTGTGCCCGCCGCCATCGCCATCGCCTTTCACACCGTTGGTGCGTTGGGCAAGCTCTTCTCAGAGGTCAATGAAAACGCCGATCTCAAACCGCTCGAAGGCCTCGCCTCCGTCGGCGCCACATGGCCGCAGCGGATGCTGCTGGGTCTCGTGCCGCAGGTCGCGCCGAACTGGTTTTCCTATGCTTTGCTGCGCTTTGAAATCAACATCCGGGCCTCCGCGATCTTGGGCTTCGTCGGTGCGGGCGGCATTGGCTATGAGCTGAAGAATGCGATCTCCTGGGGGCAGGGCAAATTCGACGAGGCGGCCGCCGTCTTTATCCTCCTGTTCCTGACCATCGTGTTTTTCGACCAACTGTCCTCTTACGTGCGCAACCGCATGACCTACGGAGCCACCAAATGAGCCTCGCCACTGCTTCCTCTTCCGTCGACATGCGCGCGACGGCCACGGCTCTGATCGCCCGCAAACGGCTGCTCACCTTGGTCGTGCCTTTGGCGATCTTCGCCTATTTTGTCTATATTTTCTTCGCCTTCGACATCCTCGGCCTGCGCGAGCGGGCGCGTTTGGACAATGCCATCGCGCTGGTCTCCGACACTTACAGCTACAAGACCCATGTCGAGCGGAACAACCGCAAAGGCGAGATCGAGGTTGCGGTCGAGGGCGAGCGTAAAGGCACCTATGACGCGACAAATTACCCCTCTTGGGTGACGGTCGGTGAGGACGCGGCGACGATCCGTCTCGACGATGGGGGAACCATCGAGATCAATGGCGACATCGTGCGTTATAATGTGCCGGGCTTTGGACTGATCGAGGCGACGCAATCACGGTCTGAAGGTGTCACGATGAACCTCGACACCTCCGATCTGCCCGACTGGATTTCCTATTCGAACACCCGCCTCTCCGTCACCACGGACGCCGCGCGCCTGTCCCTGACCAAGGCGCGCACCGAGGTTTTCGTTTATGACTTCGGGTGGGAGCTGTTCTGGTTCACGCTGGAAAGCCCCTATTACGACCATAGCTTCTCTGAGATCGCCTTTGGCGATCAAATCGACGCGACACGTTCGAACCTCAAAGGTGCGTGGCAGGATTTCTGGACCAACGCGATCTGGCGTCATGGCGACGTGGCCTGGGCCCTGTTCGAAACCGTGCTCATGGCCTTCCTCGGCACCTTCGGCGCCGCCATCATCGCCCTGCCTCTCGCCTTCCTCGCCGCCCGCAATTTCGCACCCCTCGTGGCGATCCGCATGGCGGCGCGGCGGCTGTTCGACTTCCTGCGCGGTGTCGATGGGCTGATCTGGACGATTCTTCTGTCGCGCGCCTTCGGGCCGGGGCCGATGACCGGCGCCCTGGCGATCCTTTTCACCGACACCGGTTCTTTCGGCAAGCTTTTCTCGGAAGCGCTTGAAAACGTCGACAGCAAACAGATCGAAGGCGTCGCTTCCACCGGCGCCAAACCGCTGCAACGCTACCGCTTCGGCGTCATCCCGCAAATCGTGCCGGTGCTCCTGTCGCAAGTGCTCTACTTCCTCGAATCCAACACCCGCTCCGCCACCATCATCGGTGCCATTACGGGCGGCGGCATCGGGCTTTTGCTGACGCAGGCGATGATCACCCAGAAGGATTGGGAAGAGGTGTCCTATTACATCATCCTCATCGTGCTTTTGGTGATGGCGATGGACAGCTTTTCGGGCTGGCTGCGGCGCAAGTTGATCAAAGGCGAATGAGTATTTGTCCCTGCAATGAAGGCAGCCCTTGCCCTTTTCATTGCAGCGGCAATACTCCCGCCGGAGGCGACACAAGATTTCTGACAGGTGACACATGCCGAAATTGAGCGCGACCGAGCCCTTTGTCCACGAGGGCGCAGAGGTGCATAACGCCACCTTTGGCGCCTATTGCGAGGTGGGCAAGGGCGCGCGGGTATTGAATTCAGACTTCCTGAATTACGCCTATTGCGATCAATTCGCGGACATCGCCAACACGACAGTTGGCAAATTCGCCAATATCGCCGCCTTCACCCGGATCGGACCGACGGATCACCCCTATCAGAACGCCTCGCTGCACCACTTCCTCTACCGTTCGTCCTATTACTGGGAGGATGCCGAGGATGATCCGGCGTTTTTTGCGGCGCGCTCTGCGCGACGGACGGTCATCGGGCATGACACCTGGATCGGGCACGGTGCGATCATCAAGCCGGAGGTCACCATCGGCAATGGTGCCATCGTCGCCTCGGGCGCCGTCGTCACCAAAGATGTGCCGCCCTACATGATCGTCGCCGGTGTGCCGGCGCAGCCGATGCGGCCGCGCTATGCGCAAGGCATCGGCGCGCGGATCGAGGCGCTTGGCTGGTGGGATTGGGATCACCAGCGGCTGCGGGCGTCGCTTGAGGATTTTCGCTCTCTGAGGGCCGAGGCCTTTCTCGAAAAATACGAGTAAACGCCGCCGCTATTCTGCCGCCAGCGACATCCGGTGATCGGCCTGTGCCAGACGCTGCCCGGCCTGACCGCTCATATAGGCAATACGCCCGCCCGCGACCGTGGCTTCGATCTCGCGGGTGGCTTGGTTGATCACCACGAAATCCGCCCGCTTGCCGCGCTCCAGGGTGCCACGATCCGACAGCCGCATGATCTGCGCCGGGTTGGTCGAGACCATCGCCCAGGCCTTTGGCAGGGCACAGAGTCCTTTGTCCACCATGGCCCAAACGGCGGCGATCATCGCCGGGTAGTGGTAGTCCGACACCAAGGCATCGCAAATCCCGCGTTCGATCAGTTTCTGTGCCGAGATATTGCCGGATTGCGATCCGCCACGGGCCACATTGGGCGCCCCCATCAGCACCGGATCGCCCATCGCCTTTGCGGCGGCGGCGGCTTTTTCGGAGATCGGGAATTCGGCCACGCGGGCGCCCAGGATGCGAAACTCTTCGCGGGTTTCTGCGTCGGGGTCATCGTGGCTGCCGTAGGTCACGCCCAGCGTGTCAAAGGCTTCTGCCAATTGCCACAAATGACGCGGCACTTCGGATTTGCGATCCTTGGCCTCGCGCAGCACCTTGATGAACTCTTCCGGCGTGCGTCCGCCGCGCTTCGCCCAGGCGGCGAATTCCAGCGGCTCTTTCTTGGCGATCTCTATGGCTTCGGGCAAGTGGTTGTTGAAGATCACATAGTCCACGCCAAACCGCCGGATCGCCGCCAAAAGCCGATCCCGGCTGTCGATCATATGCGTCTCGCAGCGGATTTGCAGGCGAATGTCGATCGGGGCGTGGGCCTCGAAGGCCTGCATCTCCGCCAGCAATTCCTCGGCATAATCCGGGCCACGCAAGCCGCCCTCCCAAGACCAGCATTGCGCAAACCATGCGGTCGTCACGCCATGTGCGGCGGCATCGCGCGCCGCCGACGAGAGACCCGAGCGGATCGGGAAGGGCGCGCGCGGACGCGGCGCGATGTGGCGCTCGAAGGCATCGCCATGCAGGTCGATGATACCCGGCAGGATCATGTAGCCCGACAGGTCCACCTCCGGGAAACGCCCGTGGCCGATATAGCCGTCCTCGATGCTAAGCGGTTGGATGCGGAGCGCGTCGTCGCTGAGCACGGAGGCCCCTGTGAAGCTGAGCGGCGGAAGAAGAGCCATGACGAATACCTGCGAGAAACCTGTGGCGTTTTGCCATTGCAGGTTGTTTTACGCAGGCAATGTATCGTCCGCGTGACGTCTGAAATCTTTCACAAAAATCTGATTTTGGTTAATCTGGCGTGACCAGAAGAGTGACCCGTTCGCCGGCAAACCAAGTGAGGCCCCGCTCGATCGGCACGCCGTCGGGCGTGGTGTTGAGGCTCACAGTCCGTAACATCGGATCGCCTTCGCGCAGGCCCAGATGCAGCGCTTGGGTGGCGGTGGCACGTTCGGCGCTGACACGCGTTTCGGCGCGGACATAATCGGCAATGCCGATGGAATTGAGTGCTTGGGTGACCGAACTGATCTCTCCAAACGCGGCCATGAGGCCCGGCGTGCGCGCCTCGGGAAAGATCGAGATGAAATGCGCGACAGGCGCATCCCCAGAGAGTGACAGCCCTTCGTAGACCAGTACCGGAGCGCCCAAAGCGAGATGAAGCACTTCCGCTTCGGTCTGATCGCAGGGCCGGGTCTCCATGCGCAGCACTTTCTTTTGTGGCAGCCGCCCCGTGGCGCGAATGTTTTGGTGAAACCGCACGCGTTTGCCGATGGGGTAATCCACCGGCGCGCTTTGCACAAAGACGCCCGCGCCGCGCCGAGAGCGGGTGATGCCGCGTTCGGTGAGATCGGAAAGCGCATGGCGCACCGTGTGGCGATTGACCCCGAAGCGCGACGACAGCTCGGCCTCCGTCGGGAGCTTGTCGCCGGGGCGGTAATGCCCCTTGGCGATCTCTTCAGACAGCGTTTCCGCGATGGATTTCCAGACCGGCGTGCGTGGCATGAGCGTCTCGTCACCAAAGTTTCATGAATTAACCCTTGCCGAGTCGCTTCGGATCGGCAATTATTTGTCTAGTTGTATAGTAATTTAGACAACTTGGCAAGCTGTCTAAACGACACAGGATGAAAAGAGGCGACGATGGGCAAATCCGAGGCTGTACTCTCTCCCTCACAGGCGGCGCGCAAGGTGTGGATGGGGCTTTTGGCCAAGTCAGAGGCCGCGCTTTTGGCCGAGCGTCTGGGCGCATTGGACCTGCCGGAGTTCGAGTGGCTGCGCCGTCCCGAAGTGGGGGGCGTCATGGTGCGGGGCCGCATGGGCGGCACCGGCGCGCCGTTCAATCTGGGAGAAATGACTGTCACGCGCTGTTCTCTGCGGCTGGCGACGGGCGAGGTGGGCCATGGCTATGTGCAGGGCCGCGACAAGCGACAGGCGGAGCAGGCCGCGCTTGTGGATGCGTTGATGCAGGGCCCGCGCGCCGAGGAGGTGCGCGACGCGGTTCTGGCGCCGCTGGAGGCGGCTCAAACCGCTACCCGCACCGCGCGCGCCGCAAAAGCCGCTGCGACGAAAGTGGACTTTTTTACGATGGTGCGGGGAGAGGACTGATGCTGGAAAAACAAATGAGTGACCAAAGCCTGATCGGCGCTTTCTCAACCCCGCCACAAGACGCCGCCCGCGCGTTTCGTGCCGCTTTAGAGGCCCTCGCGCGCCCCGGTACGATCCATGAGATCAAAGGCGGCCAAGCACCCGCGCCCGTGTCCAAAGCGGCGGCGAGCCTTTTGCTGACACTCTGCGACCCGGAAACGCCGCTTTGCCTGATGGGCGCGCATGACACGCCGGAGATCCGCGGCTGGATCGCCTTTCAAATCGGCGCGCCTATCGTCGACCCTTTGACAGCCATGTTCGCGCTGGGCACTTGGGACGCCTTGCAGCCAGTGACGGCTTTCCCCATCGGCACGGCGGAATATCCCGACCGCTCGACGACACTGATCGTCGAAATGGACGCGCTGTCTCAGGACGGCGCGCAGCTCACGGGGCCGGGGATTGAAACCACGGCCAGCCTCTCGTTGCCCGCCTTGGAGCCGTTTCAGAGGAACGCGATGCTCTTCCCACTGGGTCTCGATTTCTATTTCACCTCGGGCACGCAGATCGCGGGTCTGCCGCGCAGCACGCAGGTCACTGACATGATGGAGGCCAACTGATGTATGTTGCCGTCAAAGGGGGCGAACGCGCCATCGACAATGCGCATGCCTGGCTGGCCGAAGAGCGCCGGGGCGATGTGACGGTCGCGGAACTCACCGTGCCGCAAATCCGTGAACAATTGGCGCTGGCGGTCAATCGCGTGATGACGGAAGGCTCGCTCTACGATCCCGATCTGGCCGCTCTGGCGATCAAGCAATCGCGCGGCGATCTGATCGAGGCGATTTTCCTCATTCGTGCCTACCGGACGACCCTGCCGCGCATCGGCCATTCGCATCCTGTCGAGACCGACAAGATGGCCTGTGATCGACGCGTGTCCGCGACGTTCAAAGACGTGCCGGGTGGGCAGGTTTTGGGACCGACCTTCGATTACACCCATCGTCTTTTGGACTTCAAACTGATGGCGGAAGGCGAGGTGCCGGAGGCGGGCGAGGCCGATCCGCGCCTTGAACCGACCCCGCATGTAACGTCTTTCCTGAACAAGGAAGGCCTGATCCAGACCGAAGTCGAGGGAGAGGATACCCCGCCAGACCTGACCCGCGAACCGCTGGAATTGCCCGCCAACCGCGCGCTGCGGTTGCAGGCACTGACGCGTGGCGATGAGGGCTTTATCCTGTCGATGGCCTATTCGACCCAGCGCGGCTACGGCAACAGCCACGCCTTCGTCGGCGAGTTGCGCATCGGCAAGGTCGCGGTGGAGATGGACATCCCGGAGTTGGGCTTTGCCGTCGAGATCGGCGAAGTGGAACTGACCGAATGCGAAACCGTGAACAAATTCGCAGGCTCGAAAGTCGAGCCGCCGCAGTTCACACGCGGCTATGGGCTGACCTTTGGCCAGACGGAGCGCAAGGCGATTTCCATGGCTCTGGTCGACCGCTCGCTGCGTTCGAAAGAGCTTGGCGTCGAGGTTTCGAACTCGCCGGCGCATGACGAGGAATTCGTCCTGTATCACTGTGACAACATTCAGGCGACCGGATTCCTCGAACATATCAAATTACCACACTATGTGGATTTTCAGTCCGAGATGGAACTGGTCCGCAAAATGCGCGCGGAGATTGCGGAAGAAAGTGCGAAGGAGGCGGCGGAATGATGTCAGTCAAAACCACCGTCACCGCCACCATCAAACCCATCGAAACCGGTGCTGCTGTGAATGCCGGAATCTCCAAGCATAGAGTTTCGGGACTTTGGCGTGTGGCTCGCGTTATGAAAAATCAGCCCGACGATGCCAAAGACCAAACCGGCCAACAGCACGAAAAGGTTCGGATGCGCGTAAATTTGCTCGCACATGAATTGACTGAGAATTTTCGGGTCCTGACAGACAAGTTGGTCCTGAAGATCGCTCATAAAATATACCTTGAACAGAAATACATGCAGCACGCGGCTTCGCGTTTGGGAGGCGCCTATGTCTGACTATAACTTCGCCTATCTCGACGAGCAAACCAAACGGATGATCCGCCGTGCGATCCTCAAAGGCATTGCCGTGCCGGGCTATCAGGTGCCGTTTGCCTCGCGCGAAATGCCGATGCCCTATGGTTGGGGGACGGGGGGCGTGCAGGTTTCTGCCGCTTGTTTGATGCCCGAAGATACACTTAAGGTGATCGACCAGGGCGCGGATGACACCACGAACGCCGTCTCGATCCGCAAGTTTTTCGAGAAGACCGCAGAGATTGCGGTGACCGAGAAAACCCGCGAGGCGACCGTCATTCAGACCCGTCACCGCATTCCCGAAGAGCCGCTGACCGAGGGGCAAATCCTTGTTTATCAGGTGCCGATCCCGGAGCCTTTGCGCTTTCTGGAGCCGCGCGAGACCGAGACGCGCAAGATGCATGCGCTCGAAGAATATGGCCTCATGCATGTGAAACTCTACGAAGACATCGCCAAACACGGCCATATCGCCACCTCCTATGCCTATCCGGTCAAGGTCGAAGGGCGCTATGTGATGGACCCGTCGCCGATCCCGAAATTCGACAATCCGAAGATGGAGATGGCGGCGATCCAGCTTTTCGGTGCAGGGCGCGAGCAACGGATTTACGCCGTGCCGCCCTATACCAAGGTCGTCAGTCTCGATTTCGAAGATCATCCGTTTGATCCCTCAAAAGCCAACCATCCCTGCGATCTTTGCGGGGCGGAGCACACCTATCTCGATGAGGTGATCATCGACGATGAGGGCGGGCGGATGTTCGTCTGTTCCGATACCGATTATTGCGCTGAGCGGCAGGCCACAGGCCATCGCGGGCGACTGTCCCCGGAGGCTGCAGAATGACAATCCAACCGCTTCTTTCCGTCCCACTTCTTTCCGTTAAGGACATCCGCAAAACCTATGGCGATAGGGTCGGCTGCACCGATGTGTCCTTCGATCTCTACCCCGGCGAGGTGATGGGAATCGTGGGCGAATCCGGCTCTGGCAAGTCGACGCTTTTGAATTGCATGGCGGGGCATTTGCCGCCCGACAGCGGGCAGGTTCTGTTCGACACGCGCGACCGCGGTATGGTCGACACGCTCACCATGTCCGAACCCGAACGCCGGATGCTGTCGCGCACCGATTGGGCCTTTGTCCATCAACACGCCCGCGACGGGCTGCGCATGGGGGTCTCTGCGGGCGGCAATGTCGGCGAGCGGCTCATGGCGGTCGGCGCGCGGCATTACGGCAATATCCGCACGCAGGCCATCGACTGGCTGGACCGGGTCGAGATCAATGAGGACCGGGTGGACGACAAACCCAGCGCGTTTTCCGGCGGGATGCAACAACGCCTGCAAATCGCGCGGAACCTTGTCACCGGCCCGCGGCTTGTCTTCATGGATGAGCCGACCGGAGGCCTGGATGTCTCGGTTCAGGCGCGGCTTTTGGATTTGTTGCGCGGATTGGTGCGGGAAATGGGATTGTCGGCGATCATCGTCACCCATGACCTTGCTGTCGTGCGGCTTTTGGCGGATCGTCTGATGGTGATGAAATCCGGCCATGTCGTCGAACATGGCCTTACAGATCAGGTGCTCGATGACCCGCAACATGCCTATACGCAGCTTCTTGTCTCTTCTGTCTTGCAGGTCTGAGACATGATTTTCGCCTATCGACCCCTCGGCGCAGGCCTCGAAAAATTGCCCGTTGAGGGCGATCTTTCCGATGCTCTGTGGGTCGATCTCTTGAGCCCGCAACCGGCACAGGTCGAGGCCGTGGAGGCGCTTGGCGTCTCCGTGCCGACGCTTGCGGATATGCAGGAGATCGAGGTCTCGAACCGGCTCTACCGCGAAGGCGACACCGAGGTTTTGACCATCGTTTTGCCGGGGCTCGATCGCAACAAGGAGCCGTCTTTCGGCCCCGTCGCCTTTCTGATTACGCCGGAGCGGCTTTTTACCGTGCGCTATCATACGCCGCGTCCGTTCGAGACCTATGCCACCCACGCGGGCCAATCGAGTGCGGGCTGCGCCGGGCGGCGGCGGGTGTTTTTGGGCCTGATCGAAGAGATCATCGCCCGCATCGCCGACCTTTTGGAGAGCGTGGGTGTGGCGGTGGATGAGCAATCGCATATCGCCTTTCGTAACCCCGCGCCGCGAGGTGATGAGCTGGCGGATGCGCTCCGTGCATTGGGCAAACAAAGCGAACAGGTCTCGAAATACCGCCATGCGCTTTTGACCGTTGAGCGCGCCTTGTCGAGCTTCGGGCTTGGTCTTGAAACCGAAAAGGACAAGCTGCTGACGAGCATTCTCAAGGCGCAGGTCAAGGATTGTCAGGCGCTCACCGTGCATGGCGATTTCCTGTCGGGCCGGATCGCGCAGCTCACCGATGTGATGCTGGGTCTCATCAATCTCGAACAAAACGACACAAGCCGCATCCTGTCGGTCGTGGCTGTTCTGTTCCTGCCGCCCACTCTCGTGGCCTCTGTCTATGGCATGAACTTCCCCTTCATCCCCGGCCTCGAAAGCCCTCATGGCTATCTGATCGCCACCGCTTTGATGATCGGCTCGGCGCTTGGCACATATCTTCTCTCGAAATGGAAAAACTGGCTGTAATCTCATGATCAAGATCGACAACCTCTCCAAATCCTTCACGTTGCACAATCAGGGCAGCGCCGTGATCCCGGTCATGCAATCTGCCACCTTCGAGGTCGCGCCCGGCGAATGCGTGGCGCTCACGGGCAATTCGGGCGCGGGCAAATCGACGCTGATGCGGATGATCTACGGCAATTACCTCTCGGCCTCGGGGCATATCTGGGTCGGGGAGACGGATGTCGCCAATGCCGAACCGCGCGAGATCATCGCTTTGCGCCGGGCCACGCTTGGCTATGTCTCGCAATTCCTGCGCGTTGTGCCGCGTGTGCCGACGCTTGAGGTGGTGGCCGAACCTCTCCTGACCGTCGGCGTGGACAAAGAGACGGCCTTTGCCAAGGCCCGCGATCTCCTGTCGCGTCTCAACATTCCCGAAACCCTCTGGGGCCTTTCGCCCACGACATTCTCCGGCGGCGAGCAACAGCGGGTGAACATCGCGCGCGGCTTTGCCCATGACTATCCGGCGATGCTTTTGGACGAACCCACTGCCTCTCTGGATGCGACCAACCGCGAAACGGTGCTGAGCCTTATTGAGGAGGCCAAGGCGCGCGGTGCCGCGATCATCGGCATCTTCCACGACGCCCCCGCCCGCGACCGCGTGGCGGATCGGGAGATCAACGTCTCCGATTTCACCCCCGCACAGGCGGCCTGAGCGATGGTCGGGCGTCTCTATGCCATCGTCGGCCCCTCGGGGGCGGGCAAGGACACTCTGATCGAGGCCGCACTCGAACGGCGGCGCGATTTGGCCGTGGCCAAACGCGTGATCACCCGGCCCACGGAGGCCGGCGGCGAAGATTTCGAAGGCGTCTCGATTGAGGAGTTTGACCGCCGCTTGGAAGCCGGAGAGTTCGCGCTCCATTGGGAGGCGCATGGGCTCAAATACGGTGTGCCGATTTCCATCGAGACATCGCTGAACGAGGGCCGCGATGTGTTGTTCAACGGCTCGCGCGCGATCCTGCCAGAGGCTTACGCGCTCTATCCCAATATGGGCGTCTTGCTGATCACCGCTTTGCCTTCGGTTCTCGCAACCCGTTTGGCGGCGCGTGGCCGCGAAAGCCGTGACGAGATCGAGAAACGTCTGGCCCGCGCCGAATATGACATCGCGCCCGGCCTGCCGGTCAGGCGCGTGGAAAACGATGGCGCATTGGAGGAGGCCGTGACGTCTTTCCTCGCGGCCCTTCAGCCGGAGAGGGTGTAACGGTGCAGCAAATGAAACCGGCCATCCTCCGCCTCGCCGAAGAGGCACAGGTCCTTGATCTCAAAGGGCCGGGGCAGGAGCGGGGTGATCTCCGGGGTCAGCGCTTTGGCTGTGGCCTCGGCCTGTGCTTCGGTGAGTTTGCCGGTGAGGGTCAGGTGGAATTTGAATTCCTCCATCACGTAAGGATAGCCCCATTGGCTCAGCAACGCCTCCTGACGCGCCGAAAGCCCCGCCGCGCGCCGCCGCGCCAATTCGGTCTCAGAGGGCTGCGCCCGATGAGGGTCGAGCGTGGCGACCACCTCTCCGGCCAGTGTCTCCAACGCGCTCAGATCGCCCAAAGGCGTCAGCGCCAGAAATCCGCCGATGCGGGTGAGCGTGAGACCCTCCAAAACGACAGGCTTGTGCGCCGAGGCGAAGGCTTCGAGATCGGCCATCAATTCCGCACGCGTGCCAGTCAGGCGAAACGGCGGCTTGAGTGTGCCATGAAACCCATATTTGCGCGGCGTCGCTGTGATTTCGGAGACGGGCAGGGGCAGGCCGTCCACGACGGGATGCGGCAGTTCGACGCCTTCAAACGCATCCCAGCCCAGCCAACGCGCAGAAAATTCGGCAAACGGCCCCGGAGCGGGGGCGTAATAGACCGCGTATCTTTTGAATTCATCCATGGCGCTGTCCTATCTGGTCCCTGTCACATTCATGTGACAGGGATCGGGCAATGACGCGCCTCTGACAAGGACGATGTGATGACCGACTTTACTTTGACCAATGCAAGGATCGTTTTGGAGACGGAGGTGATCCAAGGCACCCTGCGTGTCGAGAATGGCAAAATCAAAGAGGTGAGCGCAGGCGGCACGGCTGTGCCGGGGGCCGTGGACGTGGGCGGCGATATGGTGACACCCGGCCTCATCGAGCTTCATACCGACAACTTGGAGCGCCATATCGAGCCGCGCCCCAAGGTCGATTGGCCGCATCAGGCGGCGATCCTGGCGCATGACGCGGAACTGGCCTCGGTCGGCATCACAACCGTGTTCGATGCCATGCGCGTGGGGTCCATTCACCGTCGCAAAGGCGACGCGGGCTATCACAAATACGCCCGAAGCCTGTCGCGCGAGGTGATGCATCTGCGCGATTTGGGCGCGTTGAAGATCAGCCATTTCCTGCATCTCAGGGCAGAGGTCTGTTCGGAAACCTTGGAGGCTGAGCTGGCCGAGTTCACGCCGGAGGACCGCGTGGGCCTCGTGTCCTTGATGGATCACACGCCGGGTCAGCGACAGTTTCGCGACATCGAAAAGCTGCGCGACTATGTCCAGAAAAAGCGCGGCATGACGGATGCGGAATTCGACGACCATGTCGAGCACCTTTACGATCTGCGCGACACCTATGGCGCGCGGCATGAGAAGGTTGCGGTGTCTGAGGCGCGGCGTCTGGGGGCGGTTTTGGCCTCTCACGACGACACCACGGCGGATCACGTCGAGACCTCCCGCCAGAACGGTGTGCGGGTGGCGGAGTTTCCGACCACGGTGGAGGCGGCGCAGGCCTGCAAACTCCATGGCATCGCGGCCATGATGGGCGCGCCCAATCTCATCCGCGGCGGCTCGCATTCCGGCAATGTCGCGGCGCATGAGCTGGCCGAGCGTGGGCTTTTGGACATCGTCTCCTCGGATTACGTGCCCTCCGCTCTGATGACTTCGGCCATTCTTTTGGCCGATTTGTGGGACGATCTGCCCCGCGCGATCGCCACCGTGACCGCCAATCCGGCCGAGGCCGTGGGCCTTTCGGATCGCGGTCGCATCGCGCCGGGGCTTCATGCCGATCTGGTGCGGATCACCCGAATCGAGGGCACGCCGGTGGTCCGGGGCGTCTGGTCGCATGGGCGTCAGGTGGGCTGATCTCCTGTCTTACCTCGACTTTCATAGAGGCGGAGAATTGTCATTCCGCCTCTTGATTGCCCTCTAGATGGGCTGATTTGGGTAAACTTTCATCGCAACATGCTGCATCCGCGAGAAATCTCACTGGGAAGGGCCACAAGAGCCTTGCCGGATGGGCTGGGTTGCCTAAAAGTTGGTCCCAACGAGTGACACACTCGCATGTCGCAAGGACGCGACGTGAATGACATAAGCCCCTCTGATCCGGGGCCCGCAGCAACGGCGCTGCATTCTCACCAAAAGACAATTTGGCTCGACCTTGAGCCGCGTTCTGAGAGGAAGTGCCGCTATGACTGCTCAAAAGCAAAAACTCGTGATCGTTGGAAATGGCATGGCGCCGGGCCGGATGCTTGAGCATCTGTTCGAAATGGGCGACCAGTACGTGGTCACCATCTTCAACGCCGAGCCGCGTGTAAACTACGACCGCATCATGCTCTCGCCGGTTCTGTCGGGCGAAAAATCTTACGCCGACATCATCATCCATGGCGAAGGCTGGTATGCCGAGCATGGCATCACGCTGCATCAGGGCGACAAGATCACCGAGAGCCGCCGTCATGAGCGCAAGTTGATCTCTGAAAGTGGTGTGGTGGCCGACTACGACAAGCTGGTCATCGCCACCGGGTCCAACCCCTTTATCATCCCCGTGCCGGGATCGGACCTGCCGGGCGTTCTGGCTTACCGCGATCTCGATGACACCGATGGCATGATTGCTGCCGCCGAGAAGGGCAGGCTGTTGTGATCGGTGGCGGTCTGCTTGGTCTTGAGGCAGCCGCAGGTCTGAAACTGCGCGGCATGGAAGTGACAGTCATTCATCTGATGCCGACGCTGATGGAGCGTCAGCTCGACACCGCCGCCGGGTATCTTTTGCAAAAAGAACTGGAGAGCCGTGGCATCGACGTGCTCTGCGACGCGAACACCAAACAGATCATCGGCGCGGAGAAGGTCGAGGGTGTGGAACTGGCCGACGGTCGTGTGATTGACGCCTCCCTCGTGGTGATGGCCGTCGGCATCCGTCCCAACGTCGCGCTGGCGCAAGAAGCGGGCCTTTAGGTCAATCGCGGCATCGTCACCGACGCGACGATGAAAACCTCTGACCCGAACATCTATTCCGTGGGGGAATGTGTGGAAGTGGGCGGCATGGTCTATGGCCTTGTCGCCCCTCTCTACCGCATGGCCAAAGTGGCCGCCGAACATCTGGCCGGACCGTCAGAGGCCGCCTTTGCCCATGCAGAGACGCCGACGAAACTCAAAGTCACAGGCTGCGACCTCTATTCCGTTGGCGATTTCGCCGAAGGCGAGGGGCGCGAAGACATCGTGTTGCGCGACGCACAGCGCGGGACCTACAAACGGGTCATCCTCAAAGACAATAAACTGATCGGAGCCGTGCTCTACGGCGATGTCGCCGACGGGGCGTGGTACAACCAGATGCTGGTCTCGGGCGATGACGTCTCCGAGATGCGCGACACCTTGATTTTTGGGCAGGCCTACCAAGGCGGTGGTTCGGTCGATCCGCTGGCGGCGGTCGCGGCCTTGCCGGATGACGCGGAGATCTGCGGCTGTAACGGCATCACCAAAGGCATGATCGTCAAGACGATCACTGACAAGGGGCTGACCTCGCTCGCCGATGTGCGTGCGCACACTAAGGCGTCCGCGTCTTGCGGCACATGTACGGGGCTGGTCGAGGGCATCATGGGCATCACCTTGGGCGAGGATTTCGTCCTCCCGGCGGCGCAGGGCATGTGCTGTTGCACCACCCATAGTCACGGTTTTGTCCGTCGCATGATCAAGGCGAAAGGCCTCAAATCCATCCCCGCCGTGATGCAGGAGCTGGAATGGTCGACGGCCGAGGGCTGTGCCAAGTGCCGCCCGGCGCTGAACTACTATCTCGTGGCCGATTGGCCGGGGGAATACAAAGACGATCAACAGTCGCGGTTTATCAACGAACGCGTGCACGCCAACATTCAAAAAGACGGCACCTATTCCGTCGTGCCGCGGATGTTCGGGGGCATCACCACGCCGGACGAGCTGCATGCCATCGCTGACGTGGCCGACAAATACGACATCCCGACCGTCAAGGTCACCGGCGGTCAGCGCATCGACTTGCTGGGTGTCAAAAAAGAAGACCTGATCCCGGTTTGGGCCGATCTCAACGCGGCGGGGATGATTTCCGGGGCGGCCTATTCCAAAGGCCTGCGCACGGTGAAAACCTGTGTCGGCACGGATTGGTGCCGCTTTGGCACACAGGACTCGACGGGTCTGGGCGTCAAGTTGGAGAAAGCGCTCTGGGGCTCCTGGTCTCCGGCAAAACTCAAGCTCGCGGTCACCGGCTGTCCGCGCAACTGTGCCGAAGCGACGTGCAAGGACATCGGCATCATCTGCGTCGATAGCGGCTATGAGATCGTCTATGGCGGGGCTGCGGGGCTGCACATTCAGGGCACCACCGTGCTGGGCAAAGTCGCCACGGAAGAGGAGGTCATGGAGGTGGTCTGTGCGCTGACGCAGTATTACCGCGAGACCGGGTTCTACCTTGAGCGGATTTACAAATGGGCGGATCGGATTGGCTACGATCACATCAAAGAGGTGATCTACGACAATCTGGAGGAGCGCAAAGCCTTCGCCGAACGCTTCCGCTATTCGCAAAACTTCGCGCAGGTTGATCCTTGGGCCGAACGTGTCGCGGGCGCAGAAGCCCATGAAATCAAACGCATGGCCACCCTCAATCTGGAGGCAGCAGAATGAACATGCAGAGCAAAACCTAGATTGAAGTCGGCACCTTGGGTGACATCCCGCGGCAAGGCGCGCGCTGTGTGAAGAATGGCGAGATGACCATCGCCATCTTTCGCACCACGGACGACCGCCTTTTCGCCCTCGAAGATAAATGCCCGCATAAGAACGGGCCGCTGAGCGATGGCATTGTGCACGACGGCTGTGTCACATGCCCGCTCCACAACTGGGTCATTTCCTTGGAAACAGGTGCTGCGCAAGGTGCCGACGAGGGGATGAGCCTGACCTTCCCGGTCAAACTGGACGGCGAGACCGTCTTGCTCGGGCTCTGAGGCTTTAACTTTTTACACAGGGTTATACGCCTGAGGGCGTAGCGGGCCCCTACCTGCGGAACGGCTGACAAGATCTGCGCATATGCGTTTCCGCGCCTCTCTCAGCCAAGGATTCGTCACGGAAAACTCTAGCCAAAAACGAGGGCGTTTTCGGGGATTACATCAAACGTGCTTTAGGGGAGATTCTCCGGCGATATTTGTCCGCCGGGTTTGCTCTGTTGATTTTGTGATGTCCTGTTAAGATTGGAATCTGACACGTTCCCAAGTGATTGATCCAGAATCTTTTTCCATTTGGGCATCACAATCAACTTGGAGCATTTTTCGGGGAAGACTGGAACCTCCGCGCCGACAAGCCAGACAGGCACCGAAACCGCGGCTCTGGTCGCAGTCTTGCCCGAATGAAATTGCTCGCGTGCGAACGTCGACAGTCATGAGGAGCAAATGGGTATAGATAGGTCATTCCGAGCAAGCGGGTGCCGCGCCTAACCTTATGTCACTAGAAATGTCTTCGCCCTGAGGCGTGCGATGACCGGCAATGCGCGAGAGCAGCATTTGCTTCATGGCACCAAGCCTACATACTCCCTATCGCGTACGCGATAGGGAGTATGTAGGCTAGATTTTTAAAAGGACGCCCAATTCAGTATGTGAAATTTTAGGGGCGACGTGAAAAAATGCAGAATCCGCATGGGCTCTTGAGCATCTACTTTCGAAGAACAGCCCCAAAAACGTCGTTGAACAATGCGACATTTGCATCAATTGACGCGCGAAGTGAATCCGAGGCCACACTTGCCTGCCACCTTGAGCTGATGGAAAGTAAAACTAGGGCTTGTTGACGTTCAGGATTCCCAAATTCTGTGAGTTCTGCTTCAAGGTTGCAAACAGAGGAGAGCAGCCTTGACCGGTCATGTCTTGACCGACGCCCAATGGGCAATCATCGAACCTTTCTGTCTTGGCAAGGCCACAGATCCCGGCCAAACCGGACGCGATCCACGCCTGTTCATGGAGGCTGTGTTGTGGATTGTGCGAACCGGAGCGCAATGGCGGGAACTGCCCGTCGAATTCGGGAAGTGGAATTCTGTCTTCAAACGCTTCCGGCGATGGGTGAAAGCTGACGCTTTCTACAGCATGTTCAGAACCTTGGCTGAGGACGCCAACTTCGAATACGCGATGATCGACGGTTCCATCGTCAAGGTCCACCGTTCCGGCCAGGGCGCAAAAGGGGGACACAGAGCCAGGCCATAGGGCGCTCGCGCGGCGGCATGACGACGAAAATCGTTGCCCTGACCGACGCGCTTGGCAACCTTGTCGATTTCCGCCTGTTGCCGGGGCAAGCGCATGACCTGCGCGGCGTGCCGGAGCTGATCGACAAGCTCGCCGCAGATCACCTGCTCGCGGATCGCGCCTTTGATGCCGATTGGCTCCGAACTGCGCTGACCGAACGGAGCATTGCACCGGTCATTCCGCCGAAATCCAACCGCCGCTTTCCTGCCGAGTTCGACAAGGAAACCTACAAATGGCGGCATCTGATCGAAAACTATTTTGGAAAGCTCAAGGAAAACAGAGGCATCGCCATGCGCTCGTGCAAAACCGACCAGAGCTTCAAGGCGTTCATTTCACTGGCCGCATCAATCAGTCAACTCAGATGAACGTCAACAGCCCCTAGATAATCGTTGAGAGAAAAGCCACCGGACTGCTCCTTGGCCTCCCGGATAATAATGCGCGGGCACAGCCTGTCCTTGTCTACGAAATAGGGTAGCAGCCGTTCGACGATGACGCGACTGACCGTCTCAAGGTGTTTATCTGGGAATTTGACCGATTTGATGCCGGAAATCTCAACGGCGGTGCCGGTCTCGTCCTTCTTGGAGGCGGTTGTTTTTTCACCAACGATGATGTCCTTGTCGAGCCCCATGCTGAAGGACCGATCGTAGAAGGTATCGCCATCGGCGAAGGTGCTCGCTACCTTCACATGGTTGAAATATTTGAGGCAGGTGAAGCGACCGAACCCTTTACCGCCATCAGCGATCTTCTGTTCGGTATAGAGTGTATCAAAGGAATCGCGGTTGATCTTCGTGAAGCCGATCCCGTTGTCCTTGACGACAAAACCATCGATATCCTCAAGACGATCGATGATATCTGGTTGTCCGCTTCGCAGGATTTCGATCTGGATCAGACCGTTCCTGATGCCCTTTTGGTCGATGGCCTGAATGGCATTCACCACCAACTCTACCAACGGCGTATAGACGTTAGTGCCGGATCGGATGTTCTCGACCAGCCGCCGTACGTTGACATTGCTCATTCCAACACCCTCGCATCGGTCGTACCGTCGTCTACCTTATTTCTGGACGGGCTCGCCGATGTCATTCTTCGTTTCCTCTCGGTTCTTGTCGGCGAGTTCTGATAGCGGAGGAAGCAATGCTCTTGCGTACGTACTCGCGCATGAATTTCCGAAGTACTTGTGCCGCTGGACGATCGTGGACCTGGCACGCCGCGACGAAATCGTCCCGTAGCTCCCGGTCCAACCTGATGCGTAACCCGACATCTTTTTTGGTCATGCCGGGGAGTGTACCCAATGGATACACATCTGCCTAGAGAGAACGTCTCCACATGAACGGCGATCAGGATGCTGGAAAATGCTGCGGCGGGGATGAACGACCGCTTCGGTGACGCTGCGTTGCCGCACCATCGGTCGCATCGAACGACCGGACCGGGACGTCAGCTTCAGGTAGTAGGAGACCGGAGGGAGCTGCACGGTTTGTCCGCTTTGGCAGGTTCTCCCTCTATCTGGAGATTACGGTCAGATCGCTAATTGCGCACAGACAAAGTCGGCGCGTGTTGCAATGTCGGCACGCGGCAGTTCCGTGATTTTGTATCCGAGGGCGGTGTAGGTCTCGCGCATGACGGCACAGGTCGCTTCGGCTTCGGCGCGAGTCTGCTTGCGTTCGGTGTCCTGTGTGAAGATCTCGTCCCAATACGGCGCCAGGAAGACGCGACGGTTGTAGCGGGCTGCCTTGGCCGCTGTGGTGAGGTGGCGCGGCACGGGGAGGCCGCAGAGGGTCAGGTAGCCCATTATGTCGGGAATGCCTCGGTCGAAGATCACGGCGCCGGAGGGCGCCTGTGCGGCGCTGTGGGCGCTCAGGTCCTGCTCCAGCATCCTTTCGGAATAGGCCGTGCGATCCGCCCAGGGGAGGGCGTCTCCGCCGCTGGCCATCTCTTCGCGAATGATCGCGCGGCCGGATTCGGGGATCGTGTGAAAGCCGCGGCGGGCAAGCTCGGTGATCAGGCTGGTCTTGCCCGCACCGGGACCGCCCGTCACGACGAAGAAATGGTCGCTCATGGGCCATCCTCGGATTTGACAGGGGAAAGCGCTGCGAAGCGATCGACACGCCAGTAGCGGCGATCAAGGCAGCATGGATTTTCGTAGGGAAAACAACACCCGTCTGCACGGCAGAGGCAAATCCTCTGACGAGAAAGGCAGACCTATATGGTGCTTTTCAACACGGATGCGAGCTGCCCTTGCGAGATCGAACCTCCGAGCTCTTGCTCACCATGCGATCGCTCAACCAGGTGGTCCGAGATGCCACCCGCTCAATTGGTCTACGGAAGCTCGTTTCCATGTTCGACATTCGCCCAATGCTTGTTAACGGGCATACGGGCTGCCCGTTTTGCCATTTCCTCAATCTGGATCGGTCGAAAATCCCACTGGTCGACGCCGACATTCACGCTGTTTCGCGAGCCCGCCCATTGGTCGTGGACGTGGCCGAACAGCTGTAGGGCGCCTCTGCGTGCGCCGTTCCAGGTGATCATCGGATAGTGGCAGAGGACGAGGCTATGATCTCCGTCCTGGATCTCGGCCATGTACTCTGTGCTGGCCCAAGGGAGCGAGATTACTGCTTCGTCGTCATGGTTGCCGATGATCAGATGCTTGCGGCCGGGCAGGCTGTGAAACCAGCGCTCGAACTGTGCCATATCATCAGCACGACCGAAGGCGAAATCACCCAAAATCCAAAGGTCATCATCGTGCGCGACGCAGGCCTGGAAGTTGGCGATCAGGGCCGCGTTCATCTCTGCGGTGGAGGCGAAGGGGCGCTTGCAGAAGTTGATGATGCGGTGGTGGCCAAAGTGCAGGTCGGCCGAATACCAGTTGGCCATACCTGTGCCCTCCCGTGTTCGTCAGACCTCAGTTTAGGGGCGAGGCCACGCAGACGCAAATCTCTGTCAGTTCAGGGGGATTCTGGACGGTAAGACGTTTGGAATATCAGCAGATAACAGTCCTGCCCGAGCAAGATGCCAAGTAGAACCGGAAAGGTTCCAATCTTCGGCGAACGTCACATAGAGAAATATGGCTGGGGTGGTAGGATTCGAACCTACGGTACACTGTACCAAAAACAGTTGCCTTACCACTTGGCTACACCCCAACGTGGGGGGCTAATTAGTCGCTCCCCGCGTCCTGTGCAAGCCCTTTTTAGAGCGTTTTGCGAAAAACCTGTTCGATACTTTTCCTGAAGGCCGATTGGCGCAAGCCGGACGCGGTTTGCCCCTCTCCACTTGCGCAGGAAGGGGCGGTCTGCGTTGTCCGGCGCGCGGGATTAGCCCTCGAAGTCGGTCAAGCTCACGATGCCGTCGTGGTTTCGATCCATGCGGTTGAACCATTGTGAACCGTTGCTCACGAATTCGTCGCGCGTCACGACACCGTCGCCGTTCAGATCGTTGGACAAGCGCGTCATCGAACTCTGTACGCTCTCGATCCCTGCGGCCATGCCAAGCCCTTTTCCGGGTGTCATGCCTTGACCTTGCCCATAGCCCTGTTTCATGCCCTGACTGGTGCCTTTCCTGGCGCCCTGACCCTGACCCTGGCCGGCTTGCCCGGCGCCTTTGGGGCCGGCGGCCTGTCCCATTGTCATGCCGTAGTCCTCGAGATGCATTTCGCGATCCAGCGCGCGGGTCTCGTCGAACGTCGCATATTCTTCGTCGTTCAAACGCCCGTCCTCATCCGCGTCGAACATATAGAACAAATCGCCGCGCCGCTCGAGCACCTCCTCAAGGGTCACCTGACCGTTACCGTCGCTGTCCCAATTGGTGAGAAATTGCTCGCCAAAGCCCTGCGCCTGAGCGGCGAGGGGGAGGGCGGTCATGAGGGCGAGAGAATAAGCAAGAGGTTTCATGGTCCGTTCCTTTCACATTCTATATGCATAGAACGGATCATCGAACGGGTTCCGTTTCGCCAAATTGTCGCAGGTCTCATGCGCCCGCCCTTTTGGGGAAGCGGGCGCATCAGGTCATGAGCGGCTCAGGCAGAAACCTGTTCGCGTAGCACGGCTGCTGTGAGAGAGGCCAAAAGATAGATGCCGGAAAAGACCAGAATGGCCAGCAATGTGTTCTCGAACTTGCGCGGATAAGTGGGCTCGTCAGGCGCCACCGGACGCGAAGACATGGAGAGGTAACGCACTTGTCGATTGGCCTCGACGCGTGCGGCTTCAAGCGCCTGGATCGCAGAGGCCGCCATTGCTTGCCGGGTCGCCAGATCGACCTCGGCCATACGCAATTCCGCCGTGATCCGGGCCAGAGAATCCGCGCCTTCATTCGCCTGGGTCAACTGTGCCCGCAGTTGCGCGATCAGGTCTTCAAGGCGGCGTATATCGCCTTGCGTGCCTTCGACCCGGGCCTGGTTCGGGCGCGGGTTGTCGAGAAGCTGTTGCAGTTGCAGTTTCTTTTGTTGCAGCTGCGTTTCAAACGTACCGATCTGGGACATGATCGAGGCGGTTTCCGCATCCGGCGAAATGATCCCGAGCTGTTCCTGAAGCTGCACGATTTTTTCCTGTGCCGCGATCATCTTTTGCTCGGTGTCCTCAAGGCTCTCACGCGCACCCTTCATCTGGTCCTCACGCAGACGCTGGGTCATCTGGTCGACCTGCTCTTCGGCGTAGGCGATGAGATGATCGGAGAAGTCCTGCGAGACCTGCGGATCGGCGGCCACGACTTCCATCCGCAACAATCCTTCTGTCGGGTCGTAGCCAATGGTGACACGGTGTTGATAAACCTTGTACGTCTCTTCGTTGGTCGGGTTTTCCGGCAGGCGTTGCAGCGGGTCGATGGCATCAGAAGAAAAATGCGCCTTGAACCCGGCGTCGGCATCAAGACGCAGCATCGCACTGCGCGAGGTCAGGTAATCCTGCACGGTGATGGAATCCTGCGATGTGGCCATCGGGCTGCCAGACAGCAGCCCGCCCAGACCTCCCGCACCGGCAGAAGGGGCCTCCGACTGTTGAATGATAAAGGCCGATTTCGTCGCATACATCGGCGTCGCCATGGTGTAGAAATAAATCCCGGCCAAAAGCGAAGGAATGCCGACGAAGACCGCGAGACGGGCGCCAAGCAATAGCATCTTGCGCCGACGACGTCGGGCGATGTCCTGCTGAATTTGCGAAATCTCGCCCTCGCGGTTGAGCCGCTCCAGAATGTTCTGAGGCGGGGCAGGCGGTTTGTTGTCAACCGTTTTGGGGAGTTTTGCGCCTTCCGTGGTGGTTAATTCGCGAGAGGGGGATTTGCCTTCCGTGCTGACGAGATCGAGCATGGCGCCACGTTGGAACGGGTCTATGCCCTTTTTGCGCAAAAGCCGAACGGCGTCGAAATCGGATGTCGCCGCAAGCCCGTGTTTTTGCGCCACACGACGCGCGAGGCGCAATTGACGACCGGTCAGCCCCTCGCGACGGATCGCATCTATTTCCGCATCTATCGCCGTTTCATCGGCGGGCGTCACATCGCCGTTCAGGGCGCTTTCGTTTGTTGTGTCTTTGGCGGGGTCGGCCTCTGGGGCAAGGGAACGCGCGACCGAACCGCGCGGATGGCCCCGTCGGCCGGTTTGGGCTTTGGTCTCGGCTGCGGCGGAGCCGGGGAAAGGCTCATCACCAAAGCCGTCGGCGCTGGCATCCGTATCGAACAGCTTGTTGTCACGGCGAAGATCACTTGCCCGTGCCGCGGGACGGACGGGTACCTCAATGGGGGGATCAATCTCAGCAGCAGAGGCGGCCTCGGCCTGTGACGAGGCTGCGGCGCGTGGCGTGCGGCGGACGCGGAATTTCTGGGCTTTAACCTTCGTAGTCATAGAGTGCTTTTGCCTCTTCCAGCGTGTCGAACATGTAAAGCTGGCCATTTCGCAGAACGGCCGCAGAGCGACAGAATTTTTCAAGGGTGGCGGCCTGATGCGAGACCACGATGATGGTGGCCCGTTCCAGACGATCCCGCAGGATGCTCCCGGCTTTGCGGTTGAAGTTGACATCCGCGGTCGAGGGCATGCCCTCGTCGATCAGATACATATCGAAGTCGAGCGCCAGCAGGAGCGCGAAGGACAGGCGCGAGCGCATCCCGGCGGAAAATGTCGCCACGGGCATTTCGAAATATTCGTCCAGTTCGCAGAGCCAACGACAGAAGGCTTCGACATAATCGGGGTCGAGATCGTAGAGTTCTGCGATGAAGCGCACGTTCTCGCGTGCGGTATGTTTGCCCAACAGACCGCCCATGAAACCGAGCGGGAAAGACACGCGGCAGCCGCGGCGAATTTCGCCTTCGTCGGGTTTTTCCAGGCCGGACATCATGTTGATGATCGTGGTTTTGCCGGTGCCGTTGGGCGCCAGAATGCCGAGAGAATTGCCAAGCTCCACACGAAAAGATGCGCGATCAAGGATCACCTTGCGCTGTTTACCTGTCCAGAAGGACTTGCTGACATTGTCAAACTCGAGCATCTCTACGCGCCCTAATACTGCCTCAACACCCAACCATTACACGGGTTTTCTTAATGGAATGTCTTAAAAGGCCATTTCGGCCATATTATGTCGTCCCTGTCGCGGCAAATCCATCTTTAAAGCGTGCGACGGATCGCCGAGACATGCAGTCTTCCCGCAATCCTTTTACACATCCGTGCCCATGCCGTGCCTGTGTGGATGCGTATGTCATGGGATAAGCTTCTCAGACTGCACATAAAAGCTTTAATCGCGCAAATGTGTCAGGATTGGGGTCGAATTGCGAGAATTCGACCCCAATGGGAAACAATTTCAGACCGCTTAGGGAATTTAGACGGGTTGTTTCTTAACTCCACATATTTTGCCGGCAAGAATAGAGATGACAGCGGCAAAGAATGAGAAGAGTGCCCCCATTTTTGCGGCGGCTTGAACCGGCGTCTGGCCCAGCATGGTGTCGGCGTCGAAAGCGACAGAGGCGATGAAGAGCGACACGGTAAAGCCGATGGCCGCCACACAGCCGATCACGAAAAGATCAATGGTGCGCATGCCCGCAGGCAGCCCGAGCCGGAACACATGCGCCGCCAAAGCGCCCATGATCAGAATGCCGACAGGTTTGCCGATCAAAAGCCCGCCCAGAACAAGCCAGGTCGGCTCGCCGATGGCGTTGAACTCGACGCCCGCGTTCAGAAGACCAAAGAAGAACAGGATGACTTCGACGGGTGTTTTGAGTTTGTGCTCGATGTCGTTCAGCAAATCGGTGAGGTGCTGTTCGGCTTCTGCGAAGATCCCGAAGGCGCGGTCGGCATGCGGAATGGTCGGCACGATGGGCAAGAGGCCCAGAGCCGGGTGGATGCCTGCGCGCATAAAGCCGTACCAGGAAATGCAGGAGGCAATCAGATAGGGCCAGAAGCCGAGGTTCTGGCGGACCCAGGTCGAATTCGGACGCAGTTGATTGCCGGCGTCCAGTTTGCGCGGCAACCAGTTTGCGAGCAAAAAGACGGCGACCGCGGCGGCGAGCGAGAGCAGCAACCACTGCACGGCCAGTTCGCCTGAGGGGTAGAAAATCGCGAGGATCACAAGGCCCGCCGCGTCATCCGCAATGGCCAGAAGCAACAGGAAGCGCACCGCCGGGTGCCCTGCGCCAAAGACGATCCGTCCGACGAGATAGGAAAAGGCGATGTCTGTCGCCGTCGGCACGGCCCAGCCGTTTTTTACGGCATCGAATGTGTCCGACCCCAGCACCATCGCCAGGCCCAAATAGACTGCGATGGGTCCGAACATCCCACCGGCAGTGGCGATCAGGGGTGTCGCGGCTTTCTTGCCACGCAGGCTACCGTTCTTGAGAATGACGGCTTCCCAGACTTCTTTGGCGGCGATGGCAAAGAAGAAGGCCATAAGCACATCGTTGAACAGGTAATGTAGCGTCAGCGTCCGGTGGATATGGCCATGGTCGTCCATATGCGCGTGACCGATAAAGAAATTCTCAGCGATCGGATATTCGACGAAAGCATGGTAGGAGTGGCTGTCCACATTCGCCCAGATCAGGGCCAACACTGCACCAAAAATCAGCAGCAGCGAATAATTGGTAATAAAGTTCCAGACCCTGTACATCGTCAGCCCTTCCGATCCCGTTTATTCTCTTTGGGTCGGGCATAATTCAACTCGGTCATGAGAGCAAGCGCGGGCAGGGTCTGACAGCGCTCACATTTGGTGTGATTCGGTAAATCTGCACGAGATTTGTACCGGATTTGGGGCAGCCTTTGGGGCGGTGGCTCAGAACGCCGACCAGATCACCCCGGCCAGCACCGCGCCGATGAGGGCAAAGCCGATATAGGCGGCAAAGACGCGGGGTTTCACCAGCGCCCAGACCGCGACCGCCGCAGGAATGCACGAGATCCCGCCTGCGATCATAAAGGACATGGCAGCGCCCTCGGCCATGCCTTGCGAGATCAGCCCGGACATCAGCGGCACGGCGGCAAAGCCGTTGAGATAGGCGGGCGCACCGATGACGGCGCCGATCAGGATCGGTTTAAGGCCCTCACCGCCCATCACAGAGGCGATCACATCTGCGGGCAGGTAGGAGAGCATGACGCTTTCGAGGACGTAAGCCACCAGCATCCATTTGCCGAGGAACAAGAGGTTCTTGAGAAAGCTCGATTTGAAGGTGTCGATGCGGTCGTTGTCGCGCCAAAACGTCCAATTCGGTTTGCCGCGCAGGCCGGAGGTGGCGCAGCAGGAGGGCTTTTCAAAGGCCTTGAGCGGGTCGGAAAAAAGCGCCGTGCCGCCCAGAAGTTTCACCCCCAAACCGCCCAAAAGCCCGATGCCCACGGCGGCCACGGTTTTGGCGACGGCGAAATCCATGCCCAACTCGCCCGCAGTGACAAAGAACATCGCCGGGTCCATCAGCGGCGAGGCCAGCCAAAAGGCCATGACGGCGGACAGGGGCACGCCAACGGCCAGTGAGGCGGCGATAAAGGGGATGACCTGACAGGAGCAAAAGGGCGAAATGCCGCCCACGAGGGCCGCCACGACAATCATCTGCATCTCGCGGCCCTCAAACGCCCTGCTCAACAGGGTTTCGGCCCCGGTGGCTTGCACATAGGCGGTGGCGAGGATGGCAAACAAGAGGAAGGGCGCGGCCCTCCAAAGCGCCTCAAGTGTGAATTTGAAGGTCGGGAACAGGTTGGCGGGATCAAAGATCGCGACGGCCAAAAGCACCAGTCCGGTGAGCAGGAGCGCCTTGTCGAGGCGTTTCCAAAGCTGCGGCAGGCGGGGCGGGGTTTGGGTGAGATCAGTCATGTTGGCCTCCATGGCAATGGGCCTCCGGTGTGCAGGCCTCATCCGTGCAATCTGCGCAACATTCGCCCAAAAGACCGGTGAGTTGCGCTTCGAGCTGCTCGTAATCGGCGGCGATGCAGATCACCGAGCGGCCTTGTTTCTCCTGTTTCACGACGCCGACGGCGGCGAGCGTTTTCATGTGATGCGTGAGTGTGGCGCCGGTGATGCCGGTTTGATTGCCCAGCTCTCCGATGGACAATCCCTTTGGTCCCGCCCGCAAAAGCGTGCGCAGAACGGAAAGGCGTTGCTCAGACCCCAACGCGGAAAACAGGCTGGCGGCTTCGGCGAGGGACAGATCGTCAAATTGCGTGTGCGGTCTTGGGGCAGACATGAGGGACTCCGTGATATGATTCATTTCTATATTTCTAAAAATATAAAAATGAGTCAAGTGGCCAATCTTGCGCCCTCGCGCTACAACCCCAGAATGACGCTCACACAGGACATCGAAACCTGCCGCCTCTGCGCGGAACGCTTTGCCGCCACAGCCACGCAGCACAGCCCGCGTCCGGTGGTCTGGTTCCGCCCATCTGCACGCATCCTGATCGCCGGACAGGCGCCCGGCGCGCGGGTGCATGAGAGCGGTCGGCCCTTTACCGATGCCTCGGGCGAGCGGCTGCGCGCGTGGCTGGGGCTGGATGAGGCGACGTTTTATGACCGCGACCGCATCGCCATCGTGCCGATGGGCTTTTGCTTTCCGGGGTATGACGCCAAGGGATCGGACATCCCGCCGCCCGCGCTCTGTCGCGACACATGGCATGACAAGGTGATGGCGGAGCTGACCGGTCTGGACCTGATCCTGCCTGTGGGGCTGCACGCGATCCGCTATCATACCGGGCATAAAGGCAGCCTGACCGAGGCTGTGATGAACTGGCGCGCCGATGCGCCGCGTCTCACCCCCTTGCCTCATCCGTCCTGGCGCAATACGGCTTGGCTCAGGAAAAATCCGTGGTTCGAGGCTGAGCTTTTGCCGGACCTGCGCGCCCGTATCCAAACGCTGTTGTGAGAGATGAGATGACCGAACAGACCCCGATTGATCTGGCCCATGCCGCCATGCAGGCCGCCCCCGAGGACGATACCGCGCGTCTGCGGTTTTTCGAACGGGTGGCCGATGGCGAATGGTTCCTTTTGTTGGACGAGGAACATGACGGAGAAGGCCCGATCACGCCGCGCGTTTTCCCGGTTGAGGCGGATAATTTCGTGCTGGCCTTTGATCGCGAGCAACGTCTGGCAGAATTTGCGGGCCATGCGCCCTATGCGGCGATGTCAGGACGGGTTCTCGCGGAAATGTTGGCGGGGTCGGGCTATGGTCTGGGGCTGAACCTGTCTGTGGCGCCGTCTGAGATGCTTTTGCCGGGGGCGGCGGTCGATTGGCTCCACGCGACTTTGGGCAATGCGCCCTCAGAAGCCCATGGCAAAGCCGAAGAGATTTTTCCGCCTGCTGGGCTTCCCGAAGCGCTGATCGTGGCGCTCGATGCCAAACTGGCGATTGCAGGCGGTTTGGCGAAGCTCGTCTATCTCTCGGGGGTGAAATACGAAGACGGGGTGCGCTCGCATCTCTTGGCCTTCGTGGATCACATTCCCGGGGCAGAAGATGCTTTGGCAAAACTCGTCTCCGAGGCGCTGATCTTTTCGGGCGTCGAAGCGGGCGCTTTGGATGTGGCGTTTTTCAAATCCTCCGATCCGCTCTGTGCCCCCTTGGCGCGCTTTGGCCTGCGCTTCGATTTGCCGGAGCCTGAGCCGATCTCGACCGGACCGTCGGCGCCGGGCATGGACCCGAACGCCCCGCCGAAACTTCGGTGATGTGAGTATTTTTCGCAGCAAAGGAAACGGGCGCGCGCCTCCCGCTGTTTTTCCGCATTAAGGCCAATCTGATTAAGGTTCATGCGAGAGGGGAGGGAGGCAGCAGCGCGGGTCAGTAGCCTGCGTGGCGATTGACGAGGTGCAGGAGCGGTTCACCCGCCTCAGAGCGCCGGATGTTCTCCGCGATGACGTCACAAGCCGTGTCGGCCCGGGTTTCGGCGGCGATATGTGGCGTGACCGTGACCTTTGGGTGCGACCAATAGGGGTGATCGGCGGGCAGGGGCTCGGTGCGGAACACATCGAGCGTGGCATGGCCGATCTGATCGCTGTCCAAAGCCGCCAGAAGCGCGTCATCGTCGATCAGCGTGCCGCGTCCCGGATTCACGATCTGCGCGCCTTTGGGCATCAAGGCCAGCGTGTCGGCGTTCAGCGTATTTTGGGTCGCGTTTGTGTCGGGCAGCAGCGTGACGAGGATGTCTGCCGTGCTGAGTGCCTGTGCGAGGCCATCGGGGCCGTGGAGGCAGTTGAGACCGTCAATCTCTTTGGGACGCCGGGACCAGCCGGTGACAGCAAAGCCAAGTTGAGCGAGCGCCGTGGCGCAGATCTGGCCCAATTCGCCAAGCCCTAGAACCGTCACGGAGCGGTCCTTGACCAGCGGTGGCGTGACGTGATCCCATTTGCCGTTCAGTCCGTGGATATGGCGGTCCATTCCGAGGTGATAGCGCATCACATGGCCGACGACATAGTCCCGCATCCCAAGCGCCAGACCGGGATCGACCATACGACACAGGGGCTGGGTCAGCGTCGGGTTAGGGGCGATTTTCTCGACCCCGGCCCAGAGGCTCAGCACGGCTTTGGCATTGATGTAGGGTGTGAAATCCGTGAGCGTATCGTTGGGGGCGTAGACGATGTAATCGACCTCTTCCGGCGCGGCGTCTCGGGTGAGATGCGCGTCCAACCCGGCTTTTTCCAAGGCTGTCGGCAGAGCGGTCTCATAAGAAGACCAAAGCCGCTCCGGGGCGGAAAACAGCAGCGTCAATGACATCTTTTACCTCACCTTTTGCCACGGGGGCGATGGACATGCGCCGATTGCACAATGCCGAAGGCGGCCAGAAGCACCAGCATCGCGGAGCCGCCATAGGACACCAGCGGCAGGGGCACACCAACGACCGGCATGAGTCCCATCACCATGGACATGTTCACCGCGAAGAACAGGAAGAACGTGGCGGCGATCCCGATGGTGACGAGCGCGCCGAAGCGGTCCTTGTTGTTCATCGCGGAGACCAGACAAAAGACGATGATCCCGGCGTAAAGCGCCAAAAGCGAGAAGGCGCCTATAAAGCCGAATTCTTCCGCCAAAGTGGTGAAGATGAAGTCGGTGTGTTTTTCCGGCAGAAAGTTCAAACGCGATTGCGTGCCCTGCATGAACCCGCGTCCTGTCCATCCGCCGGAGCCCAGTGCGATCTTGGCCTGGGTGATGTGATAGCCCGCGCCCAGAGGGTCGGCGGAAGGATCGAGGAACGTGTCGATACGACGGTATTGGTAGTCTTTAAGGAATTGCCAACTCGTACCACGCGAGGCGAAGACGGCGGTCACGAGGCCCGCGAAAAGCGCGATGACCACGCCGAAATAGATCCAGCTCACGCCCGCCGCGAACATCACGATGGCGCCGCCCGCAACCAAGAGGATCGAGGTGCCGAGGTCGGGCTGTTTGAGCACGAGGAGGGTCGGGATCAGGATCAGAACGACGGGGATCAAGACCCACAAGGGCCGCGAAACTTTTTCCAAAGGCAGCCAATCGTAATAGGCCGCCAAAAGCATCACGAGGGCAATTTTCATCAGTTCGGAGGGCTGAAGCTTCATGAAGCCAAGGTCGATCCAACGCTGAGCGCCCATGCCGACATGGCCGAAAAATTCAACGAAAATCAAAAGCATAAAGGAAAAAATATAGGCCAGCCCCGCGATGTTGCGCCAAAACCAGATGGGCACCATGGCGATCATCAGCATTGCGACCATCCCCATCGCAAAGCGTTTCATCTGCGGTTCTGCCCAGGGCTGAAACGAGCCGCCCGCGTTGGAGTAGAGCATCAGAAAGCCAACGGAGGCGACAGCCGAGAGCAACAGCACCAGCGCCCAGTTGACGTAGAGCACTTTCGAGATGCCCGTCGGCGTCGTCTTGAGTGTGCTTTCGAGATAGCTCATGCTTGGCTCCTCTCGTCGCTCTCCACATCGTTGCCGATCAAAGGTAGGGTGCGGAACCGTTCGCGGATCGTGCCGCGTTGCGAGCTTGGGTAGGAGTCCAGCGGCGGCACCGCGCCATGAAGCGCAAAGAGCATCATATCGCGGGCAATGGGCGCAGCGACAGAGGAGCCGCCCCCGCCATGTTCAACCACGACGGAGATCGCATAGCGTGGCGCATCATAGGGCGCGAATGCGACGAAAAGGGCGTGATCCCGCTCTTCCCAAGGCACGTTCTTGTTGTTCACAACGGCCGAACGCACCTGAGACGTGCCAGTCTTGCCGGCCATGCGCAGGGTCTCATCGGCGATGCGGGAGGCATAGGCTGTGCCCCGGTTGGAGTTCGACACCTCGAACATGCCCTGCCGCACGGCGCGCAGCATGTTCTCGTTGAGACCCAAGGGCCCCCCGCCTTGCACAGGCTGTTCAACCCCGTCGATGGAGCGCACGATGCGGGGGATCACCTCGCGGTTGGTGGCGATGCGGGCGGTCATCACGGCAAGCTGCATCGGCGTGGCCAAGACAAAGCCCTGACCGATCGAGGCGTTGAGACTGTCACCGACAACCCATTCCGCACCGCGATTGGCCAGTTTCCATTGCTTGTCCGGCATGAGGCCGGAATTGATCCCCGAGAGCGGCAGGTCGTAGGTCTGGCCAAGGCCGAGACGTCGCCCCATTTCGGCGATATTCTCGATCCCCGCACGCTGGGCCATTTCGTAATAATAGACGTCGCAGGAATGACGCAGTGAGCCCACGAGGTTCACATTGCCGTGGCCTGCGCGTTTCCAGCAGTGGAACCGCCGCCCGCCGACCTCGGTATGGCCAAGACAGCGCACGGTTTCGTCCGGCGTGGTCACCTCCGCCTCAAGCGCAGCCATTGCGGTCACCATTTTAAAGGTGGAACCGGGCGGGTAGGCGCCCTGTACGGATTTGGCGGGCAGGGGCCGATGGTCGTTTTCCAAAAGCGCGTTGTAATCCGGCACGGAAATGCCGCGCACGAAGAGGTTCGGGTCAAACGCAGGCGTCGATCCGGCGGCGATGATGTCGCCGGTTTGTACGTCGATCACCACGGCGGAGGCGCTCTCGGACCCCAAACGCGCCTGCACGAAATTCTGCAATTTGTGGTCGACGGTCAGTTGAACATTCGCGCCGGGCTGGCCCTCTTGCCGGTCCAACTCGCGGATGATCCGGGCGTGTACGTTTTGCTCGACGCGCCGTAGCCCCGCCTTGCCCTTGAGTGTGTCTTCGAGCTTGGCCTCGATGCCGAATTTACCGAGCTGGAATTTCGGGATCTTGTAAACCGGATCGACCGTGTCCATCCGAGAGATGTCATAGCTCGACACCGGGCCGACATAGCCGACGAGATGGGCGAAATCATTGTGGAGAGGATAATAGCGCGACAGGCCGACCTCGGGCGTCACACCGGGCAGCGCGGGACCATTGGCGGAGACAAGGGAAAAATCCTCCCAGCTCAGGCGATCCGCGATGATCACAGGCGCAGAGGGCCCGGCTTTTTTCAACTCATCGCGCACGCGGGCCTGATCCTCGGCGGTGATGCCGATCAGCTCTTCGAGTTTCACCAGAACGGCGTCCAGTTCGGCGGAGTCTTCCTTTCGGATCACCACGCGGAGCGTCTGTTCGTTTTCGGCCAAAAGCGCGCCGTTGCGGTCGTAGATCAACCCACGCGCCGGCGCCAAAAGGAAATCGCGAATGCGGTTTTCCTCGGCCAAAAGCCGGAAGGTGTCGGCCTGATCGACCTGAAGATAACGCATACGCAGGCCCAAAGCGCCCATGAAAGCCACCTGAGAGCCACCCAGAAACAGGGCGCGGCGGGTGATCTTGCGCGAAGAGGCGGCGTTTTCCGTGGGGGATCGTTTCATCGCACATACCTCATCTCATCGGCCTCGGAGGGGGTGATCTTGGCGATGCCAAGCCCGTAATGGGAGATGGCGATCACGATGGGGTAACTCAAGATGGTCGAAATTTGCCCCAAAATGGCCAGCCCCAGAGAGGTTTGGTCCACCATGAAAATCGCGAGGCTCACCCGATAGGCCACCGCCATCGCCAGCATGACCCCGGCCACCATCGCCCATTCGATGGCAAAGGGCAGATCGCGCGAGGTGGGTTCGCGGCTGCGTAGGAATTCGAGCCCCATGATGGTGAGCGCGGCCCATAGCCCCGGCGGGCGCAGGAAGATGAAATCGGCCAAAAGCATCACGGTGGCCACGAGAAACACCGGCACGTAATCGGGGCGTCTGAGGACCCAGGCAAAAGCAAAGGCGAGGATCAGATCAGGGCCCGGCCAGCGGCCTGAGCCGACTTGCAATGGTAAAAGGTAGAAAAACGTCGCCAAGGCGGTGATCAAAAGAAAGACGCCGCGGAAAGTCCAGGTGCGTACTGTGCGGGGATCAACCATTCTCGGCCTCCGCGCTTTGCCCAGTCTCTTCGATCTCGTCGATTTCCGGCTGCAGGTCCTCGCGCTCCGGGATGATCAAGGCACCGGGGTCCGTAATGCGTTCGCTTTCATGGGTGCGCAAGACGCGCAGGTAATCCATACGTTCGTAATCGGCAGCCAGAATGACACGCAGGCGACGATCTGGGCCTTTGGCGACCTGACCGATCAGAATGCCCGGCGGAAACACCCCGCCATCGCCCGAGGAAATCACCCGGTCGCCGGGGCGGACAAGCTCGGGCGTCTCGATGAAATCGAGCGAGGGGCGGATCGAATTATCCCCCGACAGAATGGCGCGTTGCCCCGACGGCTGGATCGTCACCGGCAGGCGCGAGTTGCTGTCGGTCAAGAGAATCACCCGCGCGGTGTTCTGCCCAACGCCCGAAATGCGCCCGACAAGACCGATGCCGTCCATCGTCGCCCAGCCGTCCATGATCCCGTCGCGCGCGCCGACGTTCAACAGCACGGATTGCCGAAACGGCGAGCCGCTGTCGGCCATCACGACGCCGGTCACATAGGTGTACCGCGGGTCGATCCGCACCTTGTTCAGGTCGAGAAGCTTGGCGTTCTTCTGTTCGAGTTGAAGCGCGGCCTCTTTCCAGGCCTGCATCTGGCGCAGCTCGTTGCGCAGCTCCTGGTTCTGGTCGTAAAGCCGTTGATAACTCTGGAAATTCTCGATCATGCCGATGGTCTTGGTGACCGGCACCAAGGCCCATTCGAACGACGGCACCACCTTGTCGACCAATCCCGCACGGAGCCGTTCAACCCGCGGGCTGTCGATGCGCCAGAGGATGAACAGGCCGAGAAAGCACAACAACATGATCCCGATCAGCAAACGCCGGATCGGGCGGACATAGGTTTCCGCATTGCCCCTGTTGTTGGCCAATTGGTCCTCCGGGTCAGGCGGCCTGAGACCCTGTCTCTAAACCGACGTGGTGCGCGCCCGATCGGCGCAGGCCCTCAGCTGTCGTAATCAATAACGTGCCGGAGTTGTTTCTCATATTCCAGCGCTTTGCCAGTACCCAGGGCCACACAATTCAGTGACTCATCGGCCACCGAAATGGCAAGGCCGGTCTGTTCGCGCAGCGCCAGATCCAGCTCGCCCAAAAGCGCACCCCCGCCCGTCAGCATCACGCCACGGTCGACGATGTCGGCGGCGAGATCCGGGGGCGTGGTTTCCAAAGCGGTCATCACTGCTTCGCAGATCTGGATGACCGGCTCGGCCAGGGCCTCGGCGACCTGTGCCTGGTTGATCTCGATTTCTTTCGGCACACCGTTCAACAGGTCGCGCCCGCGAATGGTCAGCACGGCGCCGCGCCCGTCATCGGGCATCCGGGCGGTGCCGATGGTGGTCTTGATGCGCTCGGCGGTGCCTTCACCGATCAAAAGGTTCTGTTGGCGGCGCAGGTAGGCGATGATGGCGTCATCCATCCGGTCGCCACCGACACGCACGGAGCGCGCGTAAACGATGTCGCCCAAGGACAGAACCGCCACCTCGGTGGTGCCGCCGCCGATGTCCACGACCATGTTGCCGGTCGGATCGGTGATCGGCATGCCCGCGCCGATGGCCGCCGCGATGGGTTCGGCAATAAGCCCGGCCTTGCGCGCACCGGCGGAGAGCACAGATTGACGGATCGCACGTTTTTCAACCGGGGTGGCGCCATGCGGCACGCAGACGATGATCTTCGGCTTGGAGAAGGTGGTGCGTTTGTGAACCTTGCGAATGAAATGTTTGATCATTTCTTCGGCGGTGTCGAAATCGGCGATCACACCTTCGCGCATCGGGCGAATGGCCTCGATGGAGCCGGGGGTTTTGCCGAGCATGTGTTTGGCGTCTTCGCCGACGGCCAGCACCTGTTTGCGCCCGTCTTTGACGTGATAGGCCACAACGGAAGGCTCATTGAGGATGATGCCCTTGCCTTTGACATAGACCAGCGTGTTCGCCGTGCCCAGGTCGATTGCCATGTCCGAAGAGAAAAGTCCCGCAAATCCCGCCATATTTATGCCCCGTGTGTGCCGCATGTGCCGCGTATGCCCCGTCTAGCCGCAGAGGCCAGCCGCAAAGGGGAGAATCCCCCGTATCGGCAGACTTATAGGGGGCGTCGTGGCTATGGAAAAGGGGGCGATATGGCGGGTTTTGGCGAAGACTTGCTCAAAACCTCTTTTTGAACATGAAAAAGGCGCCCACAAAGGAGCGCCTCTACACAATTGCCTGAAAAGAATGCGGAGCAGCGTTTAAAGCGTTTCTCAAAAAACTTGAGGCACTCAATTTTTGAGAAACGCTGCAATCTCAATTCAGTGTGGCAACGTTTTTCGCTCAATCTGATTCAGATTAAACGAAAAACGCTTTAGCTGGCGTCCGTGTATTTGATCTCGCGCACATCGGCGTTGGGCGCGGATTTTTCACGCCGCACGATGAGGCGGTTCAGCGCGTTGATATAGGCCTTCGCGGAGGCGAAGACAGTGTCCGTATGCGAACTTTGCCCGGTGGAGATCAACCCGCCCTCTTCCATCCGCACCATGACGGTCGCCTGCGCGTCGGTGCCTTCGGTCACGGCCTGCACCTGATAGAGTTGCAAACGCGCTTGCGTCGGGTAGAGCGTCTTGATCGCCTTGAAGGTCGCGTCCACCGGACCGTCGCCCTCGACCGTGCAATGGCTTTCCGCGCCATTGATTTCGAGGATGATGTCGGCGGTTTGCGGCGCCTCGGAGCCACAGATCACGCGCAGATGCTTGATCTTGATGACCTCGTTCTGGCTGTCGGCACCGGTGGCCTGCATCAGCGCGACGATGTCGTCGTCCAGCACCTCTTTCTTGCGATCCGCGAGCTCTTTGAAGCTGACGAAGAGGTCTTTGAGCTGGTTGTCGCCCAAGGCATACCCCAGCTCTTCGAGCTTGGCGCGCAGAGCGGCCCGGCCAGAGTGTTTGCCCAGGGGCAGGGAGGTGCCCGACAGACCCACGTCCTGCGGGCGCATGATCTCGAAGGTTTCCTTGTTCTTCAGCATGCCGTCCTGATGGATGCCGCTCTCATGCGCAAAGGCGTTCTTGCCGACGATGGCCTTGTTCGGCTGGACCGAAAAGCCAGAGACTTGCGACACGCGGCGGGAGATGTTCATGATCTTCGTCGTGTCGATCCCGGTCGCAAACGGCATGACATCGTTGCGCACCTTGAGTGCCATGACGACCTCTTCGAGCGCGGTGTTGCCCGCGCGTTCGCCCAAGCCGTTGATCGTGCATTCGATCTGACGTGCGCCGGCTTCGACAGCGGCCAGAGAGTTGGCCGTCGCCATGCCCAGATCGTTGTGACAGTGCGTGGCAAAGACAATCTCATCGGCGCCCGGCACACGTTCCAGCAGCATGCGGATGATGTCGGCACTTTCGCGCGGCGTGGTGTAGCCCACGGTGTCGGGAATGTTGATCGTCGTGGCGCCCGCCTTGATCGCAATCTCGACAACGCGGCACAGATAATCATGTTCGGTGCGGATCGCATCCATCGGCGACCATTGCACATTGTCCGTCAGGTTGCGGGCGTGGGTCACGGTCTCGTGGATCTTGTCGGCCATCTCATCCATTGAGAGCGCCGTGATGTCGCGGTGCAGGGGCGAGGTGCCGATAAAGGTGTGAATCCGGGGACGCGCGGCGTGACGCACCGCTTCCATGCAGCGGTCGATGTCGCGCAGGCTGGCACGCGCCAGACCGCAAATCACGGAGTTCTTGGAATTCTTAGCGATGTCGCTGACCGCTTCGAAATCGCCCTCTGAGGCAATCGGGAACCCCGCCTCGATGATGTCCACGCCCATCTCGTCGAGCATGGCGGCGATCTCGAGCTTTTCGTTGTGGCTCATGGTCGCGCCGGGGGATTGTTCGCCGTCCCGCAGGGTCGTGTCGAAAATCAGGACGCGGTCCTGTTTGGATGTCTCGGTCATTTTGAAATCTCTCTTATAGTCCTTAGCGTTTTACTCCGGCGCATGCGGTCACCTCTGAGCCTCGCGCCGTGGGCACGCTCAGAGGCAGCTAAGAAGGAGGAGGCCATGACGAAGCGCTGCGCGAGGGCGCAGGGACAGGGTCGAGATATGTGTCATGATCGTCATGGGGCCGGACTATACTGTCTCTCGTCGGGTTGAAAACCCCAAATCCAGACGGTCTCGCAAAAAAAAGGCGGCCAGAAGGCCGCCTTTGAATGAGACGCAGGTTGCGAATTTAGTCTGAGGTCGGTGTGGCCGGTGCGTCCGGTGTCGCAGGGTCCTCGGGGGCGGCATCCTCGGACACCAAGGCGCCGTCAACCCATTCGCCAGACACCACTTTGCCGTCCGCATAGGTGATCGTGCCGTGACCCTGGGATTTGCCCGCGACGAACATGCCCTCGTAGCTGTCGCCATTGGGGTAGGTCGCTTTGCCTCGTCCCTGGATTTCGCCGGCTTTCCATTCGCCGGTGTAGGTAAAGCCGGAGGCCATCGTGATGGTGCCGATGCCGTCGCGTTTGCCCGCCACGTAATCGCCCTCATAGACCGTGCCGTCGGCATAGGTGCCCTTGCCCTTGCCCTGACGTTGCCCGTCGACCCAGTCGCCATCGTAGACGAACCCATCGGCATAGGTCATTTTGCCCTTGCCGTGGTTCTGCGCGTTCTTGAACTCGCCCTCATAGGTCAGCCCGCCCGCGTAACGCGCCACGCCCGTGCCGTCGATCACGCCGTATTTCCATTCGCCCTCATAGGTCGTGCCGTTCGGATAGGTGATCTTGCCTGTGCCATGCGACAGGTCGTCGAGGAATGCGCCCACGTACACCGAGCCGTCCGGGTAGGTCACCTGACCCTGGCCTTCGATCCGCCCGTCGGTCCATTCGCCGACATAGAGATAGCCGTCTGCGCCAGTAAACGTGCCTTGGCCATCGCGTTTGTCGTCGTCGAAATTGCCTTCGTAGACATCGCCATTGGCGTAGGTCACCTTGCCCTTGCCCTGACGCTTGCCGCCGACCAGATCGCCCTCGAAGACATCGCCGTTGGGCTGCGTGATCGTGCCCTGGCCGTTGCACTGGTTGTCCACCCAGTTGCAGTCGAGAATCATGCCCTCGTCGGTGGTCAGAACGCCTTGGCCGTGACGCATGTCGCGGGCCATTTCGCCCTCGTAGCTGGCGCCTTCGGGATAGGTGATCGTGCCGCGCCCCTCTTTGACGCCGTTGACCCAGCCGCCCTCGTAGATATAGCCGGTGGGGCTTTCCAGCCGACCCTGTCCGTGGTGCTTGGCGCTGAGGAAGCCGCCTTCGTATTTCACGCCATTGGCATAGACCGCGACGCCCGATCCGGTGGCCTCACCCTCGACCCAATCGCCCTCGTAAGTGCCGCCATCGGCATAGGTGATCTTGCCAAAACCATGCGGTTTGCCCTTCTCAAAGGCGCCCTCATAGACCGAGCCGTCGGTGAACCGAGCAAGGCCTTGGCCCTTGATCTCGCCCATCACCCATTCGCCGGTGTATTCATAGCCGTTGGGCAGGCTGTAGGTGCCGACGCCGTCCTGCAATCCGTCCTTGAACGTGCCTTCGTAAATCCCGCCTTCTTCGAACTGGCGGGTTTCCACCTGTCCGGCGTCCTGGGCCAGCGTCGCTGTGGGGATCGTCAGGGGGATGGCCCCGATCATCGTTGCCGCGAAAAGCGTGATGCGCAGTCGTGTCACTGTATTTTGTCCCATTCCCAATGAGGTCATGTGTCTGCCTGTGCTGCCACTGTGGTGGTTTTGGTCGCTAGGTGGACTTTGTTCTAAATCCGGGCCCTCGTCACCGCAGGCCCTGTCGCGCGACAGACTAGGGGGTAGGCCCGCGGTCTTCAAATGTTTTTCCTGTGAGCGCCTTTCCCTTGGGCGTCATTCTGCTAAACCATGGCGTGAGACTTCAGGATACATGAGTGCCATGACCGAGACCTTCCGCCTTACCCTTGCTCAGCTCAACCCGACCGTGGGCGCGATTGATGCCAATGCCGACAAGGTGCGTGCCGCCTACGCCGAGGCCAAGGCGGCAGGCGCGGACATGATCGTCTTTCCGGAGCTGTTCCTGATCGGCTATCAGCCGCAAGATCTGGTGATGAAGCCCGCTTTGGTGAACACGGCCATGGCCAAGGCCGAGGAACTCGCGGCTCTGACTGTCGATGGCCCCGCCATCGGGGTCGGCGCGCCGTATTTCTATGGTGATGCGCTTTACAACGGCTATTGGATTTTGGCCGAGGGTCGCGTCAAACAGGTGCTGCGCAAACATCACCTGCCGAATTACAAGGTGTTCGATGAGGTGCGCCTCTTTGCTTCGGGTCCCATCGAAGGCCCCTATGCCATCGGCCCGCTGCGCATCGGCTCGCCGATCTGCGAGGATGCCTGGTACGAGGACGTCGCCGAGGCGCAGGTTGAAAGCGGGGCGGAAATTCTAATCGTGCCCAACGGCTCGCCTTATTATCGCAACAAATTTAACACGCGGCTCACCCATATGGTGTCGCGTGTGATCGAAAATGACGTGCCGCTGGTGTATCTCAACATGGTCGGCGGTCAGGACGATCAGGTCTTTGACGGCGGCTCTTTCGTGCTCAATCGTCACGGCAAACCGGCGCATATCCTTCCGGCTTTTGCCGAAGAGCTGCGCCATGTCGATTTCGTCAAAGAGGACGGCAAATGGGTCGCTTCCGAGGGCGAAGTGACCCATCAGCCCAATGAGTGGGAACAGGATTACCACGCCATGGTGCTCAGCCTGCGTGATTACCTTGGCAAGACCGGGTTCAAAAAGGTCGTTCTGGGTCTGTCGGGCGGCATCGACTCGGCGATTGTCGCCACGATTGCCACCGACGCGCTGGGCGCCGAGAACGTGCACTGCGTGATGCTGCCGTCGGAATACACCTCGCAAGGCTCGCTCGACGACGCCAAGGACATCGCCAATCGTCTCGGTTGCCGCTACGACTTCGTGCCGATCACGCAAGGCCGCGATGCGATCACCGACACGCTGGCGCCGATCTTTGGCGACCTGCCGTTCGATACGACCGAGGAAAACATCCAGTCGCGTCTTCGGGGGCTTTTGCTCATGGCGCTGTCGAACAAATTCGGCTCGATGCTTTTGACCACCGGCAATAAATCCGAAATGGCCGTCGGCTATTGTACGATCTATGGCGATATGAACGGCGGCTATAATCCGATCAAGGACCTCTATAAAATGCGCGTCTTCGAGCAATGCCGCTGGCGCAACGCCAATCATCGCGATTGGATGAAAGGCCCGGAGGGCGAGGTCATCCCGGTCACGATCATCGACAAACCGCCCTCGGCCGAGCTGCGCCCGGATCAGCGTGATGACGACAGCCTGCCGCCCTATGAGGTGCTGGACGCGATCCTCGAAGGTCTCGTGGACCGTGAAGAAAGCGTGGCCGATCTGGTCGAGGCCGGGTTTGATCGGGCGACCGTCAAACGCGTTGAGCATCTCCTGTACATTTCCGAGTACAAACGCTTTCAATCCGCGCCGGGCACCCGTCTGACGCCGCGCGCCTTTTGGTTGGATCGTCGGTATCCGATCGCAAGCCGCTGGCGCGACCCGAGTTGATCCTTTCACGGTTGTCCTGTCCACGGACCTCACGAGGCCTCTCTTCCTCGCGTTAACCTTAATCTGATTAACCTTAACGCGAGGAAGCTGTCACGATGGCCTCTTGTCCTTGCGCAAGCGGACCGTTAGACAGCGCGCTTTCTGACAAGGAGGCGCGCTATGGAACTCACGGTTGGCATCGACTTCGGCACATCGAATTCCGCGCTGGGCCTCGCGGTCAACGGCACGCCCTGGCTCGTCGAACTGGAGCCCGGGGAAAAGACCCTGCCGACGGCGGTGTTCTTCGATCCGCGCGGCAATATGCGGCTTGGATCGGCGGCCAATAAGGCGCTGATCGACGGCGACGAAGGCCGCTACATGCGGGCGCTCAAATCTGTCTTGGGCACGCCTCTTTTGCGCGAAACCCGCCCCATCGGCGGCAAGCGTCAGAGCCTTTTGGACGTCATCGCGCAATTCCTAACCGTGCTGAAAACCCGCACCGAAGAGCAGCTGCGCCAGTCTGTCACTGGTGTCGTGTCCGGTCGTCCGGTGCATTTCCATTCGAAAGATGCCGAGCGCGACGCGCAGGCGGAACGCGATCTGCGCGAGGCCTATGAAATGGCCGGGTTTTCCCGCATCCGCTTTCTGGCCGAACCCGAAGCGGCGGCGCTGGCCTCAAAGGATTTGCGCTCGGGCGAGATCGGCTTGGTCGTCGACATCGGTGGCGGTACTTCGGATTTTACCCTGTTTCGCAAGGAAAACGGCAAGGTCGAGGTGTTGGCCTCCCACGGTATCCGCCTTGGTGGCACGCATTTCGACCGGGCGCTGAGCCTTGCCCATGCCATGCCTTTGCTGGGGGCGGGAACCGAGCTGAAGCGCACGTTTGGCAAGGGGCTTTTGCCCATGCCGACGCAGATTTTCAATGATCTCGCGACCTGGCAAAACATCCCCTTTCTCTACACCCGCGACACGCTGACGAAGGTGCGCGACCTCGAAGCCCACGCGGTCGAACCGGAAAAACTCGAACGCCTTGTCGAGGTGATCGAAGCGGAGCTGGGCCATGATGTCGCTTTCGCCGTCGAGGCGGCGAAGATCGGCGCCAATGGCGGGGCTGCGTCTCAAATTGATCTGGCGCTTGTTGAAAAGGGCCTGTCTGCGCCTTTGACCCCCGCTGCGCTGGCCGAGGATTTGGCAGGCTATCAGGCCGAATTGTCAGAAGCGATCACGGCCACCCTGTCGCTTGCTGAGCTCAAGGCAGACGCCGTCGGCGCGGTCGTCTATGTCGGCGGTTCGAGCCTCATGCATGTGGTCGAAGCGGCCTGTCACTCCGTGTTGCCCGAGGCCCGCGCGCTGCGTGGCGAGGCCTTTACGGCGGTCGTCGATGGTCTCGCCTTGGCCTCTGCCGAAGGGGCGTAGGCCTCAGAGTGCAATCAATTCGCAGCCGGGCAAAAGCCGCGCCACGTCCTCGGAGGAACAAAGCTGCGTGCCCGCGCTCAACACGGCGGCGGAGGCCGCAGATGTGCCGAAACACAGCGCCTGTTGCATCGCATCGCCACGGGTGAGCACCAAGGAAAACGCGCCCACGAAACTGTCGCCCGCGCCCACGGCGGAGACCACCTCTTCGGGATTGATCGCGCGGGAGGCGTGCCAGCGCCCGGTCGCATTGGCAAGCGTCGATCCATCCGCGCCCCGCGCGACAATGACGTTTTCGGCGACGCCTTTGGCCACCAGTTCCGAGGCGAAATCCGCCGTATCCTCGCGCGTCGGCAAGGGACGCGCCGCCAGATCCTCCGCCTCAACATCATCCATCCGAAGCACATAGGGATTGGCCGTATGTTTAACCAATTCGTGTAGCGGCTGACCGGAAGTGTCGACAAAAAGCTGCACGCCTTTCGCGGCCAGATGACGCGCGAGACGGGCTGGGTAATCCATCGGCACGCCCGGCGGCTGTGAGCCGGAGAGCACGACGACCCCGCTCGAGGGCGCGGCTTGTGCGATGGCGTTCAGCGACTCGTTGACCATCTCGTGGTTCCAGTATGGGCCGGGCATGACAAAGCGATATTGCTTTCCGGTTTCCTGTTCCGTGACGGCGATGGATTGCCGCGTGGCGCCGCCGGTGACGGAAAAGGCGGTGAATTTGACATGCTCCTCAGCCAAAAGCCGCAACAACTGTGCACCGGTCTCGCCACCCACGGCGGTAAAGGCCGTGCTCTCGCCGCCAAGGAATTTAATCGCCCGCGAGACGTTAATGCCGCCGCCGCCGGGATCGGCTTCCGGTGTGACACAGCGCAGTTTCGGCCCCGCTTCGACGCTTGCGGTCGTGGTGGACAGGTCCACGGTCGGGTTCAATGTGATGGTCAGGATATGGGCCATGGGTGTCTCCGTGTCACGACTCTCTCACTTTTGGCCGATCTTAGCTTTGCTAGCGTTAACATCATTGATGCAGGTCACATTTGCCTGCCTCACGCGTGTTTTTTACGCAGTCCCGCTATGCACTGTCTAATGAATTTGCAAATGATATGTGACACCAGCTCTTTGTTGCCGGTCTGAAACGCGAAGCGGCAAGCCTCTTCATGAAGCCTGCCGCACCGCCCGAGTGTTTGTGGTCTCAGCCCTCGATCATGGTCTGATAACTGGCCGGAACATATTCGAAATTGCCATCCTTGGCGGCGACATAGCCCAGCGCCGGGAAGGGCATGTGATAGCCGATGAAGGGCACACGGTCCGTCGCCATCATGTCCAAAAGCTTGCGTCGGGTCGTGGCGGCCATCGCCTTGTCGGTGTCGTAGAGCACTTCCCAATCCGGGTGGGCCAGCGAGTAAACGTAATGGTTGGCGAAATCCGCGCCGAGGATCAGGCGCTCCCCTTCGCTTTCCAGATGAAAGGCCATGTGCCCGGGCGTGTGACCGAAAGCAGCCATGGCGGTGATGCCGGAGGTGACGTCGGAGCCATCGTCCAACAGATCGAATTGGTCTTGAAGGGGGCGGATTTTGGCCTCGAACCCGTCATTGCCGGACATGTCCCAATGATCCATCTCCACCGAACCCGTGGAATAGGCGGCATTGGCAAAGGTTGGGGCGTCCGCATAGATGCCGCCGATGTGGTCGCCATGCATATGGGTGATCACCACGCGGTCGACTTGATCGGCGGTATACCCGGCGGCCTCAAGTGCGGCGGTGATGCCCTCGGGTGCGAGGCCGGTGTCAAAGAGGATCAACTCGGAGCCGGTGTTCACCAGTGTCGGCGTAAAGAAAAACTGCGCGGCGTCAGAGGGGATGAACGCGGCCTCGGAGGCGGCGGCGAAGTCTTCGTCAGAGGCGTTGAGGCCAAAGATCGTATGCGGATCGGGCACGGTGCGGGTGCCGGCCAAAAGCGTCGTGACCTCGAACGCCCCAAGTTTGAAGCGACGATAGGGAGCGAGAGCCGCGCCCATCATCGGCGCCTCGGCGCGGGCGCCAAAGGGCAGGCCAGCGGCCAGGGGCAGAGCTGCGGCGCCAAGCAAAAGATGGCGGCGGGACAGATAAGGCGTTCTCAGAGAAGGGTTTTTCATACTATGCGTCCTCCGGTTTCGGATATGATTGAAACCAGAATAGCACAGAGAGCCTTTGGAAGGATGACAATTGCGTCAGGTGGCCACTACGCCCCCTGCGCCCGGCTCAGTCGTATTCCCACCACTTGTCGATGGTGGCGATGTCCTCATCCGACCATCCGAAATGATGCGCCAGCTCATGCACGGTCACATGCGCCACCATCTGTTGCAACGTCACATTCCCACGCATGCACCATTCGTCCAGAATGGGCCGCCGAAACAGCCAGATCGTATCCGGCGCCATGGCCTGATCCATCGTCGATTTCTCGGTCATCGGAATGCCGGTATACAGACCGGTCAGCTCAAACGGGTCTTCGATGCCGATCTCGGCCAGCAAATCCTCCGGCGCGAAATCCATCACCGTCAGAGACACATTCGAGGCCAGCACTTTGAACGCGGGCGGCAGGTCGTTCATCGTGGCGCGTGCGATGTCCTCGATCACATCGAGATCGGGCGCGGTGGCATCAAGAAGCGGTGAAGACATGTCTGACCTCCGGTTGGGACTGGCTCCGATATGGACTCTTTGGTCGCGATATGAAAGAGGAAGCGCAACAGGAGACCCACGATGATCGTCACACGTTTCGCGCCTTCGCCCACGGGCTTTATTCATGTCGGCAACCTGCGCACTGCGCTGTTCAACTATCTGATCACCCGCAAGGCCGGGGGGCAGTTCATTCTGCGCCTCGACGACACGGATCAGGAGCGCTCGAAACAGGAATATGCCGACGGCATCCTCGAAGATCTCGAATGGCTGGGCTTCACCTGGGATCGCTTTGAAAAGCAATCCGAGCGCCTGGATCGTTACCACGCCGCTGCCGATGAGCTGCGCGAGAAAGGCCGGTTCTATGAGGCCTTCGAGACGCCAACCGAGTTGGACCTGAAGCGCAAGAAACAGCTCAACATGGGCAAGCCGCCGGTCTATGACCGTGCCGCTTTGGCGCTCACTGAGGCCGAGAAGGACGCGTTGCGCGCCGAGCGTGGCGATGGCGTTTGGCGCTTCAAGCTCGATCAAGAACGGATCGAGTGGAATGACGGCATTTTGGGCGACATCTCGATTGATGCCGCCTCTGTCTCCGATCCGGTGTTGATCCGCGCCGACGGGCAGTTCCTCTACACGCTGGCCTCCGTCTGCGATGACGTCGATTTCGGCGTGACCAACATCGTGCGCGGCTCCGACCACGTCACCAACACGGCGACGCAGATCCAGATCATCGAGGCGCTGGGTGGTTCCGTCCCGTCCTTTGCGCACCACTCTTTGCTCACCGGCCCGCAGGGCGAAGCGCTGTCGAAACGTCTCGGTACGCTCAGCCTGCGTGACCTGCGCGCGGCGGGGGTCGAACCGATGGCGCTTTTGTCCCTGATGGCGCGTCTCGGCTCGTCGCAGCCGGTCGAGCTTCGGACCTCGATGGAGGAGCTGATCGAGGGGTTCGATCTGTCGCACTTTGGCGCGGCGCCCACGAAATTCGACAGCCAGGACCTGTTCTCCCTGACATCGCAGATCAACCACGCAAAACCCTTTGCGGATGTGGCCGACGATGTGGCCGCGCTTGGTGTGCCTGCGGAGATCGCCGAGCCGTTCTGGACCGTCGTGCGTGAAAACATCACCGTCAAAGCGGATATGAAAGGCTGGTGGGAGCTGTTCCGCGATGGCGCCGAGCCGCTGGTCGACGATGAGGACAAGGACTTCATTGCGGAGGCCTTCGCCATGTTGCCCGAACCGCCCTACACGGCGGACAGCTGGAAAGAGTGGACGACGGCTGTGAAAGAGGCGACGGGCCGCAAGGGCAAAGGCCTGTTCATGCCTTTGCGCAAGGCCGTGACCGGCATGGCGCATGGCCCGGATATGTCCAACGTCCTGCCGTTGATGCAGAAAAAGCCGACGCTTTAATCGCTTCTGTTTAAATATACACAAAAAGCCGCCTCGGGGTCGCCCGCATGGCGGTTTTTTACTGCCGAAATGTCGTAAGTTTCCTATCGGAAATATTTTCGGCTTGTCCCGAATCTGGACCTTGCCTAAGGTCGCCTCACATCGTGCGTTGGGAGAAGGGACTTCCCTACCGAAGGAGCAACCGCCCCGGAAAACTCTCAGGTAAACGGACCTTCGCACGGTCATGAAACTCTGGAGAGAGGGGTGTGACGCCTCCGCCGAAGGGATAACGATCTCAGGCACATAGGACAGAGGGGGCATCATGGATACCGGCGGCTTTCGGGCTGCGGTGGGATGCACCAAAGGGGGCAAGAGGTTATAATGTCGGATCAGGCGACGGCGCTCATGCGCACACCGCTCTACGAGTTTCACGTCGCGCAGGGCGCCAAGATGGTGCCGTTTGCGGGCTATGAGATGCCGGTGCACTATCCGCTGGGCGTGATGAAAGAACATCTTCACACGCGGGCGGGTGCGGGGCTTTTCGATGTGTCGCATATGGGGCAGGTGATGCTGAGCTCTCCCGACGGGTTTGAGGCACAGGCTCTGGCCTTGGAAAGTATCGTGCCTGTGGATGTGCTGGGACTTGCGCCGGGGCGTCAGCGTTATGGGATTTTCACCGATGAGACGGGTGGCATTCTCGACGATCTGATGATCTCCAACACCGGCGACGGGCTGTTTCTGGTCGTGAATGCGGCCTGTAAAGTGGAAGACATCGCACATCTGAACGCCACCCTGCCGGATCATGTGCAGGTTGCTGAAATCACCGACCGCGCGCTTTTGGCACTGCAAGGCCCAAAGGCGGAGGCGGCGCTGGCGCGTATGGTGCCGCAGGTCGTCGAACTTAAATTCATGGATTCTGTGCGCATCACGGTTGATGCCATTGAGTGGTGGATTTCGCGCTCCGGCTACACTGGCGAGGATGGGTTTGAAATCTCGATCCCGGCAGAGCTTGCGACGGACGTCGCAGAGAAACTGATCGCCATGGAGGAGGTCGAACCTATCGGGCTCGGGGCCCGCGACAGCCTGCGATTGGAGGCCGGGCTTTGCCTTTATGGCCATGACATCGACACCACCACTTCGCCGGTTGAGGGCAATATCGCCTGGGCCATTCAAAAGGTCCGCCGCTCCGGTGGCGCCCGCGAAGGCGGCTTTCCTGGTGCGGATCGTATCCTCTCTGAACTCCACAACGGCGCAGAGCGCAAACGCGTTGGCCTCCTGCCGCAGGGCCGTGCGCCGATGCGCGAGGGCACGCCGCTTTTTGCCACGTCCGAGAGCGACGACCAGATCGGAGAGATCACTTCAGGCGGCTTTGGCCCCTCGGCTCAATGCCCCGTTGCCATGGGCTATCTCCCCACGGAACTCGCCAGCAACGGCACCGAAATCTTCGCGGAGCTGCGCGGCAAACGCCTGCCTGTGACGGTTGCCCCGATGCCGTTCCACGCCACCTCTTACAAACGCTAAACTCTATAGGGACCAAGACTATGGCCGCTGACATCAAATTCACCGAAGAACACGAATGGCTCCGCGTCGAGGACGATCTGATCGTCGTCGGCATCACCGAACACGCCGCCGAACAACTGGGCGATGTGGTCTTTATCGAACTGCCGGAAGAAGGCACCACCGTCTCGAAAGACGATGAGGTCGTGGTGATCGAGAGCGTCAAAGCCGCCTCCGACATTCTCGCGCCGCTGGACGGCGAAATCGTCGAGGTGAACGACCCGCTGACCGAAGATCCGGGCAAGGTCGGCGAGGACCCGATGGGCGACGCGTGGTTCTTCAAAATGAAGATCGAAGACCTCTCCGCGCTCGACGACTTCATGTCGGAAGCGGACTACAAAGACTTCATCTCGTAAGGAACGCGCACCGTGGCCTATACCCCGTCGAGCTATAATCCCTATGATTTCGCCAACCGCCGGCACATCGGCCCGTCTCCCGACGAGATGGCCGAGATGCTGAAAATGATCGGCGCCACGTCTCTCGATGCCTTGATCGACGAGACCGTGCCGATGGCGATCCGTCAGATGGAGCCGCTCGACTGGGCGCCGATGACCGAACATGAGGTGCTGGGACATATCCGTAAGGTGGCGGGGAAGAACCGCGTGATGACCTCGCTGATCGGGCAGGGGTTCTACGGCACCGCCACGCCGCCCGCGATCCAGCGCAATATCCTGGAAAATCCGGCGTGGTACACGGCCTATACGCCTTACCAGCCGGAGATCGCGCAGGGGCGTCTGGAGGCGTTGCTGAACTTCCAGACCATGGTCAGCGATCTCACCGGCCTGCCGGTCGCCAACGCGTCTTTGCTCGATGAGGCCACCGCCTGCGCCGAGGCGATGACCATGGCGCAGCGTGTCGCGAAATCGAAGGCGAAGGCGTTCTTCATCGACGAAAACTGTCATCCACAGAACATCGAGGTGATGAAAACCCGCGCGGCCCCTCTGGGGATCGAGTTGATCATAGGGAGCCCTCGCGCTTTGGTGCCCGCGGATGTCTTCGGCGCGATTTTCCAATATCCCGGCACCTACGGCGAAGTGCAGGATTTCACCGCCCAAATCGCAGCGCTGCATGAGGTCAAAGCCGTGGCGGTCATGGCGACGGATCTCATGGCGCTCACCATGCTCAAGGAACCGGGCGCGATGGATGCCGACATTGCCGTTGGCTCGGCGCAGCGTTTCGGTGTGCCGATGGGATTTGGCGGGCCGCATGCGGCCTTTATGTCCTGCAAGGATGCGATGAAACGGTCGATGCCTGGCCGCATCGTTGGCGTCTCGGTCGATGCGAGCGGCAACCGCGCTTACCGCCTGTCGCTTCAGACCCGTGAACAACATATCCGCCGCGAAAAAGCGACGTCGAACGTCTGCACCGCGCAGGCATTGCTCGCTGTCATGGCGTCGTTTTATGCGGTGTTCCACGGGCCGCAGGGCTTGCGCGCGATTGGCGAACAGATTCACGCCAAGGCCGTGAAATTGGCCGAGGGGCTGAAAGCCGAAGGCTTCAAAGTCTCCCCTGCCGCGTTCTTTGATACGATCACGGTTGAGGTCGGCGCGATGCAGGGCGTGATCTTGCGCTCTGCCGTCTCCGAGGGGCTGAACCTGCGCAAGGTGGGCAAGGATCGGATCGGGATTTCGATGGACGAAATGGCCGATGACGAGGTGATCGCCAAGGTCTGGCGCGCCTTCGGGCATGAGGCGGATGTGCCCTCGGGCTTCCCCGGTCTCGGCTTCCCGGAAAAACTCCTGCGTGAGAGCGCCTATCTGGAGCATCCTATTTTCGGCATGAACCGCGCCGAGGGCGAGATGATGCGCTATATGCGGCGTCTGGCGGACCGCGATCTGGCCTTGGACCGCGCGATGATCCCACTCGGTTCTTGCACGATGAAACTGAATGCCGCGGTCGAAATGATGCCGATCACATGGCCGGAATTCAACGCCATCCACCCCTATGCGCCGGAGGATCAGAGCGAGGGCTATCGCGTCATGATCGACGATCTCTCCGCCAAGCTCTGCGAGATCACCGGCTATGACGCCATGTCGATGCAGCCGAATTCCGGCGCGCAGGGCGAATATGCGGGGCTTTTGACCATTCAGGCCTATCACCGCGCCAACGGGCAGGGCGGACGGAACATCTGTCTCATTCCGATGTCTGCCCATGGCACCAATCCGGCCTCTGCGCAGATGGTCGGCCTCAAGGTCGTGGTGGTGAAAACTGCCGAAAATGGTGATATTGATCTGGATGATTTTCGCACCAAGGCCGAAGCTGCTGGCAGCAAACTTGCCGCTTGCATGATCACCTATCCCTCGACGCATGGCGTGTTCGAGGAAACGGTGAAAGAGGTCTGCCGCATCACGCACGACCATGGCGGACAGGTCTATCTCGATGGGGCGAATCTCAACGCCTTGGTGGGGCTTGCGAAACCCGGCGAGATCGGCTCCGACGTGTCGCATCTCAACCTGCACAAGACCTTCTGCATTCCGCACGGCGGCGGCGGTCCCGGCATGGGCCCGATCGGGGTCAAAGCGCATCTTGCCCGCTTCCTGCCCGGCGCACCGGATGGGTCAGGCGACATCGGCCCGGTGTCCGGGGCGAATTTCGGCTCCGCCTCGATCCTGCCGATTTCCTGGGCGTACTGCATGCTCATGGGCGGCGCGGGCCTGACGCAGGCGACGAAGGTGGCGATCCTGAACGCCAACTACATCGCCGCGCGTCTGAATGACGCTTTCCCGGTGCTCTACAAGGGCAAACAGGGCCGTGTCGCGCATGAGTGCATTGTCGATCCGCGCGGGTTTGAAAAGACCACGGAGGTCACCGTCGATGACATCGCGAAACGCCTGATCGACAGCGGCTTCCACGCGCCGACCATGTCTTTCCCTGTGCCCGGCACGCTCATGATCGAGCCGACAGAGAGCGAGACCAAGGCCGAGTTGGACCGCTTCTGCGAGGCGATGTTGTCAATCCGTCACGAGATTGCGCAGATCGAAAGTGGCGCGCTGCCGCAAGACAACAATCCGCTGAAACATGCGCCGCATACGGTGAACGATCTGGTCGCCGATTGGGATCGGCCTTACCCGCGCGAACAGGGATGCTTCCCGCCGGGGGCCTTCCGCATCGACAAATATTGGCCGCCTGTGGGGCGGGTGGACAACGCCTATGGCGACCGCAACCTGATCTGCCTTTGCCCACCGCCCGAGAGCTATATCGAAGCGACGGAGTGATTAAGGTCGTTTGGGCCGCAGATCGTCCTCGGTAAATGAGACGCCCTGCGGCATGAGCCATGCGTTGAAACGACTGATTTTCTCGTCCATCGAACAGGTGGTTGTCTGGCGGGCTATTTCGTCTTCATAGGCCGCGCGCAGGCGTGTCTGTTCTTCGAATGGCAAATCGCGAAAGGGTGTCATTTTGGCCTCTTGAATCGGACTGTGTCAGGTTACATATATTCCGCAACGCGAATATGAAAAGGAGGCAGGCCATGGCCGCCGCTCTTGAGAAAACCGATGTGAAACTGGCCTGTCCGACCTGTGGTCAGGTGAACCGCGTGCCCGTGGCGAAACTCACCGCAGGCCCGAAATGTGGCACCTGTGGCGAGCCTTTGATGTCCGGCAAAGTGGCGGAGCTGGACCCGAAAGGGCTTCAGGCGCTGTCGAAAAAGGACGATCTGCCGGTGCTGGTGGATTTCTGGGCACCATGGTGTGGTCCGTGCCGCATGATGGCGCCGGAATTTGCCAAAGCGGCACAGGAGCTCAAAGGCAAGGCACGTTTTGCCAAGATCAACACCGAAGACCACCCGACCGTGTCGATGAAAAACGGCATCCGCGGCATCCCGGCGCTGATCCTCTACCAAGGCGGCAAGGAAGTTGCCCGCATCGCCGGCGCCCGCCCGGCGCGTGACATCGTGGCTTTTGTCGAACAAAACGGCAGACTTCCGGCCTAAGTCCCTTTTCGGGCCGCTTGACTTTCCGGTCCGAAAGTCTCACATCTTTGACCTGAGTGGGGTCGTAGCTCAGTTGGGAGAGCGCGTCGTTCGCAATGACGAGGTCGTCGGTTCGATCCCGATCGACTCCACCAATTTCCAAATTGTCATTGTCATTGGACCATAAGAGTGCATTTTTGGAGCATAAACGTGCATCTCAGTGTCAAGAAAATTCTGAAACGCAAGATGTAGTAGATGTTTCGCAGGTCCAACACGAACACGCTCCGTTTTTAGCTCTCTCCGAAAGGTCTCCGATGTCCGAAAATCGCTATGGCGTGATCTGTGGAATGCGAAGCGCGGAGGATCGGCAGCTCGCGATTGCACGGCTTGCATCTGAAGGTATTCCGACGGACCGGATTTTTAGGGCCGACCCACAAGAGCCAAATGTACCGCCAGTTTGGCTCTACTCCATGAGCGCGAATTCGGAACTGATCGCTCCGTCTTTGAGCGACCTCAATCTATCAACACAGGGCATCGCCGCCACGCTGGAAGCCGCGCGGAAGATAGGCATTCATATTCGCTGCCTTGATGAGGTCTTCGAAAGCCGAAACGATTGGCAATCCCAAATCGGCACTCTGCTGACCGCCCTCAACCGCCTCGACCGCAAAGGCTTCTCGCACCGCACCAAGATCGCACTGCAAGAGGCCAAGGCCCGTGGCCAACGTCTGGGGCGCAAACCGAGCATGACAGACCTGCGAAAAGCCGTCGCCATTCAAATGATCGAAGCGGGGTACAAAGGGACAAAGATATGGAAAACCCTCGCGGTTCTTGAAGGTCCGCCGATCAGCCAGTCGGCCTATTACCTCTGGCAGAAAACATGGTTGGCTGAGAGGAAGTGATCAGACACGAAGGGCGGAGACCAGTCATTAGCTGCGCAAACGACCAAAGGCTTAGATGCGGACGGAGCTGCCGTTTGCTGCAGCTGCGCCAATGGCGGGTTGCCATTGTAAATCTTTGTATTCTGGCTCAAGATTTGCTTGGTCAAAACGGACTTTCATTAGGAGCAGATATTATGAGGGCCAAACACATGATCCTTGCCATGGGCTTTGCCCTACTAACGGCAAACTCGGCCTTTGCCCAAGGGATCATTTGCACTGGCACGATCTCAAGGCCGTGCATCGTTTCGAAAATGGTGTCTATGCTAGATGAATATGACGAACCAAAAGAGCAGCAACGATATGCAGCAGGTGTAGTTCGGCAACTCATCTGGAACGAACTTCATGAAGAGGCAATGGGCCTCTTGAAAACGCATGGTGAAACGCTTGGTCGTTCAGACTTGATGTTTTTTGCAAAAGACCTGTCGGAGGATGGGCTCTATGATGATGCAAGATGGACATTCAATCTTGCTGTCCATGTAACTGAGACAGGCAGACTAGGCGCGAGGCATTCAGCGCTTGATCTGTTGACTGTGGCAGAGATGCAGTTTGAACAGGGCTTTTCAGAAGATACACGAGAAACGCTTAGACGAGCAGCAGTGCTTGCTAGGCAAATTTCTGATCCTGCCCAAGCTGTTTACGAAATGGAAGCCACAGCCATTCGTCAGCGTCTCTATGGATGGCCAGAGGATGTTGAAGCGACACTCAATGGTTCAATTGAACTGGCGCAAACTATCGAAAGGGATCAGATAAGGGCTTTCAAGATCGGAAGCGTTGGTAAGGAATATTATTTGTCAGGCTCCGAAGATTTGGGAGACCGTGCTTTCGCGACCATGGAGGCAGTTTATTCTGGAGAAACCATTAGTGATTATGACAAGACGCAGATGATTAGTGCTTTGATCTCATATCATGCGCAAGCGGGACGGCTTGAAACTGCATATGAGTTGTCACAAAAGTATGAGTTTTCCGCAAGACAGTACCAAGGCGCTTTGTTCAGCGCTGCAAACATACTTGCTAGTTCGGAAGAAGGATATCTCCCTGAATTTATGCCCAGTTCGATTGAACGTTTGGCGGGGATTGCAGAGCAACTTACGGACACAAACGAAGCAGGCACGGCTTATGGCCGGCTGGTCAGTCGTCTCTTGAGAGAGGGGCAGTTCGATGAGGCGCTGTCATTTTTACCGAATATTGTAGGATCTCAACCTCATTCCGAAGCCGTATACGATATAGTCGCTCATATTGCTCGCGATGCAGACGATCCTCTTCGAGCCGAAGAGATATTGCTTCGTGAAAGGCCAACAGGGGAGCTGTCGCCATATCACAGTGGCAACAATTCAGTGCGATATCCACTCGCACTGATCGGGCAAAGTTTTGCCGATCTTGGTATGTATGAACGGGCCCTGCCGTATCTTCAGCAATCGCTCGACATGTACCTTGAGGACGCGGACACTCGTAAGTCATTGCCTTGGGGTATTTTCCACAGCTTCGCTCTAGCAGGTCATGGGAATGAGATGTTCGAAGTGTTGGATATTGCGGACACACCGGAAGACCGTTTCAAGCTTATTCAAGCAATAGCGCTCGGAGCTTTGAAGGAGGGGCATCTGCAAGTGGTAGATGATGCGATCATATCTCTTCAGATTCTCGTCAAAAACCTCCCAGATGAGCCTGATGAGCAGATGAAGGCATTCATGCCGGATGCGAAGAATTTGCCGACGCCTCAGAGCATAGCTCTGGGCGAACTTTCTCGCATTTACAGTCAAATGGCTACGCACTTTTTGGAAGAGGGTGAGTATCAGAAGGCAAGAGACGTTCTGGAACAGGTTGATTTGAAAGCTGACACATCCAACGCATATGTGAAGCTGGCGCTGGCCTTATCTGATGATGAGCCAAGTCTCAGCGCGAAGGTCCTGAATGATGTGCTTCGCGCTGCGGATAAAGCAAATTCGCCGCAAGATCGAGTGTTGTTTTTTGCTAACCTGCTTCGAAACCTAGAGTAGCAAACGTTTTTTGTTAGCAAGCGGTCCGGCAACCGAAATCCTTGAAAGTGTTGAGCCACAGACCCTTGGCAATTCTCATTCTTTTGGACCGTCACCGGAAAACCAGACATTCATGCACAGCGCAGAAGCGGTCAAAATGGCTCTTTTCTGCCATTCGCCACACTCCACATTAAGGTCGGGTTTGGGCCGTCCGCGAAGACGGCCCAAGCCTTCAGATTTCGACTGCCTCTGCGATTGCCAAGGCGTCTTCGAGTTCGACGCCAAGGTATCGGACTGTGCTGTCCATCTTGGTATGGCCGAGTAGGAGCTGAACAGCGCGCAGGTTGCCGGTCTTGCGGTAAATCTGCGCGACCTTCGTCCGTCGCATGGAATGGGTTCCATACGCGCTCGGTTCCAGCCCTATCGATTTCACCCAGTCTCGGACCAAGCGCGCGTATTGCCGTGTCGAAATGTGAAGCCGTTCGTGGATGCGCCCAGGCCAAAGATACTCTGATCCGATCATCAGTGGCTCCTCCATCCACCTGAAAAGCGAGTTCCGCGTGCCCTCGGTGATCTCAAAACGGACAGGTTTCTGTGTCTTGCTTTGAATGATCGAGGCCCTCTCTTTGACCTGACCTGCGGCGAAGACATCAGCCACCTCTAGTTTGACCAGATCGCATCCCCGCAGTTTGCTGTCGATGGCAAGGTTGAACAGCGCCAGGTCACGATGGTTCTCGGCGATCTCAAGACGGACGCGGATCGCCCAGACATGTTTGGGCAGCAGCGGGCGTTTCTGCCCGACAATGCGGCCTTTGTTCCAAGCAGGACGGCGAGCGCGAATGGCTGGTAAGTTTGGTGTTTGCATGATGGTTCCTCCGATCCACCACACCTCACCTCAGCGCCAACCCGACGTTGGCTTGAACACCATATCACAGGATACCGCACCACCTCCGAGGTCCGCTTTGAGCCCAAGTTGCCTTATGACGCTTGCGCAGCATCTCGCAGGCACGGAATGAATGAGGGCGCACCTTCCGGCCCACAGCTGCCATTGGCCAGCACGCCTGTCGCTACGGTGCAGCTTCCCCGAACCGGACATCGGTTGCATCGTGCAGCATTATCCGTGGTTGAAAGTCGGCAGTGCGGGACAGAGCTGACGTCTCCGTCGAGAGCCTGGCAGGTTGCCTTACTGGCGTATGATCTTTATATGCATGGCTCGTGTCGACGGCGCAGTCATCGGCCTACCCATGAGGATTGGATGTTAGAGCTTGTGAGATAAGGCTCTCTGTATCTCAGAGAGCCGGGTGAATTCAGAGCCGCCGAGTGCATAGCGCTCGGGGTGTTTTTTCACATCTATCCCACGAGGCATCTATGAATATCTCACGAAGTGAGCAACGTGTGCTGCACGTTCTGGCCCTAGGTGGCCGCATTCTCCATGAACGGGGTGAAGGCCCTAAAGTAACCTCGATCATCTGCGTTACGCGCGAGGGCTCGGTGCTGTCTGATTGCACCATGAGTGTCTTCATCCGCTTGCGGAAGAAGCGCCTGATCGAGTCCCGGTCTGGTAGCCCCTATTGCATCTCGAAACGCGGACGGCTCTCCGTTCGCGCTCAACTCGACAACCAAGGTGCCTGACATGCTGAGCCAATACAGGCATGTGACCGGGCCGCGTCGTCAGCTGACGCGCCCCGGTTGCGGCACGATCAATTCCCAAAGCAACGGAGCCTGAGCAATGGATATTCCCCGCATTTTCAACATCACTGAAAGCAAACACCGCATTCACAATCCTTTCACTCCTGCCAAGTACGACACGCTCGGCAGGGTGCTGCGGCTGAAGCCGGGCACCAGCATACTCGATCTCGGCAGTGGCTCAGGTGAGATGCTGTGTACCTGGGCGCGCGATTTCGGTATCAATGGCACTGGCATCGATATGAGCCGGTTGTTTTCCGAGCAAGCGAAAGCCCGCGCCGAAGCTCTCGGCGTTTCTGATCAGGTCAACTTCATCCACGATGACGCTGCTGGCTATATCTCCGATGAAAAGGTTGGTGTAGCCGCCTGTGTCGGCGCCACATGGATTGGCGGAGGCGTTGCCGGTGCCATCGAGCTTCTGGCCAAGAGCCTTCTTCCTAATGGGATCATTCTCATCGGCGAGCCATACTGGCTTAAGACCCCCCCGAGCGATGAGGTCGTTAAGGGATGTGGCGCCGGTTCGATATCGGATTTTCTGATGCTTCCGAAACTGATCGGCTCCTTCGGAGATCTTGGTTACGATGTCGTTGAAATGGTTCTGGCGGATCGGGAAGGCTGGGATAGGTACGAGGCGGCGAAATGGCTCACCATGCGCCATTGGCTGGAGGAAAACCCCGATGATGACTTCGCGCCTGAGGTCCGGACACATCTGTCTTCAGAACCCACACGGTACGCCGCGTACACACGTGAATATGTGGGTTGGGGCGTGTTCGCGCTGATGGCCCGATAGCCTTGGGGATAGAGTAGGATCGAGCGGCCCCGGTCGCTCGATTTTATTGAAGCGTCCAGCCAAAAACCTGAATCATGGATTTTGGGCTGGACGCGCGAAACGTTGACGTGGTGCGCTGCGTCCGGCCTTATCCCTGTCTCAGGTTAAAGGCCGGGCGCTTTAGGCTTGAATGGCGTATTTGGGCTCGAAGCCGACTTGCGGCGGCGCAGCGTGCTGGACATCCTGGCGAGTGGGTCTGCCCGGCAGAGACGGCCCAGAGCCGACGGTCGAGAGCATGCCAACGCCACGGTGCAGCTTCCCCGAAGCGACCGTTCGTGGGCTGGCGCAGCAAAATCCGGGGACGAATGTCTCTGGTGCAGATGGGGGGATGGCTCCTGCACCTACCGGCGTCGCAATGCGCCATAGTGCGGTTGTCATAAACTGCTCAGGAGAGGAGCCTCCCAATGCAAGTTACAACAGTCGGCCTTGATCTCGCGAAGAACATTTTTCAGGTTCACGGTGCCACCGACTGCGGCGAGGTTGCGTTCAATCGCGCCCTCCGGCGGTCTCAGGTGCTGGCGTTTTTTGAACGCCTTGAGCCATGCCTCATTGGGATGGAGGCCTGTAGCACAAGCCACTACTGGGCACGGGAACTTCTCAAGCGCGGCCATGACGTCAAGCCGATCCCGCCAGTCTATATTAAGCCCTACGTCAAACGCGGCAAGTCCGATACCGCTGATGCGGAGGCCATTTGCGAGGCCGTGACACGCCCAACGATGCGGTTTGTGGAGGCGAAGACCCTTTGCGGCCTCTCCGTGCCGCACCACGTCGCCGAAACAGCCAAGGCAGCCCGTTACAACACCCGCGTCTACTGGGACGAGATCTTCACACAGGACACGGAACGTAAGCAGATCGGCGCAGAGGCCGAAGCGCCCTGAGCTGTCATGCGTGAGACGTACTCTGCCCTCGGATACTAAATCACGGAGCTGCCGCGCGCCGACATTGCAACACGCACCGACTTTGTCCGTGCGAAAGTTTTTGCTTCAAAGAACAATTTCAGCTCTGGAAAACGCCGTTCCCCACTTCCTTAATAGCTCGCCCACACAGCATTGTGAGACGCGCGGTCTGCTCCGTTCGCTACATGTTCTGCCTTGCGGCTCACATGATCGCTGAACAGACCAAGACGGGCTGGAAAGGCGAAGCTGCGCCAGCAATCGTAGCAGTTCATTTGCCTGGGCAATCCTGCGCGATGCGTTCAGTCGATTTCCGTTTCCGCCAATCCGCGTAAGACCGCTTCGACATCATCCAGAAGTCCCGTCCAGTTCCCATCCGCATCGATGCCGTTGATCCGCATCAGGAACAGCCCCTCGACCGCCAGAAAGGCGACCCGTGCGGCGCGGGCCTTCGGTCCGGTCCCGGAGAGGCGCGTGAAGATGCCGCGATACCAGTCGCGGGTTTCCTGAAGATTTGCGGGGTCCTCGAGATAGCTGACCAGCAGAGCGGCCATTTTTGCGTTCATCGCCGCATGCGAGGCGCGGGTCGCGGTGATGTAGCGGAGGACGAAACTGACGGGATCCGCATCAGGATCATCGCCCAGAAGCGCATCGAACTGGCTGGTCCAGCGCTCTATTAGGCCGCGAATTATCGCGTCCTTGCTGGCAAAGGAGTATTGCACCCCGCCTTTCGAGACGCCCGCCGCCTGTGCCAACGCGCCGATGGTCAAAGCACTGCCGCCGCGGCTGCGCACGATCTCCTCTGCCACATCCAGCAACCCATCGCGCGAGATGATCGGTGTTCGGCCCATTTCCCTCTTCCTTCTGGCATATTGCAATCCATACGTATGTATTTATATCAACGCATGCGACGCAAACAACAGGTGATCCATGTCAGCCCCACGCCCCGATCCCCAGCGCTGGCTCGTTTTGCTCGCGGTGATGCTGGCCTTTTTGCCGGTGGTGCTGGATATGACCATCCTGCATGTCGCGGTGCCACGTCTGACGCAGGCACTGAACGCATCGGCGACCGAGGTTCTGTGGATCATCGACATCTACCCCTTGCTGATGGCGGGTTTGCTGGTGCCGATGGGCGCGCTGTCGGACCGGGTCGGCAACCGCCGAATCCTGTTGACGGGCTTGAGTGTCTTTGCCGTAGCCTCTGTCGGTGCCGCATTTTCTCAAGATGCGACCCAGCTGATCGCAGCCCGCGTGGTCTTGGCGCTTGGAGGGGCGATGATATTGCCCTGCGTCCTCGGCCTGATCCGCAAGACCTTCGACGACCCAAGCGAACGCGCCATGGCCCTTGGCCTTTGGGGCACGGTCGGTGCGGCGGGGGCGGCGGTCGGACCGCTGATTGGCGGCGCGCTGCTGGAGCATTTCTGGTGGGGGTCGGTCTTTCTGATCAATGTGCCGGTGATGCTGATCGTGGCGCCGGCCTGCTTTCTGCTGCTGCCGCGCGCCGAGCGAACCACGCCCGGACCTTGGCCCATCGGTCAGGCGCTGCTGCTGATCATCGGCTTGATCGCTGTCGTCTATGGCATCAAGGCAGGTTTCGGGGGCAAGCACCCGCTGCCGGTTATCGCCGGGGTGACCGGGTTTGGCGCGGCGGTGCTGGCGCTTTTCGTGCGCAAGCAGTTGCACGCGGACGAGCCGATGCTGGACCTATCGCTGTTGTCGCATCCGGCCATCGTTGCGGGCCTGCTGATGGCGCTGGTCGCCTCGGGGGCGTTGGCCGGTGTTGAGCTGACCTTGGCGCAGGAGTTGCAATATGTTCTGGCCAAGACGCCGCTGCAGGCCGGCCTGTTCATGATCCCGATCATGGCGGCCGCGGGCGTTGGTGGCCCGATTGCAGGCTGGCTCTCCAACCGGTTCGGTTTGCGCCGCGTGGCGAGCCTCTCCTTGGCGATCGCCGCATTCACTCTGTTTTTCTTGGCGCGGCAGGATTTCCACGATCCGGGCCCGCATGTGCCGCTGGCCTTAGCGATGCTGGGGCTGACCCTCAGCATCGGGCTGACAGCCTCCTCGATTGCGATCATGGGCGCGGTGGAGGCCGAGAATGGCGGCGCGGCAGGCTCGCTTGAGGCCACGGGATATGAGCTGGGGACAGGTCTTGGCATCACGTTCTTCGGCGTTTTCATGGCCAGTACCTTTTCCCGCGCGATCCAGCTGCCCGCAACCCTTTCCCCCGAACTGGCCGCCAAGGCCGCGCGCAGCATAGGAGACACCTATCTTGTCGCCGCAGGGCTGCCCGACGATCACGGCGCCGCGCTGATCTTGGCAGGCAAGACTGCGTTCCGTCAGACCCATACCGATCTGCTGACACTCGCGGCGGCCGTGATCATGGCCTTGGCCGTGGTGGTCTTCATCGCGCTTTCAGACCCGCGCCACACCCGCCGCGCTACAGATCATTGATCCTGCGCGCCCCAACCGAAAGCCCGAGCTTATGACCCCGATTGAAACGGACCGCCTTATTCTCAGGAACTTTCGCCGCGACGACGCGGATCGGCTGTTCGCCTATCTGAAGTCGCCCGTCGCAAGTTGCTTCCTGTCGCTGACGCTTCGCGACAGGGAGGCTGCCATCGCCGAGGCCGCCAAGCGCAGCGAAGATGATGAGCAGATCGCCGTCTGCCTGAAGGAGAACGATCAGCTGATCGGCGATCTGTTTGCGCATGTCGAGGAGGATACAGTCGCGGTCGGGTGGAACTTCGATCCGGCATATTCGGGGCAAGGCTATGCGCTTGAAGCGGCCCGCGCGCTCTTCGCCCATCTGTTTAGCGACCGAGCCGCGCGCCGTCTCTACGCCTATGTGGAGGACCACAACCATCCATCGCAAAGGCTTTGCGAGCGGCTGGGCATGCGCAGGGAGGGGCTGTTTCTCGACTACGTCTCCTTTCGGACGGACGATGCCGGACAGCCGATCTATGAGAATACCATGCAATACGCTCTGCTGCGCCGGGAATGGGAGAGCCGCGTCGCCGAATGAGCCCGGACCCTCTCGGGTCAGTCCTGACTGTGGTTATCGCAGTAAAATCGTCGATCTGACAAACCCAACGCCGCAAAGAGTGGCCCGCCCGAGGTGATCACCCGGGCGCGCCGCCTTATGCCACCAAAGCTTGCCGGGCGCGCAGGGTGTGGTAGAGACCGTCTTGGCGCGTCATAAGCTCCGCCGGAGTGCCGTCTTCGACAATCCGCCCGCGATCAAACACGAGGATGCGGTCCATCCGCTCGACCGTGGCCAAACGGTGCGCGATCACCAGCGTTGTACCCACCCCTCCATGAGCCGCTCTGCGGCTCGAGCCACCAGCGCCTCGGCCTTGGAATCGAGCGAAGACGTCGCCTCATCCATGACCAAGACCGGCGCATTCGACAGGAAGGCGCGCGCAATCGCGACCCGTTTGCGCAACAGAGCCTCTGCCCTTCGGCTTTTCGATCAGCAAATGATAGGCATCCATTTCGCTTCTGCAAACACCAAATACCCAGATCGGCTCATGGTGAATGTCCGCTTGCTTTGCCAGTGCCTTCGATTTTGCACCTGCAGCTAAGGTCCCCTCTCCGCCGATGCTGTTGAAAAAGTCTTTGTTGCGGCGCAGCAAGTCGTTTGCTTCACTCAACTATGAGGGAATTGGAGGATTTCGCCATGATGGGCACCCAAACGGCACCGGCACAGCTGTTCTATTACTTCGATCTGGAGCGGCACGTGCCTGCGGCGCACATGCTCCGCGAGGTTGATCGCTTCCTCGACATGGATGGAATGCGAGAGGCTCTACGCCCGTTCTACAGCTCCCTTGGGCGTCCTTCGATCGACCCGGAGCTGATCATCCGAATGCTGGTCATCGGCTATGTCATGGGGATCCGTTCCGAGCGCCGACTTTGCGATGAGGTCCATCTGAACCTGGCCTACCGCTGGTTCTGTCGTCTCGGTCTCGAAGGCAAGGTTCCGGATCACTCGACCTTCTCCCGCTATCGCCACGGCAAATTCCGCGACAGCGACCTTCTTCGGCAGGTGTTCGAGGCGACCGTCGAGCGCTGCCTGAGGGAGGATCTGGTTTCGGGCGACGGCTTTGCTGTCGATGCCAGTCTAATCCCTGCAGACGCGAACAAGACCCGGTCGATTGCCGCAGGCGATTGGAACGCAGATGTCGCGCGCAAGGCAGGCAACAGAGCTGCGCAAGAATATCTCGAAACCCTCGACAACGCTGCCTTCGGAGCTGCCTCCCCGGTCCAGCCGAAGTTCGTCGCCAAGTCCGATCCTGCGGCACAATGGACCCGCGCGGATGAAAGCCGCCCGTATTTCGCCTATGCCACCAACTACCTGATCGACACCAAAAGCTCGGTGATCATGGATGTTGAGGCAACTCGTGCGATCCGTCAGGCTGAGGTGGGCGCATCGCGCACGATGCTGGACAGGACTGAGAAGCGGTTCGGAATACGCCCCGATTGGATTGCGGCAGATACCGCCTATGGTAATGCCGAAAACCTCGGCTGGTTGGTTGAACAGCGCGGCATTATTCCTTTCATTCCTGTCATTGATAAGTCTGAACGGACAGACGGCACGTGGTCTCGATCAGACTTTGAATGGGACGAGAAGAATGACCAGTATATCTGTCCCGAGGGCCAGGCGCTGAAACAGTTCAGACGCAACTATTCCGATCCAAACCGAGGTCAGGCTACCGGAGGCAGAAAGAAATACCGCGCCCTGAAGGCCACCTGTCAGGTTTGCCCCTCCAAGGACATCTGTTGTCCGAAAGCCGAAGCGCGATACGTAACCCGAGAGCCGCACGAGGAAGCACGCGAGTTCGCCCGCGAATGCCGGAAGACAAAAGCCTACAAGGTCTCGCGGGACAAAAGGAAAAAGGTCGAGATGCTGTTTGCCCATCTCAAACGCATACTGAACCTCACGCGGCTCAGGCTTCGAGGACCAAACGGAGCCAAGGACGAATTCCTCCTCGCCGCCATCGCCCAGAACCTCCGAAAACTCGCCAAGCTCCGCCCGCAGTGCGTTCAAAAGGAGGTCAGCGCATAATCTGAACGGTCAAAAGGGCCGGTCTCCGGCAAACCAACCGGCAAAAGCCGGAACCAAACGGCTGCTGTGTCTCCAACGGCGTGAAAATTCTCCAAAACACTCCGACTTTTTCAACAGTATCCGCCCTTTCAGAAGTTCTAATGTCTGCGGCGTAGAATGAGCACTTACTACGAACGGTAAGGAAATCAGTGTCGCGTCCTTGGTCAACCGAGTAATGCTGGATGACCTCAGGTTTGGGCCGCTTTACCCATCCTCTCTCAATGGAAATCGCGGCTTGGAAACAATCGCTTCGCCTGCTCCCGCGGATGACGGGCACGGGGCGGGTAGCGCGGCGGTCGCGTCGCATCGTCGGCTTGGGGCTGTGTGACACCGATGGCGTCGTTGAGCGGGTGGCCCAGATCTGAAAGCTTGTGCGACAGGTCTTCGATATGATCAGCGATGAGGTGGACGACGATGCCTTCGCGCTCCAGCCGCCCGGTGACGCGCAATAGCCGTCCGCCCATGACGATGCGGCGGAAGCGCTCGTAAACCTTGGGCCAGACCACCACATTTGAGACGCCGGTTTCGTCTTCGAGTGTCAGAAAGATCACGCCCGAGGCCGTGCCGGGACGTTGCCGGGTGATGACGAGACCGCAGACGGTGGTGCGGATGAGGGGCGCCGTTGGCAGGCGGTCGTGCGGCGTCAGGCCGGGGATCGTCGGGCGCAAAAGCTCCATCGGATGGGCGCGCAGCGTCAGCCGCAGCGCGACGTAATCCTCCACCACCTCCTCGCCCAGATGCATGTTGGGCAGGATCACATCGGGTTCACGAATGCCCTCGCCATCGAGCGGATCGGAGAACAGCGGCAATGGTTTCGGAGCCCGGATCGCGCGGACCTGCCACAATGCATCGCGACGGGTCAGCCCCATGCCGATGAAGGCGTCCGCCTCGGCCAGCCGCTCAAGCACGGAGGGCGCAACGCCCGCGCGGAGCCAGACGCTTTCCGGGTCTTGATAGCCATTGCCACGCGCCGCAACGATCCAACCCGCATCCTCCTCGCGAAAGCCTTTGATCTGCCGAAACCCGAGGCGCAGCGCCAAGGCCCCGTCGGCGCGGCGTTCCAACAGATTGTCCCAGTCGGAATGATTGACGCAAACGGGCCGCACCTCAACGCCGTGGTCGCGGACATCGCGCACGATCTGCGCCGGGGCGTAAAACCCCATCGGCTGGGAGTTGAGCAAGGCACAGGCGAAGACCGCCGGATGATGGCATTTGAGCCAGGACGACACATAGGTCAGCATGGCAAAGGCGGCCGCGTGGCTTTCGGGGAAACCGTAATCGGCGAAGCCTTCGATCTGGCCGAAACAGGCCATGGCGACCCCTTCGGAATACCCGTTTTCCATCATACCGCGCACAAACCGGTCGCGGTGTTCGCCAATGGTGCCCATGCGCCGGAAAGAGGCCAGCGAGCGCCGGAGTTTGTCGGCCTCTTCTGCCGAATAGCCGGCGCCGACGACGGCGATCTGCATCGCTTGTTCTTGGAAAAGCGGCACGCCAAGTGTTTTACGCGTGACCTCTTCGAGCGCAGGACCAAAAGGTTCGGGCGCCTCAAGCTTTTGCCGCCGCCGGATATAGGGTTTGACCATGCCGCCCTGAATGGGGCCGGGCCGGACGATGGCGACCTCGATCACCAGATCGTAAAACGTGGCGGGCTTCATTCGCGGCAGGAAATTCATCTGCGCTCGGCTTTCGACCTGAAACACTCCCACCGCATCGGCGCGTTGCAGCATCTCATAGGTCGTGCGGTCCTCCTGTGGCACGGTGTCGAGGGTGAGGCGCATTTTCTCATGTGCGTCCAAAAGATCGAAGCTTTTGCGCAGACAGGTGAGCATCCCGAGGGAAAGAATATCGACCTTGAGAATGCCCAAGGCGTCGATGTCATCCTTGTCCCATTCGATCACCGTGCGGTTTTCCATCGCCGCATTCTCGATGGGGCAGAGCTCGTCGAGACGCCCGCGCGTGATGATGAAACCGCCGACATGCTGGCTCAGGTGACGCGGAAAGCCGATGATTTCGCCGATCAGCTCTATGGTCTGCGCCAAGCGGCGGTTTGTCGGATCGAGCCCCAGCGCCCGCACCCGCTCCATGTCCGGCCCGGCGTTCGACATGCCCCAAATATCGCCCGACAGCCGCGCGGTGAGGTCTTGGGACAGGCCCATGACCTTGCCGACCTCTCGGATGGCGGCGCGGGTGCGGAAATGGATCACGGTGGCGCAGAGACCGGCGCGGTGGCGACCGTATTTCTCATAGATCCACTGGATGACTTCTTCGCGGCGCTCGTGTTCAAAATCCACGTCAATGTCGGGCGGCTCGCCCCGGTGACGGGAGATAAAGCGTTCAAACACCATGCCGATCATGTCAGGCGACACATCGGTGATGCCCAGAAGGTAACAGAGGATCGAATTGGCCGCCGAACCGCGCCCTTGGCAGAGGATGCCGCGCGACCGGGCCTCTTGGACGATGTCATGTACGGTGAGGAAATAGGGCGCGTAGTTGAGTTCTCCGATCAGGGACAGTTCCTTGTCCATCAACTGATGTACGCGCTCGGTCGCGCCCTCCGGATAACGGCGGCACAACCCGTCGCGCGCCAGACGGACAAGGCGGTCCTGCGGCGCTTCGCCCTTCGACATCTCGTCGGGGTATTCATAGCTCAACTCGGAAAGGTCAAAGCTACAGCGCGCGGCGATCTCCAACGTGCGTTTGAGCGCCGCCGGGTGGTTGCGATAGAGCCGCGCCATGTCGGCGGCGCCCTTGAGGCGGCGTTCGGCATTGGGCAGGGCACGCGTGCCGATCCGGTCGATGGTCAGCCCCTCGCGCAAACAGGTCAGCACATCCGCGAGCCTGCGCCGCCGCCCGTGATGCATCAGCACATCGCCGACCGCGACCATCGGGGTGGAGCACCGCAGCGCCAGCGCGGCGCAGGCATCGAACCACGCCTGATCGGAGCCGTCATAGCGCGGCGCGGCGCCCAGAAAGACGTGACCGGGGTAGCGACGCTGCAGGCGCTGAAGCGTGGGTTGCGCGCGGGTCAGATCCTTGGGCGGCAGAGCGATGAGGATCATGCCCTGACACCCTGTTTCCAGATCGCTCAGATCGAGATGACACTCGGCCTTTTCCGCACGCCGTTTGCCCAAGGTCAAAAGCCGCGACAACCGGTGATAAGCGGCACGGTCCGTGGGCAGTGCGAGCCATTCGACAGGGTAATCGCGCAGGACGAAGCGGCTGCCGACGATGAGCTTCGGCAGTTTTGGAGTCAGCGGGACAGGTAGGTCTTGCGGCGCCCCAATCTCTTGTCGCGAACAGGGATCAACCTGATGCGAAGACCGCACGCGAAGCTGTTCGGCGGCTTCTTCGCGGAGCGTCTTGAGCGCCGAGTAGGCTCGCACAACGCCCGCGAGCGTGTTGCGGTCGGTGATGGCGATGGCCTCCAGTCCCAGCTCGGCAGCGCGCAGCATCAGCTCCTCGGGATGCGAGGCTCCTGTGAGGAAGGTGAAGTTCGAGGTGACGCAAAGCTCGGCGTAAGAGGCGGGCTGGGGATGAGTATTTGGACTGCAATGAAGGCTCATGCGAATTCTCCTTGCACGAACCAGCCGGGATTTTGTGGGGTGTGATAGAGCCAGAGGCGGCGGCCTTCGCGGGTTTCGATCCGCCAGTAATCGCGCACACCTGAGCGCCACGCCTCATCCGGCAGCCACCATTCCGGCGCGATGCGTTCGGGGCCGATGGCGCGCCCGGTGGTGAGCGACATGCGGCGCCAACGAAACCGTGCGGGCGGCTCGGCGCCATGATCGGCAAGCGGTTCGGGAGGGAAGAGGCGCAGGGGGCGCGGGCGCGGGCAGGACCATGCGCTGTCGGGCGTTCTGAACGCGGCTGGGGCGATGGTAAAGCTGCGCTCGGGGATGTGGCTGTCGGCGGGCAGAAAACGTTGGATGTTGTCCAGCCCGATGCGCGTGCCGATCCGGGTGATCAGATCGTTGAGCCGATCGGGTGAGGTTTGCGCGCTGCCGATCTGTTGCACGGGAAGCGGTTCGATCTGTGTGGCTTCCAGCCGGATCTGGTCGATGCCAAAGCCCGCGTCCACCTCGCTTACTCCACGCTCGAATAGGGGCGAAATCCGCTGCGGATCGCGCATCGGGGCGGCGAGGCGCAGCTCGACCTGGTGGCTGCCCTGATCGACGCGGCGCAGGGTGAGGGTCAGGCGGCGCGCGCCCATTTCATGGCGGTTGAGCTTGTCACAGAGCGGGGTCAGAAGCCGCGCGGTGAGACCCATCACGTCTTCGGTCAGGCCGACGGGCTCCGGCAGGCTCATGCGGGTCGCAAAGCTTGGCGGTTCGCTTTCGGGCCTGACCGGTTCGGGGATGTGACCCATGGCCTGATCGAGACGCAATAGAAGATCGGGGCCAAAACGACGGGTCAGCGGGGCACGGACAGCTTCCGCCAGATCACCAATGGTGCGCAGGCCAAGGCGTTGCAGGGCTGTGACGGTGGTGTCTTCAAGGCGCAGCGCGGCAACGGGCAGATCGGTGAGGGCTTCCTCTCCCGTCCCGTAATGCGCAAAGGCCCAAGCAGCACCTCGGGTCGCCGCGCATCCCAAGCGAAGCGTCAACCCGGTGCGGCGCGCGCGATCTTGAATATCCGCCAGCATCTCCGCTTCGCCTCCCCAAAGATGCGTCGATCCGGTGACATCCAGCACCAAGCCATCTTCGCCATCGCGCCCCACCCAAGGGCAATAGCGCGTCGCCCATCGGCGCAGCATGGCGAGGAACCGGGCATCGAGATCGGGGCGTGCGGGTTGGCTGATCAGGTCGGGGCAAAAGGCGCGGGCGTCGGCAAAGCTCATGCCGCGCGTCAGGCCCAAGCCTTCGGCAGTCTTATTGAGGCAATAAATCCGTTCGGTGTTGTTCGACTTGAGCGTGATTGCGAAGGGGCCATCAACTGGGCGCGCGCGCAGAACCCGGTCGCTCGCCAACCGGGGAAACCACATGCACACGACGCGTTTTTTGATCCCATCGAACATTCCAGGCCCCAAGTGTTCCCGATTTGTTCTTTTTAATTTCCCATCGCATCAGAGTCGAGTCCTCGCTTTGTGTGTCAAAGATCGAGGCGGCATGCCAACGAGTCTCGGCGGCGTTTGACCCCATGCCGTCGGAAATGATGCAAAGCCCCGTGGTGCCGCCTGCCTTGGCCGCGAGCTGCAACCGCCGCCCCTCGCGCAGGTTCAGCGGGCGGGTGATTTCGATGACGACAAAGGGCAGCGCGCCGTCTTTCAGCGCCTCCTCGGCGACGGCGAGCGCATCGGTTTGATCCTTGGGGCGGGCCAGCAACAGACGTGCCGGGTTGAAGATCGGCAAAAGTCCCTGAGACATGAGTGTGTCAGAGTGCCAGCTTTCCCGGATCCACAGGCACGCGCCTGCCGCTGCCATGGCGGCAAAGCTCATGGAGCTGGGGCCATAGACCTCATGCACCCGCGCAGGGCGCAGGGGAAAGACAGTGTGAAAATCGACTCGCATGAATGGAACGTAATGGGAACATCTGTATTCGGCAATCAGGCCTAAGCTGGGAAGCGATGTCCAGCATATAGATCGGCATCAAACAGGGCTGACACATCCCAGAACACATGGTACGCAGACACATGACTTAGATTTTCCATCTCGCTCGCACGCCAACACGGACTTCTCCGTGACCAGTGTCGTGCGCCGATGAAAGGAAAAATCTATGGATCGTTCTAAACTTCCGCCACTCCAAGGCCGTCGTTTCGACGTTGAGACACTGCAATACGACGCGTTGAAATTGGCGCGACAGGCCGACAAGGGGCCGACGTTTTTGCGTCATCATGGCAGGATTGCCTATGTCGTCATGACAGAAGACATCTTCGATCAACTCTGGCCCGATCCGCGCAGAGCGTGGCGGACAACTAAAGACGTCGCGACGCCCCTCTCCCTGACAAGCCGTCTTTGATCAATCGCGCAAAACGATCCCGGAGTTGCTTTGGCAACGTTGCTGGCATGTTCATGATCCTACCACAAAGGGTGAAGTACAAAGCAAAACGCTGGGCAAACCTAATAATTCAAACTTTGCTCGAAACGCTTTAGACTGCACTCGTCTCTCGGAAGTTTTGCGTCAGACGAATTCGCCATCACACAAAAATTGGAAATGTAAGCCATTAGGGGGAGGCAACATGCTTACGTATTCTACGCAAAATTGGAGAGAATCTGAATCTTAATTTGCTAGCTCAGCTACACAAAGACGTCATGTGACCAATGATGCTCAACATATGTCCGAAAATCGTGGAAATTTATTTGGGGGGTTGCTGGGACATAGCCGATTGCAGAATGCTAGCTAAGGAAACAGCCCTTAAACGCTCTTCTATCATCACATCAAGCGAAGAGTAGAGGTCATAAACAACCTGATCAATGGCGCGACCTTCATCACAGTTTGACTCAGGCATTCCAAAGCGTTTAGAAAACGGGCCGCTTCCTTGGATCGCTTCAAGTATCAACCAAAGATTAATCTCATTAGGATCGCGAATAAGTCGGTAACCTCCAACCGCGCCGACGACTGCTTCAACATAACCTCCAACGACGATCGGGCGCATGACCCTTTTAATAATAATCGCGCTGACAGAGATGTTCTCTGAAATGAACTGCGCGCTGGATATCGCCTGCCCTCGGGTTGCAAGGACACACATCGCATGTGTCGCTACTGCAAAACGCTGATCAACACCTTTGAATTTCTGAGGGTTTTCGCCATCGCGTCCCATAGCAGTGCGTCTTTCCTAAGGTTACATGACCGTTGCTGATACCACTATCCAAAAAGCACAGAACCATTTCACACGAGCTTCACCAATATAATTGAGCAGAATTGGTGCAAGGAAGCCACCCAAAAGTGCGCCCGGCGCCACAAGAAGCGCGATATCGAAGTCAACGCCTTGCGAAGTAGGCAAACCAATTCTTGCCAGCAACACGCAAAGTGCAGTCACGATAACGGCAAGGCCGATCGCCTCAACTGCCCGCAGGCCGCGCAGCATCAAGTATATCGCAAGCAGTTCGCCAACACCAATCGAAATCCAGCCCACAAAGGCGCCACCAATCAGGCCAATCAAGCACAGTATGATACCATCCGTTCCTATGCAAATTTTCCGGTGAGGCAATAGGCGTACGAAATTCGTGACTAGCAAAGCTGTCAAAAGACCGAGGGACAGAACCTTAAAGATCAGCGCAAGGGGCCAGTCCGGGCGAACGCCACCCATAGTCGCAGCCCAATATCCGATGAGGGAAGGGAGCAAGACTGTGAGGACGATCCCAATTGATGACAGCTGCGTAGTACCGCCGCCTTCAAGCCTAGGCACCACCGGAACCTTGCCCTGCGAAAGATAGGTCAAGGCGCCCATGCTCATTCCAAAGCTTTGGATCAGCAGGCTGGTCCCGACGATGTGGCCTTCCGGGATCGCTAGTGCATCGAAGGCAGGAACGAAAACAACTCCGCCACCGATCCCAGTCGAGTTTGCGACCAGCGCACCACCAAGGCCAACGAGCACTAGCCACCATTGCTCCATAAATCCGCTCAGACCTGGCCCTTGGCTGAACAGGATCAAGAACATTGCTACTAACCCAATACGTGCGATATCATAGTAACTAGTCCTGCGCCTCGCGTTCGCCCGTTCCAAAGTGCCGTCACCAGGTTGGAGCGGCATTGGCGAGTTCGTTCTCAGCTTTGCTGCGGAATTGATGGGCGACTTCAGTCGAAGCCCAGGCATTCCCAGAGCCAACAAAAGAAATATCAGTCACCCCCATGAAACCAAAGATCGTGGAGATGTAAGGTGTAAGCTGATCCAGCGCTTTCATATCGTTCCCTACCGCATAATCGAAGGCCGAGCTCCAGATCACTTTCATTTTCTTCTTCTGATCGAGCAATGGGATTGGACCTGTCTCAGGGTCAAAGCCGAAGGTCTCGTTATTGCGAACAAGGTTGTCGATGTAGGATTTCAATTGCCATGGCGTGGAAAAATTGAACATTGGAGTCGCCAAGACAACGTGCGTCGCCGCGCGAAGCTCGGAGATAGCCTTGTCGCTGGCCGCAAGAGTCGCGCGCTGCGCTGAGCTGCGCTGCTCCTTTGGTGTCATGTTCGCCTCGATCCACGCTTGATCAGGACCGGCCATCGGAGTTTGACCAAAGTCATGTTCGACAATCGGTGCATCGGGGTTGGCCGATTTCCATTGATCGATGAACTTTCGAGCGAGCCCCGAGGAATTGGAGGCGCTGCGCGGCGAGAAAGTCAGGAAAAGCAGGGATTTGGTCATAGTTTTGTCCATTAATAGTTGGGAAGGGAATGCTTCGGGTATCGGTCAGGCATTTTGCGCCAAACAGAGAGCAGCGGAAATCGACAGATGGTCAGCACGACGTGGCGCAACGATCTGGACGCTGCGGGGTAGGCCATCCTGCCCCATCGTGACCGGGGCCACGGTGGCAGGCAAGCCAAGCGCGTTGAAAATAGCCGAAAGAGCGATGTCAAAGGGGCGTCTCATGGTCATGCCATGACGAGGTGCGGGACCGGTGACCGGCGGACAAAGCAAAAGGCTGTTGGGATTGAGCATATCTGTAATCTCGGCCTCGAGATTGTCGACCTCCCGCGCCAGTTTTTGCCAGTGTCCAGCGGGACGCGGATCGACCTGCGAAAGTGCGGCCAGCACGAAGGCTGGAAAGCTGTGGCGCCCTCGTCCGACGAGTTGACAACACGCCTCTCGCAGGATCGGAACCCTGGATCCTCCACCGATCAGACGCGAAAGATCGACAGTGTGGTCCCCCGCCGTCATCAGTCGGGCCAACCACAAGTCAAAGCCTCTCTCAAGCAACCGTACCGGTGCCATATGAAGATGCGCTCCCTGACGCTCTAGAATTTCGGCTGCTTTTGAAACGGAACATTGCTGAGCAGCCTCGACTGCTGAGCCTCGGCGTAAGACTGGCTCGGATAGGACCCAGATTTTTATTCCGTTGATCAAGGTGGGATCGGGTGCAAGTTCCACAAGCGGGTTTTCTATGCCCAGCTGTATCCCGTCAGGACCCATGATTGCAGACAAGATCGGCCATAAGTCCTCTGCGTATCGACACATCGGGCCTGGAGAGAAATAGCGAGCAAGTGCCGCGCCTTCGGCCTCTGCACCTCGGTCCATGGGGAAATGCCCAGTCAGCGGCACCAGGCCCATGCTGGGCTTGTGTGCATAAAGGCCACACCACGCCGCAGGGATGCGCACCGATCCACCGCCATCCGCACCAAGCGCGGCGTTTACTGCACCTGCGGCTACCAGAGCTGCATCGCCACCACTGCTGCCGCCGGGGCTACGCGATAGATCGGCGGGGTGACGGGCCTGACCTGTTAGTCGGTTCGTTGTCTCTGCCCAAAGTGCCATTTCAGCCATGCTGCCTTGGCCGACTATCACGGCGCCTGCAGCGCGTAGTCGGGCTACAGCGGTCCCGTCTTCGGTCGCGATCCGGTCGCGGAAGATGCTGCTACCCATCGTCCAGGGCGCACCAGCGCATTTAAGCCCTTCTTTTACCGTCATTGGCAGTCCGAGAAGCGGTCTGTCTTCGACTGCGGCATTCCCTAGCCTGCGTGCAATAGCGTCGGCACGTCGAGCGTCAGCCAGCGCGGCGTTGGAATTGCTGTGGCTCAGAGCTCGAAGGCGGGGCCCCTCCACGGCTAGCCGGTCTAACGACAAGCGAGTTAGAGACTCTGATGTCGCACCGCCCGCAGCAATCAGGATACTCTGCGGCGAGATGCGTGTGGTCGCAGGCAGGCGGGCGCTCTGAGAGAGGTGTTGTTGTGGATAGGCGAGCATCACAACTGCACACTTGCCATGTCTTTACCCGACATGGCCGATTGCTCAGATTGCGGCGCGTCGGCCTCGGAGGAGGACGGTAAATATGCATGTCTCTTATCCTCGTTTCCTTCTTGAGGGAACAGGAAGGCTTGCGGTGGGCAGAACGCGCTGGCATCCGCTGCTTCAGGTTTATCTGCGCGTTCATAGACCCTCGGAGCAAGCCAGATCGTTCCAGCTTTTACCAGATCACCCAAAGCTATCCCGGATTCGACCAATGCAAGCAGCCAGAGCGAAGGTCGGCGAAGCGGCGACAACATCCCTAACGCGATCATACGTAGCATCGCGCGCTTCCTAAAATAACTGGCTATCAGCCGTCCTCGCGGAATGTCGTCCGGACGGTAGTAAGAAAAGGGAATCGTCTTTTCGTAAAGCGCAGGAGTGCGAGCAATGATATCTTCTGAATTCGGCGCTTTCGCAAGATGCGCCATGATCCGAGGGAAAGGTTCGACCGGCGGCTCAGTCTCTGGAGTATGGCGTGGAAGTAATTTTGCAACCTGTCGCGCCACGCCTGCGTTCAGAAAGCGACCGGATACGTAGTTCGGCACAACAAGGTGAAAATACCCCATATTGGCCAGCAACAGGGTCCAGGCCATACGCACTGGGTCATCCATGATACTGTACCACTGCGACCACTGGTCTTGAAGTGCCAACTGTGACAACAAATGGCCTTCGAGCGCATCGACATAGCAGGGTGTCAGTTCCTGGGCACTTGCCTTGAGGATCATTGAGGCAATCTGCGGAATCTGGTGCCCGAGATAGGCGATCCCTGCGCTGTTTGCTGGGTCGAAGGTAAAACCGCTGTCGCCAAGAAGGAACCACCGCCCCTTACGGCAGTAATAGGACGACGCCTCATACATGTAGTTGAAGTAGCGTGACTGATCAATCATTTCACCGGAAAGGACAAATCGTGCAAGCGTCGGGTGGTCTCGTTCAAGAAGAGCGCAGAACCTGTCCATGTCCATGGCATGTTCACCTGACACATCCGCGCGATAGGTGATGCCAATGCTCGCCATGTCACCACCATCCTGTGCACGCATAGGAATAATCCAAATCCAGTAGCCATGTCCGTAGAAATGGTGGGTGACATAGTAAGAACTGAAACAATGCTGGCGCAACTTTTCAAGTTTCATCCCCTCAAGGATTGAGCGATCAAAGCTTTTCAGCCGAAACCAGTAGGAATTGCGCTGATACGGCGGGGTTTTATGCAGGTCGAACTGTTTAACCATGAGGCGTGTGCGACCCGAGCAATCTATGACGTGATCAGCAGTCAGCCGTTCGGCAGTGCCATCTTTACGCTGTATACTGAGCTGTGGCTTAGGAGCAGTGTCGAGGTCTACCGACTGAACCTTGCCGACGATGCGGGTGACCAGAGGTGCAATACGCGCTTCAAGCTCACGGTCGAACGTGTGCCTGTTTAGGTTATAGGATGGTAGGCGAATGACCCCAGGTGCCTCGTGCTGTACATACTCGGCGTGGTTATTAGACGCCCCCCTGAAGGTAGCCGAAAATAGTAAGTTAAGCCGTATTTGTGCAGATGTTCTTCTTCAAGATAGTCCCCCAAGCCCAGAGACTTGAGAAATTGCACGGTAACTTCGACCGTACTTTCTCCGACAATCGGCAATCCCTCCCTTTCCGGGTCAATGATCGAGATACGAGCATCCGGTATACTGCGCGAGAAATAAAGTGCTGCGAGCTTTCCAGCCAGCCCGCCTCCAATGAGCGCGATGGATGTCAATGTAATCCTCCCCCAATGAAATCCGGGTTTCGATCAAATGTGTCGTTCGAAGGCGCATACCGGCCAGGTGAGATCAGGCGGTCCGGATCAAGCGCGGCGCGCACTCGTTCTGCTAACCACCAGTGATCAGGTGCGGCAGAAGTTGCCTCATCCATTAGATCGGCGTGAAACCGATATGGCTCGAACCCCAGCTTCCGGCCTTGGGAGATCAGGGCGCGAAGGCAGGTCATGGCGCGCGCGCTGTTTTCTGCGTCGCGCGGGAAAAGCAGTGGCACTGTGCTGTCAAATGCCGAGGCAGACAATGTTGAGAAGGTGATTGGAGGCAGAAAATCGTGCGCCGCGCAGGTCCGCGTCACGAAATCGACGTAGGTATGGGCTGCATCACCGCGCATAGGCACAATCGGAGCATACCACAGTAGCCCGCAGCCGTCCTGAGCTGGATTTGCGCCAATGCCTGCCTTGGGGAAGGGCCGGTCAGACCCGGTATAAGCCAGTTGCAGCGCAAAAGCGTTTGGATGACCTGAAAGTACCTCATGTGCCGCTTCCACAGAGCGAACCATGTCGAGCAACTTTGCCGGGATCAACCGGGCCAAAGGCGGCAGGCCGGCCGCCAGACGGGCCATGCGCAGCGTATCCTCATTAATGAAGCGTAGTGCTTGTATCTGGCCCCGAAGTGCTTTCCGAATGACACCCCGTCCGGCCCGAACCACCTGGCGTCTACCAAATACAACACCGGTTCCGACCCAAGGGCATCCGCGCGTGGCAGAGGCGCCTGCCATTGCTTCGATCCGGGCGCTGTTCATCAGATTAATGCCGCCGATCTCAAGGCCAGACTGGGTACAAAGCGTGCGCATTGCCTCGACAGTCCCGCCAAGCGCGCTAGCTTCCGACAGCCAGAAGACAAACATCTCGACCCGTTCGGGCCGTGGTTTGAGTTGCAGTACCATCTCCGTCACCACAGCTCCCCCTGACTGGCTGAATATGCCGTCGAGATAAGGACCGACCCCCCACCTGTAAGGAGTGGGAGCATCGCTCTTCTGAAGGGCAGAGCGGTAGATGCGCCCTTCTCCGGTGATCGCAGCGATACCCAGAACGGCTTGAAAATGATCCGAGATCGGAGTCATGCCATAGCCTCGCTCCAGTGCATTGCCGATCAGGCTGCAATCCGGTCCGGCGCCAGTCGTGGGCACCATAAAGCGCGCACCCTTTTCCGTAAGAAAAGCTGCGAGCTGACCCTGTGTTACGCCTGGCTCGACCCGTACAATGCCAAGCTCATCGTCAAATGATAGGATTTTGTTCATCGGCGAAAGATCGAGTATGAGATCAGCCGCACCCCGTCCCGGTCGTGCCGTTCCGTAGCCCCAATTGTGCCCGCTCGACACCGGATGAACAGTTGCGCCGATAGTACGGGCATGAGACAGCGACCGCACAACCTCTTCTTTGTCGTGAATTGTCAGGACAAGGGACTGCTCGGATCGAGCGTGGAGGCATGTGTCCTGCATCCTCGCGGCAGTCTCGTCTTCGCTAAGAAGGCAACCACTTAGGCCGCATTCTCGCAGTGTTTGTTCAAGTTTCTTCCGGACATTACCTTCGTCCGTCGGATGGGGGCGGTTCGCAGCACGCTGTTTCATCGTGGAAACCCAAGGCCACCGATACTAAGGAACATTCGCAACTGCGCCAGCTCCGCTCGGCGCGTTCGGTTTAATCGGCGCACTGCTTGACGAAATTGAGCATTGCGGCCCGGCACTGTGCTGCGTGGTGGTGTTGCAGCAACCATTGCTAAGGGCGCAAGTGGTGTTCGGTAGAACTCGACACTTTGTCGACCCAAACGAGCAATCTCGGTCTGGAAATCTTCAGGTGTGAAGGCGGCGTGCAGGCTTGCGCGATAATCTTCTGCCAATGCCTCTGTCTCGGATATGGCAACTTTGCCGACAAATATCTCAAGTGATCTGTCGCTGCGTAGCCGCCCGAAATCCATAAGATAAAGCGCGCCGTCGGGACGAAGTACCCTGCCGATGGAGGCAAAGCAGCGAGATAGTGCTATGCGGTCCGGCAGATGGTGCAGCGCCATAGACGAGATTACCGCATCGACTGATCCATCCGCGATGCTCTCAAGCGTGGAAAAGTCGGACTGGATGAAATCGACATTGGACAGGCTTGATGACGCAGCGGTCGCGCGAGCTTTGGACAGCATGTTGGGTGCAAGATCAACACCGCGAAACTGCGTTGCCGGGTTCCACTGCGCAATGAGATTTAGCAACTGGCCAGACCCACAGCCGAGGTCCAGCACCAGATCACCGGCTTGCACTCGGGCGGAGACTTGCACTGCATTGTAAAGATATGGTCCGAAAAGCGCGCCGCCTTCCGTTCCGCAGGACGTATAGTCAGTTACTGTGTTGGAGTCATTCATGACCAATTCATGCTCTGGCCGGCGGGGCAAAGAATCGGATGCTGTGGCTTCGTACCAAAGCGCGCGGGGGATATCACCAAGCATGAGAAGGTTCCGGTTGTGAGGCTGTGTCGGTGTGGGCGAGGTTGAGCTTAGGGAAATACTGTTGCAGAATACGGATCTCCTTTTCGGCAAGCCCGCCTTCCAGGCGAGCTAGGTCGCTTACCATCGCACTCACATCGCCCTGTTGAAGCGGGCTGGTCGCGACAGAAAGAGATCTGAAATCCGGATGACACGAGAAATCAAAACGGTCGCAAGGCGCGCAGAAAAGATCGTAGAAGGATAGCCCCGTACTCCGATCTATGATTTTGTGGGAATAGAGCCGATGAAATCGCATTTGTGCGCCGGCAGCATCCAACACCATCGGAACCGAAGCTGCGCCGTTTAGAGCTTCATACGAACGGGAGGAGCCGATCTGATTGAACTGAAGCACGGCGGCGTAGAAGTGCCGTGCCGATGGATGGATGCCGATCAGAAGGTCGTCAACGTGGCGCCAGTTGCGCGCCCAGCGGTACAGCATATTGAATAGCATAATAGAAATAGCAGAGCGCCGCTCAGACTTTTCAAGTGCAAGAGCGCCAACCTCGGCTAACTTACGGTGCCTGTTACGCACCCGGGCCACGTCCGAGGCGTGAACCTGCTCAATCGGTAAGCCAAGTTCACAATCCTCGATCAGCGATACAGTTCCGACAACTGTGTCACCTCTCAGGGCGATGAAGGTGGTCGTCGTAGGAAGGATGTTTCGAATTTTCATCCGAAACGACTTGGAACCGGCAATGCCACGTTCAACATATGACCTTTGAAGAAGTGTGAGGGCGCTCTCAAGTTCTTCTTGAGAAGAGGCAATCTTGTAGTGGATTCCCGGCGTCATAAAGTTTCGCTCGGCCATCCGCTTTAGGGCGATATGACGTACAACAAAGTTTGGCACAATGTTCAGATGTGCGTTTTTCCACTTTCGAAGTTGGTCTTTCATCTTCAAGCCTCATTTGCAGGATCTGGCAGATCGGAAAATCAAAAGTGATAGTGTTAGGTTTTGAGTTGCTCCTTGATGGAACGCATGCCGCGAGCCACAATCCGTGCTGTGTTTTTGTCGCCATCGCTTTGGTTCAGCCAGGATCTGCACAGGTTCTCCACCCATGCGGGTTGATCCTTGGCTGCATCATTCAACCAGTTTGCTACGGAGTCCTGGGGATATTTCTCTGGTTCCGCGCGCATCGGTTGCAAAAGTGGCAATCCAAGCTCGGGCGTCGCACGCAAATCGGCGATGGCCTTGCACCAGACGCCGCGTGGACGCAATGCCTCTACTGCAAAGCGGCGGAGAAGCGGATCTCGTTCAAGCGTCCACGGCGCAAGTGCAGCGATGCTTTGATCAAGATCCCTTACCAAGCGGGGCCGTACAGCAAGCCACGCCCATTCCCGAACGCCGAAATGAATGTCAGAGGCGAAAGGCCGGACCGTATCAAGAACGGTTGGAATATCCGCGGTCTCCAGATCGATCGCGAGACCATAGATCACCAGTCCACGGACCGTATCGCTAACATGGGATTGCAGTGTTCTGAACTCTACTAGGGACAGGTGATTGCGCAAAGCCGCGCTCGCCAGACGCATCTTGCCTGTGATGCCTTCGTTGCCAAAATCAACCGGTGGCATCTTCGGAGCGACGGCTTCGAGAAGCACCTCAAAGTCGATCTCTAAAATCTCTTTTAAAACTCGGGATGGGACAGCGCCGCAAGACAAGTCACGAGTTCTCTGACCTTCAGTGTTTACGATCAACTCACCCATAGCGCGAAATTCTTTCAATTCAATAAACCAGACCGGATAGTGTAACTGTTACCGTTTTGTTTAGATCTGTCAACATGGAAGACGTGCGCTTTGTTGGGGGCGCTATAATTGTCTTTCCGAGTGTTGGTCTGGGCTGAATTGTGTTGAAAAAAGTGCCTGTAACTGATGGAAATCTCCCAAATGCAGTACGCTTTTCCTCTGCTACCGTTTGCCAATAAGAATATGTGGCGTTCTTCGTGGGGCCGATTCGCTCGCAATCGTTCTGGTCTTGGTGCAATGCCTCGTCCGGCAGCCACAATTCTAGCGCGAAACGTTCAGGGCCGATGGCGTGGTCGTTAGTGAGCGACATGCGCCGCTAGCGAAACTGTGCAAGGGGCTCACTGCTGTGTTCGGCAAATTGGCTTGGGAGGGAGTAAACGCTGGGGACAGGTCATTCAATCGGTCTGGGGAGGTTGGCGTCTTGCCAATTCGTTGCGCCAGGAGCGGATCAAGCGTGTGGATTCCGAGCGACTTGATCAACGCCAAAGCCCGGGGTTACCTCACCCACTCAGCGTTCGAACAGGCGGTAAGATGCGTTGAGTATCTTGCATCAATGCGGCGGTGTCAGGCCGGGAATGGTTGGGCGCAAAAGCTCCATCGGAAGGGCACGTAGCGTTAGGCGCAGCGCGACGTAATCCTCCGTCACCTCCGCGCTCACACGCATGGTCGGCAACTGCACATCGGGCTCGAGCATGCCCTTGCCATCGGGAGGGTCAAAGAACAGCGGCAACGACTTCGGGGCGCGACTGACGTATAGCGCAGAGGAAAGACAGTGTGGAAATCGACTCATATGAATTGAGGGTAATAGGAACATGCGCATTCGGTAATCGGGCCTGCGATGTCCAGCGTGACGCTTAGCGTCAAACAGGGATGACACATTCCGGCACACATGGTACGCAGACACATGACTTAGATTTTCCATCTCGCTCGCACGCCAACACGGACTTCTCCGTGACCAGTGTCGTGCGCCGATGAAAGGAAAAATCTATGGATCGCTCTAAACTCCCGCCACTCCAAGGCCGTCGTTTCGACGTTGAGACGCTTCAATACAACGCGTTGAAATTGGCGCGACAGGCCGACAAGGGGCCAACATTTTTGCGTCACCATGGCAGGGTTGCCTATGTCGTCATGACAGAAGAAATTTTCGACCAACTCTGGCCCGATCCGCGCAGGGCGTGGAGCATTGATGAAATGCCGCCGCGCATTCTCCAGCTCTTGGAGCAGAGCTTGCAGGAGGTTTTGTCGTCGACAGGGGAAGATTCAGATACTTAAGAAACATATCAATGAGGCGCTGGCTGTGGATCGTCAGCGCCTCATTTTTTTTAATCATGTATCGGGGTCTTTGCTGAAACGTCGTGCGGCCTCTGCAAAATCGTATCTATTTATGAACAAAGTATTTTTGTTGTCTCTGCCGCTTTCAGAGAAGGTTTCCACGGTGATTATTGGGCGCTTTCCACGGTGATAATGCATTTATTTTCAGTGGTTTAATTGAATTTCACGCTTGACCCGATTCGCAATATCAGTGATTCTCTCCACCGACAAAACACGGTTTGAAAGGGTATGGCATGCGCGTCGATAGGGTGCGGCATGAGCAGATCAAGTGCGCCCTGCGCATTTCTGGCTCTAGCTTTTCTGACATCGCGGCAGAATTGGGAATCAAGCCCCATTCTGTCTCTGAAGTCAGTCTGGGGACGTCGCGCTCGCGGCGTGTCGAGCACGCGCTTGCGACGGCTTTGTCTACCCCCGTCGAAACTTTATTCGCCGATAGATATGGAGATCAAAATGATCTAGAGACGTAAGATATTAATCATCCAAAAGCATCGAAAACAATCCCCTATCGTTACGATAGAGCGAGTGTTTTTGTGCATGTGGACCGAATAAGTTGAAGCCTTGGGCGTAGGAACCCAAGGCCTCGTGAAATCGATTAGCGACGATTTTCTTATTCATCTCCCACATCCAGCGAATTGTCAACCTTTCGACGGCGTCTGCGCCGCCGGAAGGCCTGTCTGAAACGGAATGAAGGGACAGCAGGTGTCGGATGCGCCGCATTTGACATGACTGCTCATCAAAAATGGAAAAAATCAGTAAATCCCCCGCGCGAGGCGGGCGGGATGCGGTCGTGCACGGGTGTCGAGCGCCTTTGCCGATTGCGACGCGACTGGCGGATGGCGAAGCGGCCACATCGCTAGCCAGTCGTGCTGCCCAAAACAACGGCTATGCATCTCTGCAAGCCTTATGCAGCGACCAGCGTATCCATGTTTTGAAGTTATGTAATGGATGTGACGCTGAGATCGGACACATTGCCGAGCTCACCGGCGTCGCGTTCGACACACTTCGCTTCAATACGCCTTGCCTCGATCAACAAGGCTGGTTTCGCCTTGGAGCGGAGTGGATCAAAGCCACGGCGTTCACGCGCTCAGGCGGGCAGGTCTGTCCCGCTTGCGTGCTCGAAGGCCGCGCGCATGATGCCCGTGACGGCGCTTTTCAAAAGGGCGTCTGGCAGGTGTCGAGCTTGCATTGCTGTTTAAAGCATAGGGTGGCGCTTGTCCCATTGGAGGCCTCGGGCAATAGCAAATCCGTCCATGACTTTGCGCAGCATATCAAAGGTTGGGTGCCGGGCGAAATCACCGAGGTGGCAGATGAAGACCTTAGCTTAGAGGTCTACCTCGCAGATCGGATCAGGTTGGGGCGCGGACAGGCTTGGCTCGACGGCTTCGAGTTTCACGTTGTCTCTTCGTTTTGCGAGGCCCTCGGAACTCTGCTGCAATTCGGGTCAAAAGCGCGCCCGCATCTACTCTCTGCTCCCGAGCTGATCAAGGCTGGTGCGGGAGGGTATGAGCTTGCAAGACACGGAGCGGAGGCCTTTCGGAATGCGCTTGATACCATCCGGACGTCGGCGCCCAAATCCCAGAAACCAGATTATTCGAAAATCTTTGGCCCGGTGATCGCGGAACTGCGGGCACGGCGAAACGATCGTGATTTCGACGTGTTGCGGCACTTCATACGTGAGTACGTTTTGAATCATTTCTATGTGCCCGAAGGTACTTCGCTCCTAGGCGAAACCTGCGGGGCGCCGCGTGTCCTAACTGTCGGTGTGGCTTCAAAGCGCACAGGCATTCCGATTTCCACGCTTACGCGCCAGCTTAAGCGCAGCGGCGAGCTCACGTCGGAGATGAAGAACGGCTTGAGTGACCGGGCGATGCTTGTGTCAGCCACGGTGATGGACGCGGCCATTGGTGAGGAGAAAAAGCTCTCCTCTCTCAAGATCGCGCGGGAGGTCCTTGGTTGCGACCGTTACACGATGGAACGCCTCATTGAGAGCGGGATGATGCCCCTGCATTTCCCGGCGGGCGAGGGCAGTTTGCCGATGCTTCACCGGGATCAAATCCTGAATTTTGTCTCGCGTCTGCTGGCGGTAACCGAAGTGCGGTCGGATCTCGGGGCCGATGATCTGCCGCTGGCAGAGGTCGCACGTCAGTGTCACTGCACGACGCACTGGCTGCTGTCGCAGGCACTATCAGGTCATCTGCGGCTGGTCTCAAAGCTCAAAGAACCGTTTCGACTGCCGGATTTCTGCGTATCGCTGTCAGCGGTCCGGGACCAATTGGATCAGGTCCCCGAAGGGCATGTAACGGCGGCTCAGGCCGCGAAGCTGCTGGGATGCAATGTGGCGACAATCCATGCCCTCGCAGAGCATGGCTTTGTTGGCTCGCAGTTGCAGGATGCGCGACTGTCCAATCGCAAACGGCGTCTGATCTCGCTCGCGGATTTGGAGGCTTTTGAACGCGACTATATCCTGCTGCGGGCTCTGAGCGGAACGCGGCGTGCCGATTTTGAAGCTCTTCAGCTCCAGCTTTCAGCGCAGGGTGTCGAGCCGCTCCCACTTGGTGAGGTCGCCCGAAAATTCTTCAAACGCAATGAAGTCGAGCGACTTGCCTACCGTCCCGGAGGCCACGCGTTGGCGCGCCTTCTGGCCGCTGACGAGATGCACCCACGCCTCACTGACGGCGTGTTTTAACCCACAAATGAACAGGGCCCGGAGGCCCAAACAACGAGCAAAATAATGACCGACAAAATCGAAATCATCGATCACGATAGCTGGGCCTACAACTTGCCGAAGACGAGAACAGCGGGCAAAATCACCGTCGGAGATATTCCGGGGGTCCTTCCTTTCTCTGGCGTGCGCAACCCGTTGACCACAAGCAGTACGAGCCAAAAGGTTGCCTTAACGTATCGGACGGCTGCGAATAATTTTGTCCCGAAAGTCGGGGCGGCGGAGAGCTTGGCTGAGGCCGCTGTCGCGCATGAAGCCCTGAGCAGCGGAAAATTCTATGACGTGGAATTCCAGCCTGTGCGTTTTCAATACAAACATCCGGATGGAGGGGTGCATTGGCATACCATCGACCTGAGGCTCACGCTGAGAAATGGTCTGGCGTGCTTCGTTTTCGTGCGCAACGCGACCAGCCTGTCGAAGCCGCAGACCATCGCTGAGATCACGGCAATCCGTCAAGCTGCACCACGAGCCGAGGCGCATAAGTTCATTGTCATAGATGCCGATGGCTACAATCGCGCGCGCCGGGACAACCTGCGCCGTATGCATCATTTTACCTGTTTCGAACCCGACCCAAGCGCAGATGCGCTTGTGCAAGCAGCGGCTTACGATCTCAGGACGCTCTGGCGCGTCTCTGATTTGTTCAATGTAATCGACTTGCCCAATGGGGTGATCATGAAATCCTGCCTCCGCCTCATCGCGCGGGGCGCACTCAAAGCCAATATGAACACTGTGATCGGGGCGAACTCTCGTCTCTGGAGGGCTGCAAAATGAGTGTGCGTCTGAATTATCATGTGCCTGCTGGCACCCAGTTGATGACTGGCGGCAGGTCCTTTTTCCTCTACCCGCAAAAAGGTGGAGTATACCGTGCGGAAGACGTTGTAACGGGGCGGTCTGAGATGTGGACGGCAGATCAGTTTCTGGACCGCTCAAGCCGACCGGACGCGTCGCGCTCGTACCATAATGTGCGCGGGAACCTGGCGTCCGCACGCATCCAAGCGGGAGGGCTTTTCCATCGGGATCAGTTGAACGCGAAGGGGCGTGACACAGTCAAATTGCGCAAAGCATTGATGGTTGGTATCGAAGCTCTTGAGGCTGAGGGGCTGAAGATCACGGGACCCGCTCTCGCCAAATTGCAGAACCGTAGAAAGATCCGTGACCTCGCGCAGCCACATTATCCGGATCGACCGATCTGGATTACACCACGCGGTGGGAGTACGCGAGAGTGTGCAATTATGCCAAAGGGCCGCACCTTGCGAGACTATTGGACGCGCTACGTCGATGCGGTCTTTGATGAAATGGCGCTGGCCGATCAAAATTGGCTGAAAGGCAATCGCACCCCACGTATCCATTGGCGTGTGCGCGAGTTGATTGATCAGGCGATTGATGAGGTGCATCTCGATCTGAAAAAGCCGCAGATCTCTGTGGCTCTAAGTCATCTAGAGACACTCATAACCTTGGAAAACAAACGGCGCGCTGTGCGCGAACAAAGCGAGCTGAATTGCGTTACACACAAAACGGTTTCCGACCATGTCACAATGATCAACGCGACGGCGCTCGCCATTGCCAGAGATGGAGAGCGTGCGGCAACGAATGCGCGCACGCGGGGCAGCACCGATACCCGCGCTCTCATGATTGGCGAAGACGTTGAAGTTGATGAGTGTAAATTGTCCGTTCTTACCCCGGTGAGGAAAACCGGATTTTGGACGGGGCTGAGTGCGGAGGACAAAGAGGCGCTCGAAGAATTAGAGGACTATGTGACGTCACGGCTATGGCTGGTGCTTGTGCTGGACGTTGCGACGCGGATGCCACTCGGCTGGACGCTGACAGATGCCCCGAACCATGAGGCCACTTTGGATGCTCTGCGGATGGCGACACGGAGCAAAGAGCGCGAGAAAATCATGTGTGGCTGCGATTGCGATCCAATGCCTGCGGTGGGGTTGGCTTGTGTCGCGAACGACAATGGCTCCGGCCTGCGCAATGGATCTGTGAAGGCGGCTCTTCTAGGTTCTGGGGCTCAGGTGGTGGATGTCAGAGCGTATCACTCTGGGGATACGCCATTTGCTGAACGCATGTGGAACACGATGGAAAGCCAGCTCATCAATTTGCTTCATGGCTACACGGGGCGCAAAGCGGGTCATCTCAAAGGCTACGATGCCAAGAAGAATGCAGTGATTTTCCGCGAAGAGCTCTTTCGCCTGATCACGCGATATCTGATCGACGAATACCCATACCAAAATCACTATGGGACAACGGTGTTCGGGCGCTCCCCGATCCACGTCGCGACCCAGCTAGCAGAGGAAGGCTGGGCCATCGCCGTTCCATCTCCGCAGGATCGGCGGCTGCATCTCGGGTGGCGCAAGGAAGCCATGATCACTGACGAAGGCGTGAAAGTGTTCGGCCTGCCATACAACTCCCCCGAGCTTCAAAAATTCCGCGACAGCACCAAGCGCAAAGTCGCTGTATTTTGTGATCCTGATTGCGTGAATGAAGTCACTGTCATTGTCGAGGGGCATCCGGCCCCAATTTGCGTGGATCTGAGCTGGACAGAGATGCGCGATATGACCATTCCTGAGGTTCTGGCGCATTACGAAGAACTGCGCAGGAAGGATCCCGCCAATCTGAAGGACACGCGTGTTCGCCTGGCGCGCTTGCGCCAGGAAAGGTTCGATTATCTGAAGAGTAAGGCCATCGAAAACGGTCTTGCCCGGAGTTACATGACGCGGGCGGAAGCCGGAAAGAAAGCTGCCGTGCTCACCGCTGGCATGCAGTCATCAGAACCGAAAATCACCGAGGGCACGGTTGCGCCGGGTACGCTCGCGGATCTGGAGTGTGATCCCTTCGCATATGACATTGGCGATGGATTCGAGCCGCCGATTGAGGGCGATCTGACGTCCGGCACTCAGGACGAGCGCGCCGTATTCGGTCGCCCGGAACACGCGGGGAAGCTGAAATGAGTTTCCTCGATACAGCCGTGGCCTCGAAAATTTCAGCCCTTAAAGCCCTGCATTATGACTTCCCGCGCGCAAACGATTTGCGCGCGGGGATCTCGTGGATGATTACCGATTATTGGGCCAAAGCTTCTTCGGGCCAAAGTTTTGAGGCACGCGGCCTGATGGTGACGGGGCCGTCGCGCATCGGCAAAACCGGAGAAATCCGCCACCAGCTTGATCAGCTCAACGATGGATCAACCCTTATGCCAGATGGACGCTCCGTGCGTATCGTCAGCGTCATGCTCAAAGGGACCATGTCGTGGAAAGATTTGGGTGTGCATACCTTGCGAGAGGGATTTGGCTTGCCGACATCGGGCCGTATGACGCAGCGCGAAATCTGGGACATGGTCGGCTTCCACGCGCGGGAGCAAGGCGTCCACGGCATTCATTATGACGAGTGTCAGCATATCTTTCCGAGGAAAAGCGCTGAAGGGAGGGCGATGATCCTCGATAGCTTCAAGTCGCTTCTTAAAAAGCCCGACTGGCCCCTGATGCTGATCCTGTCCGGGGTTGACGAACTGGCTGGTCACATCAACAGCGAAGAGCAATTGGCCTATCTGCTCCGACCCGTGCCGTTCCGCGAAATCTCTCTGGCGCGGGACGCGGATGTTCAGGAGTTAAACCGGCTTTGTTTTGCCTATGGTGATACTGCCGGGTTCGACTTCACACCGCTTAGTTCGATGGATTTCTATCGACGTCTCTCCCGTGCTTGCTCTTATCGCTGGGGGCTTGTCATCGAACTGCTGATTGACGCGTTGGTGGAAGCAAGCCGCAGTAGGGACGTTCGGCTGGACACCTGTCATTTCTGCCGTGCGTTTACCGACCGAAACTCCCTACCATCGGGCTATTCGCCGTTTACAATCGAGGATTTCGAGCCGTTGTTCTAGGCCGCGAAAATCTTCGATCTGTGGGATGAGAAAGTGGGAAGAGGGGGCTGAGAGAGTGATGCAATATTTATCTTACGCTGTAAGATGGATATTGCTCAAAATACGAGAAAAGGAGAGCAGATTTCGCTCAGATATTTACACCCGACCTTGGTGTTGCCTTGATGAATATTGATCTCCACGGCTGTTGTGACCCGTTGAGCGCAAACTCCTTGCTTGAACTCGGTCTTGTTGATCTGGAACAGGTTTCAATTCATCCAATAGGCGGGGAGATTTTGATGTTCGAGGCGGTAAGTCTGACATTGAGTGGTATTATAGAAGTTGGAAAAATCGCCCAAGTTGCATCGGTCCGACACCGCTTTTTTCAAGAAGCGTTCGCCCGAATGCAAACCGATCAGTATCGTTCCAACGAGGCGGTGGTGTTCGATGCTTCGTATCTGAAACGCCTTCCTTCCGGAAAATTGGAGGACTGTTATCACCGTTCGGCGCTTCACTGGCGCATCTGAAAATCTACCGTGAAATCACCAGCGGGCCCGCGCAATTTGCGCGGGCTTTTCTGTTGTGGGGTTTCGGGTTTGGGATGTGTTCAGACTTATGCTGCGCGTTTATGCTCCAAACGTGCACGTTTATGGGTTCGATCTAAAGTGTTGGTTGAATTTGTTATTTAAAACAGTGGCTTGTGATTGATTCGATTTCAGGTTTTGAGTTTCGTGCACTCTTTTGCTCCACTGACAGTCATTGGACCATAAACATGCATCTCAGTGTCAAGAAAATTCTGAAACACAATATGTAGTAGATGTTTCGCAGGTCCGGGACAAGCACGCTCCGTTTTTAGCTCTCTCCGAAAGGTCTCCGATGTCCGAAAATCGCTATGGCGTGATCTGTGGAATGCGAAGCGCGGAGGATCGGCAGCTCGCGATTGCACGGCTTGCATCTGAAGGTATTCCGACGGACCGGATTTTTAGGGCCGACCCACAAGAGCCAAATGTACCGCCAGTTTGGCTCTACTCCATGAGCGCGAATTCGGAACTGATCGCTCCGTCTTTGAGCGACCTCAATCTATCAACACAGGGCATCGCCGCCACGCTGGAAGCCGCGCGGAAGATAGGCATTCATATTCGCTGCCTTGATGAGGTCTTCGACAGCCGTGACGATTGGCAATCCCAAATCGGCACTCTGCTGACCGCCCTCAACCGCCTCGACCGCAAAGGCTTCTCGCACCGCACCAAGATCGCACTGCAAGAGGCCAAGGCCCGTGGCCAACGTCTGGGGCGCAAACCGAGCATGACAGACCTGCGAAAAGCCGTCGCCATTCAAATGATCGAAGCGGGGTACAAAGGGACAAAGATATGGAAAACCCTCGCGGTTCTTGAAGGTCCGCCGATCAGCCAATCGGCCTATTACCTCTGGCAGAAAACGTGGTTGGCTGAGAGGAAGTGATCAGACACGAAGGGCGTATTTTGTTGAAAAACGCGCCCTTGATCGAAGGGCCGTCAGCTGTTCAATTTCTATATAGGGTGGGAGGATCCGGTGATGATGGGACCGCGGCAAGAGGCGCGACCGGCGCTTTTCTACGAGTTCTCGCTGGAGGATCACGTTCCCCAGGATTACCTGCTACGGTCGATTGATCGGTTCGTCGAGCTGAGCAGTATTCGCGCCCATCTTTCGGATTTCTACAGCCACACGGGCCGTCCGTCGGTCGATCCGGAACTGCTGATCCGCATGTTGCTGGTGGGCTATTGCTTCGGCATCCGGTCAGAGCGGCGGCTCTGCGAGGAGGTGCATTTGAACCTGGCATATCGCTGGTTTTGTCGTCTGGATTTGAACGACCGTGTTCCCAACCATTCGACCTTTTCCAAGAACCGTCATGGCAGGTTCCGCGAGAGTGAACTGCTGCGCCACCTGTTCGAAACGACTGTCGCGCGGTGTATCGAAGAAGGCCTCGTCAGCGGCCAGCGCATGGCCGTCGACGCCAGTCTGATCGAGGCGGATGCCAACAAGCAGAACTCGACGCCGAAGGAGGAATGGAACGCGAAGCAGATTGATCCGGCCGACGCGCCAAGGGCAGTGCGCGAGTATCTCGACACGCTGGATGAGGCCGCATTTGGGGCAGCCAGCGAGGTTCAGCCCAAGTTTACGTCCCATTCCGATCCGGCAAGCCAATGGACCGCGGCACGCAAAGGGCCAGCATTCTTCAGCTATTCCGACAACGACCTGATCGACACGGATCACGGGGTCATCGTCGATGTCGAGGCGACGCGCTCAATCCGGCAGGCCGAGGTTGGGTCGACCAAGACCATGCTGAACCGCGTGAAGGCAAAGTTCGATCTGCATCCCGAGCGTCTGATCGCAGACACGGCCTACGGCACTGCCCCGAAGGCCACGAGCTGAAGCCGTTCCGGCGCAACTCCTCAGACCCGAACCGGGGACCATCGGGCAAAGGCACGGCGCGGTATCGCGCCTTGAAGGAGGTCTGTCAGGCCTGCCCCTCCAAACCCAAGTGCTGCCCAAACGCCGACGCGCGCAAGATCACCCGCGAAGAGCACTAAGACGCCCGCCAGGTCGCTCGCGAGATCGCCGAAACCGAGCAATATGTGATCTCGATGAAGCTGCGAAAGAAGGTTGAGATGCTCTTTGCCCACCTCAAAAGAATCCTTGGCCTGAACCGGCTTCGATTACGTGGACCATGTGGCGCAAATGACGTTCGCTTCGGGCTTTCACGGCCCCACTGGGGCCACGGTCCCGGCTCACTCCATCCTCGCTGCCACCGTCCAAAACCTCCGCAAACTAGCCAAGATCCTTCCTGCACCGCAGCAAACACGAAAAGCCTGAACAGAAAAGGCGCTTGCGCACTCTTCAGATCGCTATTTGCTGCGGTCGCGAACGGGTGTTTTTCAACAGAATCGGCGGGAAGCCGACCTTCGCTGCGGGCGCGAAGCCTGACCCGGCTCCATGCAGAAGCGGACTTCCAGACAGGATACCTTACCGGAGCTTGATCGATCGACATTGAGGGAGTGAGAAGACATCCACTGCGCGCTCGACGAATATCCAACTCGGGATCAAGCTGTCTGTCCGTTTCCGAAGAGCAAAGCCGATAAAGCAGACAGCCAGTATCGGTTCGGCCCTCCACTGGCGGACCGTGCTGGATACCACTCGGCACGACACCTGCGCCATAGCCCGATCGACCTAAGTTTGAGCGAAACTTGCAATCTTCCGAAAACCGTCTTCGCACGGTCCACTCAGCCGTTCTTCAGGAT